>JBMORT010000001.1:0-32129 GCA_049319825.1 Patescibacteria group bacterium
ATTCCCGCTTCCGCGGGAATGACGGTAAAAAGAGAAGACATGAATGACGAAAAAAACAATTTACTTACACGCGCCTCGCTCCGTCGAAACGACGAAAAATAATAAAAATAATCTCAATTTATTCGTAATTATTTGTAATTAAATTTAAATACGTCTTAAATATTATTTGTAATTTAAATAAAATATTAAAACTCCAAATCCTAAACTACCTCAAGACTACCGGCGAGGCGACAACCCAGATCGCCAAAACCACCATCAGCCGTAAGGGAAAAAAAGCAAAGGCGCCCACCCTAACAGGACCCCAAAGCCCGCCAGGCACGCGGACAGACGCCGGCCGCCCGGGTTTGGACTCGGGCCGCTCATGCTCGGTCAGCCATGTCCAACCAACTTCATCTAAATGTTTTTTATTTCTTTTAAAATATTCTCTTTGCCATACCAAATACGTAGCCGTGTCTATTCCTCTCACGCCTTTTTCCACGAATATTCCTTTTTTTCCTTCTAAATCATCCACAGACTTGCCTAATGTCTGCTTAAACAATTCATTATCTTTCAAATTCTGAACTTCTTTTGTTACAATTATCCTTAGGCCATTGCTTTTATTTCGCAATCCTTCAAAACCGCCTCCCGCTTCGAAATTAGGGTCTTGGTACGTGTCGTTGTAGTCCGCGCTCATCTTTTCATGAAGTTTTACGTAGTTTTCGTCCTTGCCGTCTTTTCCGACTTTGCCTGTCAGTCCGGCAGGAATGATCATCATTTTATCAAACCCCAACTCTTCAATGAGTCTTTCTATCTCTTTGGCTTGCTCTTCGGTAATTTTTATTTCTTCCGGCAATTCCGCCCAGTCAACACCCGCTTCTTTATAAAAATTTCTCCAGTATTCGAGCTGTTCTCTGAGCTCAAACTTCACTTCTTTGCCTTCCGGCGTTAGGGCTCTGATTTCATCTACTCCCTCTTTCTTCTCGTCAATTATCTTCTCAAGGTCGTCTATTAAAACTTTGCCCGCTTTTATCGCTTCCATTTGATCAACGATTCTTTCCGCTTCTTCAAGCAGTTCCAGCGCTTGATCGATATTTAACAGCTTCATCTCGTCCGCTTTCTTAATTACTTTTTCATATTTTCCAAACAAAACCTCCATCGCCTGCTCTGTCAGCGATTCCATGTCCGGCGCGGCCTCGGCCTCTGTTGCCGGCGCTTCTTTTTTCGGCTTTTCTCCCGTTTTACCTCCTAAAAGATGTTTTATGAAGCTTGGTTTTTCCATATTTTGGGTTACAAGATGTACAAGATTTATGTACGAGATGTTACAAGATATTAATATTTATCTGGCTATTAAAAAATTCACTTTTTATCTGGTACTATCTTGTATGCGAATCTTGCCCGCCTGCCCTGCCTGACGGCAGTCAGCGCGGGCAGGTAAATCTCGTAACCAAATTATCTATAAGAATCCGGAAACTTAATCATATCCTCCAGCAAATCGCCCAAAACTCTGGGCATATCCTTAAGCGGCGTGCTCGGGAGTGATATCGGATAATAATCAGCCACATGCTCCGTGTCCGGCCCCAAGCCGACGCCGATCAGCTTTTGCTTGGTCTTTTTTCGTATCGCGTCGATTATCTCCTGCAAATCATATTCGGGACCCGCGTGCGCCTCGTCCGGCACCGGATAGCCGTCGGAAAGCACGATTAAAAAATTATCTTTGCCTTTTTGCCGGCTGAGCATTTCAGAAGCTTTTTTGAGGCAATAGCCGTCGCTGTTATACCCCGATTGATTGTGATTGCCTTTATTGCTCACCTCTCTTCTCATCACTGCCATATCCTGCCTGATTTGGGGAGATAATTGGTCGTCAAAATCTTTATACATGATAACCTCATCTTGAAAACCCAAAATTTGAGACTTAATGCTCAGTCTGTTTAAAACTTCCGCCAAAACGATCGATCCTCGAAAAGTCAGCTCGATTTTTTCACCTTGCATACTGCCAGATAAATCAACTAATAAAGTGAAGCGATAATCAATCTTTTGAGGGATCGTCTTTCTTTCCCAAATTTTGTCATACAAGCTCCTGTCCGCCTGAAACTGCATCACTTTAGCCAAGTCCAGCCGATGGCCGGTCTGAAATCCTTTGAGCCAGCGCGGATGGCGCTGAGGCAGAAATATTTGATGGACGCGGTTATAAAGTTCATCAACCAGCGGAGCGACCTCGCGGTAAAGTTTATCATATTCGGCCAGATCGCCTGTTATTTTATTGTCCAATTCTCGCTCTATTTTTTTTCTTTCCGCTTCCGCTTTCTTTCGGTCTTTTTCAATTTTTTCCTCTTTTGCTTTTTCAGACTCATGCTCCGCCTTGATTTTGTCAAGCTCGGCGTGGGTGGGCGGATTCTCGTCCTCCGACAATTTGCCGCGGCTTTCTTTAATTAACTCGTCTTCCAAATCTTCCAGATTCTCTTTGGCTTTTTTCTCCAATTCCTCCCGAACTTCTTTTGGCAGTTTATTATAAATTTCCTTTAATTTATTTTTTAATTCGTCGGTGAGCTTGTCCCAAGGAACCGTATTTTTCTCGCCTTTTTCCAATCCTTCTTTCTCACCCATTAAATCTTTGATTTTTTGTTTGATTTCGTTTTTTTCTTCTTCTGTCTTTGATTTGCTCCAATTCTTGATTGAGTTTGTCCAATTCCTCGGATAGCTTCTCGAGCTGATCCTTCAAATTTTCCGCCATCGCTTTTTCCAATTCATCTTGCATTTCTTTGGGCAATGGCGGCATCGCGCCGCCCCCGCCTTCCCCTTTCTCTCCCTTGGCTTGTTCCATCATCTTTTTCGCCAATTCCCGCATTTTTTCCTGATCTATGTCCATTTTCACCAGCTTTTCGACTTCCGGCCAAATTTTTTCGTAAAATATTTTAAATCGTTCCCGCGCGCTTTCTTCCCGCTCCGATTCTCTTGAAAATTTTTCAGGTAATTCTTTCCAATATTTTTTCGACGCGGTTTCAGTTTTTTTCAGCGCTTCACTGACTTTCTCGTCAAGTTCTGATGAATAGCGGTCGGTCGCCCATTTTCTGATGATTTCCGAACCGAAGGAAACAAACTTTGGCGTGTAGCCAAGCATGGCCGTGATTCTTTGTATTTCAGGCGTGGTCATGGCGACATTTTCCTTTTCAAACTGCTCCATATAATTTTTATCGGAAGATTCTTTGAATTTTTCAAAAACTCCGGCCACCCAATCATTAGTGGCGCAGTCTTCCTCGCAATTTGACAGATACCCAAAGCCCAATTTATCGTAAAGCTCAATCGCCTTTTCTTTTTTCAATCCGATTTGCTCCAAACTTTTAGTAACCGCTCGGTGCCCGCCCTCGTGTCCGGCCACGAACTCGGCCAGCCAGTCTTTATTTTCAACCAAAATCTGAGGATCCAAGGTAATATTCGCGTTTTCCGGATTATAAAAACTGCCGCCGCCCAGCCGGCCGAATTTAACGGACATGCCGAAATCGCCGCCGACAACCTGACTTAACACGGCCAATCTTTCTTCCGCCCCTTGAACTCTTTGCGGAAGGTCTTTAATTTCAGGTTGTATTTTTATCGGAGTTTCTTTTCCCGTGTAAATTTTTTCAGACATATATTATCTTATAGCAAATATTCGTGGTATTCGGATAGGAAATTCCCGCATTTGCATAGCTTCGGCGGGCAGGCGGGGCATTTGGATTGAAGAAAAAAAATAAATAAACAATAAAATGAAACTATCCTAAACTTCCCACGCCTCCACAACTTTTAATTCCTTAATTTTCTTTTCTTTCGCGTCAAAAGTTACTATCTCAAATGACATCTCAGGATAATTATCCAAAAACAGCTTGTACTTTCCAGCGTTAAAATGTTTTGAATTCGCTTTCACTTCCAATGCTTCTTTATTATCCACGATAAAATCAACTTCGTTTTTTAAAGAAGTGCGCCAGAATTTAATCTGATCCTCTTCATGGTTTTCAATTAATTGACGAAAGACGGCGTTCTCGAGCAGAACGCCTTTATCGCTTCTGGCCGCGAAGGAATCAAAATTATTGATTAAAAAATTCCTTAATCCCAAATCAAAAAAATAGACTTTAGGCATTTTGGTCAGTTCTTTTCTTACATTTTTAAAAAACGGTTTAAGCAGACAAATATGAAACGACTTTTGCATGGTATACAAATAATTATCAACCGCTGTTTTGGAGATGCCTAGCGTCGCGGCCAATTCCGAGGAATTCACCAATCCGCCGATTCCCGAGGCCAATATTTTAAATAGCTTCAAAAAAATCTCATCCTTTCGTATTCCGGCTTCAAGAATGTCTTTTTTGACGTAAGAAAACGCCAATTCATGCAAAACAGCCTCTTTCTCTGAAATCGGCGACAGCGCCACTCGAGGATAACCTCCATAAATAATGAATTCTTCGTAAAATAATTTGATTTTGTCAATTTCAGATAAGCTTAATCCGCCAAAATCTTTTTTCGATAACTCCTCTTCATTTTTAAATCGTAAAAATTCCCTGAAAGACAATGTCCTTACATAAAAAATTTCTTTTCTTCCCGCCAGCGAATCCTTAAATTTATTGTCTATGTAAAAAGCCGATGATCCGGAAACAATCAATTTAATTTTATCGCGATACTCGTCGTAATAATATTTTAAGAAGTTTGACGGGTCTTTTAAATATTGAATTTCGTCAATAAAAAGATAGGTCCGCTCATTCAAATTAAAAGGGAATATTTTCAATAAATTTTTCGGTGAGTCATTTAATAATTTTAAATAATCAGGATCTTCCAAATTCAAAAAATTGGTGGTTTTTCCATTTTCCACTAAATCTCCTTGTATTTGCTTTAAAATCGTCGTTTTCCCAACTTGCCTTGCCCCGACAAAAAGTAGAATTTCAGGATTTTCCAGCGATTTTAACGATTTTATTGTAATATCTCGCAAAATACTCATAAATTAGAAAAAAATATAAAAACTACCTTGCTAAATACATTTTATCAGATATTTTGAATTTAGTAAATACATTTTATCTTGATATCCGCCTTCTATAATAAATTTAGCGATATATTGCCCACCCTAAGCCTTAGCCAAACGCGATCCGAACCCCCAAATGCAGCCGCTAAACGCGTTATTCGGGTCATCCGGGGTATTCGGATAAATAAATTCGTGTCATTCGGATTTAATAAAAATAATAAATAAAAAAATAAAAATAAAACCTTAAATAAACAAATATTAAGCTACTTCAAGACTACCGGCGAGGCGACAACCCAGATAGCCAAAACTAACATCAGCCGCATTGGAATAAAGGAAAAGGCGCACAGAACCAGGAAGCCAAAAGCCGTAAGGCACGCGGCCAGACGCCGGCCGCCCGGGCTTGGACTCGGGCCGCTCATGCTCGGTCAGCCACGTAAAATAATCGATGTCCAAATGTTGGCCCGTTCTTTTAAAATACTCCCTCTGAAATACCAGATATTCCGCGGCATTAAGCCCTCTAACACCCCTTTGCTCGAATATGCCGCCTTCCGCTTCCAAAGCATTTACTGATTTTCCTATCGTCTCTTTAAATAGCGCATCATCGGCAAGCTCTTTCACTTCTTTGGTGACAATTATCCTCAATCCATTACTTTTGTTTACCAGCCCCGCGAAACCGCGGTCTGCTTCGAAATTATCGCTTTGAAAAGTGTCTTTGTAGCCCTCGCTCATCTTTTCATGAAGCTCTTCATACTTCTTCCCTGTATCCGCCAGCCCGGCCGGAATAATTATCATTTTATCAAATCCCAGCTCAGTAATTAATCTTTCGATCTCTTTGGCTTGCGCTTCGGTTATTTTAATCTCTGCCGGCAATTCCGCCCAGTCAACACCCGCTTCTTTATAAAAATCTCTCCAGTATTCAAGCTGCTCTTTGAGCTCAAACCTCACCTCTTTGCCTTCGGGCGTTAAACCCGATACTGATTCTATACTGCCCGACTTGGCTTCCTTCTTTTCGCCAATTATTTTTTCCAAATCATCAATTAAAACTTTGCCCGCCTTTATCGCTTCCATTTGATCAACGATTCGTTCCGCTTCTTCAAGCAGTTCCAGCGCTTGATCGATGTTTAACAGCTTCATTTCGTCCGCTTCGTTAATTACTTTTTCATATCGCTCAAATAAAACTTCCAGCGCCTGCTCTGACAGTGATTCCATGTCCGGCGCCGCTTCCGGCCTTGCCTCGGGCGCCGCTTTTGACGGCTCTTCTTTCTTTAGTAAGTGTTTTATGAATGGGGGTATTTCCATATTTTTTTACCTCGATTCTAATATACGAATTAATACTAATGATACTAATTTTACTTTAAAGTGTGTTTTCGTAGAATTCGTAGAACATTTAAAGTTTCGTAGTCAATAATTCGTATAATTAGTATGCATTAGTATATTGGAATCGCTTGTTCAAATAATCAGCTCCCCTTCCCCCACCGGCGCCAATCCCGCGGCATTGCCTTCATCGGTATCGATTTGAAAAGATTGATCGAAATTTTCTTTTACCCTAACGACCACTTCGTCAAAAACCAAAGCGCGATCGCCGCCGACTTTGACTTTAACGATATCGCCATGCTTTAAACCGAGCTTTTTCGCTTGCGCATCCGAAAGATGGACATGGCGCTTGGCCACGATTACTCCTTCTTTTAAATTGACTTCCCCCGCCGGCCCGACAACTTTTATCTTGCCCGATCCTTTGACATCGCCCGAGACTCGCAGCGGCGCCGCCACGCCCAAAAAGAAGGCGTCGGTCCGGGAAATTTCAACTTGCGTCTTTTCTCTGACCGGGCCGATGACGGTGACGTTTTCTAACTGCCGCTTTGGTCCAACCAAATTCACTTTAGCCGAACTGGCGAATTCGCCGTGCTGAGATAATTCTTTTTCCGATTTTAATTCATAGCCCTTGCCAAACAATTTTTCCAAATCTTTTTTGGATAAATGTAAGTGGCGGGCGGAGATCTCAATTTTTACTTTCATATATTTAAGTTACGAGATGTACAAGATTTATGTACGAGATATTACAAGATATTAATTAATTTATTTATATTCGGGATCATTAACAACTCTGCGGATAACCACTCCTTTGGGAGAAAACAGTATAAGCAACGCTAATCTTAAATTTAACACATGTAAATATTCATTTGCTTGTTCAAAATGCCGTTTCGATAGCTTTCTGCCAACTTTTAATTCAACGAACATTATATTTTCGATAAAAAAATCTACTCTTCGGATCACAAAATATCTATCATTGACTCTTATCCGAACTGGAAATTGATTACTGACTGAAATATTGTTTTCTATCAATTTATCATACAAAACTTTTTCATAAAAATTCTCTCTATAGCCGTAGTCAAATTCATTAAAAACATCAAAACATATTC
The DNA here is from genome assembly GCA_049319825.1 of Patescibacteria group bacterium. Taxonomy (GTDB): domain Bacteria; phylum Patescibacteriota; class Patescibacteriia; order UBA11705; family DATKZF01; genus JBMORT01. Next base: position 7,381 of record JBMORT010000001.1, read on the forward strand.
CTATTATTTTATCGCAAAGATCCTTATAGTAAAACTCTGTCATATTTAATCTTAAATATCAAAAAATTCTTTTTTATCTGGTACTATCTTGTATTCGAATCTTGTACATCTTGTAACTTAAAATTCAATTTTTATCTGGTAATATCTTGTATTCGAATCTTGTACATCTCGTAACCCAATAGCCCGTTCTGCGCCCCGATCTTGCCAACCACCGACCCGCTGTTCCTCAAACCCAACCGCAGCGCCTTTTTGGCGTCCCGCCAATAAATCCACCCGGCCAAAAATCCGGAACCGAAAGCGTCGCCGGCGCCCACGGTGTCAATGACTTTTTTGCCAAACGCCGGCAAATGATAAAACTTGCCGCCGGCATCCAAAACATTCGCCCCCTTGCTTCCTTGCGTGATGATCGCCGCCGTCGGCCCAAGCGACTTAAGTTTAGCAATCAAATATTTGACGTTCGAGATTTGCTTACTTCGCCCGAATAAATCCAAAATCAGTTGAATCGCCTCGTCTTTATTGACAATTAAAATCTCTGTCTGCGGCAGAAACTCCAGCATCGCCGCGGCGGAATTCAATTGAATCTGTCCGGGATTCCAAACGATTGAAGCCGTGTCTCTTCTTGATTTTGAAAATAATTTCCGAAGCTCTGATACCCAATTTTTCTGGCTGAGCGCCGCGATATAAAAATATTCGGATTTAAACTTATTTAATAATGCCGGCGTAAAAGATAGCTCACTTGAAGCTCCTTTATGGGTGAAAATCACGTGATCTCTGTGTTTTTTTGACCCCAAAATAAAAGAAAAGCCGGTCAGCTCTTTTTTATTTGTTGAAATCAAGCTTGCGTCAATTTTATTTTTTTTAAAATATTCGATCATTTGCCGGCCTTCGCTGTCATCGCCAACGCTCGAAACCGGCGCGGCTTTGATTCCCAGCTGGTTCAAGCCAACCGAAACGTTGCCCGCTCCCCCGCCGAAATTATAATAGACTTTATCGATCGGCAATTTGGCGCCGTATTCAAAAGCGAACATCTTCTGGCGCGTGATATCTTTTTTATTTTCAATGACAAAAATTTCATCGCTGAAAAATTCAATGTCTTTGATTAAACTGCCGAATACGGCGACTTGAAATATTTTCATAAATTTCTAATTTCTATTGATACATCTGTTTCATTAGACATTGAGTCATTAGAAATTATTTAGAAATTAAAAATTAGGAATTAGAAATTAACACGTCTAAACGTCTATCTTAACCTTGAATCTAAATAATCCGCCAATGCATCTATCTTCACTCTCTCCTGCTTCATCGAATCTCGATCGCGCACCGTCACGTCATCATTGTCCAAAGAATCAAAATCAACGGTGACGCAAAAAGGCGTGCCGATTTCATCCTGGCGGCGATAACGTTTGCCGATATTGCCATTGTCATCGAACTCGCATTGCCAATTTTTTCTCAAGTCGTTATACACTTCTCGGGCTTTTTCAATAAGCTTCGGTTTGTTTTTTAAGAGCGGGAACACCGCCACCTTGATCGGCGCGATTGACGCCGGGAATTTCATTACCACTCTTTCGCCGTCTTCCACTTTCTCTTCATTATACGCGGCAAGCAATGCCACTAAAATACTGCGCTCAAGCCCGAAAGTCGGCTCGATGACGTGCGGAATATACTTTTCTCTAGTCTCTGGATCAGTGTATTCCAATTTCTGCTTAGTCGCTTTGGCGTGGCTCGACAAATCGAAATCAGAGCGATGCGCCAGCCCAAAAAGTTCCTTAAAACCGAACGGAAAATTATACTCAATATCCACTGTCTTTTTTGAATAAAAAGACAGCTTTTCTTTGGGATGCTCGCGGCGGCGCAAATCTTTTTTATCGACGCCGAGCATGATGGCGAATTCTTCCTGCTGATCAAGCCATTTGTCAAAAATCAGCTGCCACTTGGCCTTTGGAGAGATGAAATATTCTATTTCCATTTGCTCGAATTCGCGCAATCTAAAAATAAAATTGCCGGCCACGATTTCATTTCGAAAGGCCTTGCCGATCTGGGCGATGCCGAAAGGAATTTTGACTCTCGACGAATCGAGCACGTTTTTGAAATCAATAAAAATCGCGCCCGCTGTTTCCGGCCGCAAGTAAACGACGCTTTCCGTCCCATCGCTGACATTATTCATTTCAGTCTTAAACATCATGTTGAACGTGCGCACATCGGTCCAGTCCGACTTGCCGCAGACCGGGCATTTGATTTTTTCTTGACGCAAAACTTCAGTCATCTTTTCGATACTGCCTTCAAGATCAAGGCTGGTCGCTTCTTCGATAATATGATCGGCCCGAAAGCGGCGCTTGCATTTTTTGCAATCAACCAAGGCGTCATTAAAGCCCTTGGTATGGCCGGATGCTTCCCACAGCTTGGGATGCAATAAAATCGGGCCGTCGATGCCGACCATGTCATCGCGATCGCGAACGAACATTTTCCACCACAATTGCTTAATGTTGTTTTTTAACTCAACCCCATAGGGGCCGTAGCTGTACGTGCCGCCCAGGCCGCCGTAAATTTCCGAGCCCGGATAAACAAATCCGCGGCGTTTGCACAAACTGACTAATTTTTCCATTTGATCCATATTTTTCATGTAGCATGTATCATGTAACATGTATCAATCATTATTAATATCTATTGAATCTATTGTTTTCCATAACATTGCTCCTATCTCGTCAGCTAGTTTAACTGCATGTCCATAATCCTCTTCTGTAATATTAAAACCTTCTTTTTTTGAAAATTCCAATAAATATTCTGACTCCTTGAGTGAGGCGTATGAAATTCTATGAAAATTCTTCATCATTTTATTTCCGAGACGTGCATAACCTTCAATATAATTCAGCACAACAGATAAAGCCGCTCTTCGGAGTTGACTTATTATGCCATACAACTCTTCTCGGGGGAAATTTCTCGTAATTTTATATATTAAATGGACATAAATATCCATTTTTTCTTTTAATTTCTCATGAAATAACTTTTCTCCTTCCATATTGTTACATGTTACATGCTACATGTTACATGTTACATGACACATGACTAGATCGTCATTATCTCCTTGCTTTTCTTTTCGGCTAGTTCGTCCAATTCCTTGTTAAGGCTTTCAATGTGCTTATCCAGTCCATCACGGTAATCATAACGATCGTCTTCGGTTATATCTGAATTTTTAAAAGCTTTTTCTATGTCTTCTTTAACTTTGTCTCTGATCTGCCGCACGCTGACTTTCGCCTCTTCCAGCTTTTCAGCTATCATTTTCGTGAATTTGGCGCGAGATTCCTCGGTCAACTGAGGGAACGTCGCTCTGACGCACTGATCATCCACCGATGTCGACGCGCCGATTTCCAGCTTGCTTAAGGCCGTTTCGATCGGCTTGAGCAGACTTTTATCCCATGGTTCAATCCTCAGCACCCGAGCTTCGGGCACGGTTACCGTGGCCAGCTGCTTGAGCGGGGTTGGAGTGCCATACGCTTCGACAAAAACACCCTCCACCAAAGCGGGGTTGGCTCGGCCGGTGCGCACCTTAGATAATTCGTTTTGAAAAAACTCTTTAGCTTTGTCAAATTCCTCCTGATGATTTTTTATAAATTCGTTCATATATTTTCATTTATATTCGACTCAATTAACCGCCGCCGATTGCCCAAATATTATTCTTCGTACAATCTGACTCCCAAATATACCACATTGCCGTCATCCGGATGCACGGCCATGGCCCTTCCGGTGCGCGTTGTTGGCAACCGCCAAGTGCTCCAGGTGGCGCCGGCATCGACCGATCGATAAACATTGGTAGGGGTGGCGTAATAAATTTCATTGCCGTTTTTTGGGTTGATGGCCATTGAATAAATGTCCGTTTTCGCCGGGACAGTTATCAGCTTAACTTCTTCCCAGGAAACGCCCTTATCCTTGGAACGCAATATGCCGAATCCGGTCGCGTAATACAATTCTCCGCTTTTAGCGTCTTGCGCCACTTCGATCGCGCGGGCCGAATCTTTAAAATCCGCCATCGCCTCCTTAGTGCTCTCAAAATTTCCGGCGGCGTCGCGGCTGATAGACAAATAATTTTTCTCGGTGCCGATGTAAATGATTCTCGAATCGTCTTTGTCGAATGTAATGTTATTCACCCGGCTGGAAAAATTCTTCACCCGCTCCCAATTTTTGCCGGAATCGACGCTTTTAAGCAGATCGCCGGTATCCAACCCCACATAGACGATGTTGGTGTTATAGTAATCGACGCCTACGGCCGTCACCAATTGAGGCAGCGGGACTTTATAGGTCTCTTCCCAAAAACGTCCGCAAGTTGTCGTTTTCATCAATCGAGTATTGACGCCGACATAAACAGTGCAAGGCGCTTTCGGATCAATGCCGATACCGCGGATGAATCCGCTGTTGATCGTCTCGTCGGCGATCCAGCCTTTGCCGTTATTATTGGAATAAAACAAACCATTTTCGGCCGTGCCCATGTATAGATAGCGCGAATCCGTCGGATCGAATTTAAATTCCACCACATTAACGTCTCCGGTGTCGCCAATCAGGCCGGGAATGGAGCCCGGGGTCATCAGATCAACTTTTCTGACCCAGGTTTCACCTTTATCTCCAGACACGAATACCCCGCCCTGAACGCTGGGTTCGGCGGTTTTCTGCCCGATTTTAATGCAGCCCGATAAACTGATGGTAGCCGTTAAAATGACCGCGGCAAATAAAACTTTTTTTATCATAGGTTCAAATCGTTAGAAAAAAATTTTCCAACATTAATTTTATGTTTATGTTTTTATTAACGTTCAATTTCAATTTTTCCAACCGGGCGATCAATTCCCTGATCTGTGATACGCGATATTTGCCGGCCAGCGTCCGCAAATTCGCTTCCGCGAACCGATTGGATATTTCACTGTCATTTTCAGTGAGCACCAACAGCACATCTCGAAGCAATCCCTGCCATTCGGTGGCGTTATCGATTATTTGCTCTTTATTTTTCTCGCTGGCCGAGGCGGCGAATATAAATCGATCAGCCAGCCCGGAATCGAGCGATTCCAGAAACCTGATCTGGGAATCTCTTAAGCTGGCAAAATCATCCGGGTGAGAAAAAAGCTTCATCGCGCGGGTCGGCCGGCCAAAAGCCAATTTGGAAAAATCTTTAGCTTGATCGCGATTGGCCGAATGTCCCAGCAAATAATCGTAAATGTCATGGCGGCCGATAAGATTAAAATTGATAATCTGGCAGCGGGAAGCGATCGTGTCAAGCAGACTTTTCCGGCTGTCGGCGATCAAGAACAACACCGTTTTTCTGGCCGGTTCCTCCAATGTTTTAAGCAGGCTGTTTTGGGCTTCCGCTGTCAAAAAATCCGCTCGCGGCGCGATAACCACTTTATATGAATTCAAAAACGCGTGCTTACTGATCCGGCTTTGCAGCCCCCTGACCTGCTTGACGGAAATTTGATTTTTCAGTTCGTCGAATCCTTCTTTTTTTTCAAGTTCCAGAAAATAAACATCCGGATGAATGCCTTTTTCGAACTGCTGGCAATGAGCGCATTCGCCGCAAGGTACTTTTAACGAATTTCCGCTCCGGCTGGAAAAATTATGGCAAAGCAACGATTCGGCCATCAATTTGGCCGTCTTGGTCTTGCCGATATTTTCCGGGCCCAGAAACAAATACGCGTGAGAAAAGGCTTCATTGGCCAAGCTCTTTTGTAAAAATGTTTTTATTCTTTCCTGCCCCAAAATTGGCCAGTCGAATTCAATATCTTTCATAAATTATTATAACATAATATCACGGAGCATGGAACACGGAGCACATAACATTCTTAAAAAACCATGGTTTCGAGGGAACTCCGGTTCCCGAGAGTTTCCCTTCTCGGTTTCGAGGGAACTCCAGTTCCCGAGAGTTAACTTAAAATCACCTCCAATGATTCCCGCGCGCACTTCTCCCACGAAAATCGCTTCGCGTTCTCCAATCCTTTCTCAATCAGGTCTCTCCGCAAAATTTCATCAGACACGATTTTTCCCATTGCTTCAACCATTTGATCTTTGCTTTTCGGATCAACCAAAATTGCCCCTTTCCCAACCACTTCCGGTAAACTAGTTGTATTTGAACAAACAACAGGGACGCCGCAGGCCATGGCTTCGATCACCGGTATGCCGAACCCTTCATACAAGCTGGGGAATATTAAGGCTTTTGCTCCGGCCAGTAGCTTTGATAAATCGTCTGAATCAACCCAGCCGGGAAAAATCACTTCATTTTCCAGCCCAAACCTTCCGATGTTATTTTCCACTCTGTCAAAACCATGCCCCCGCCGGCCGACCAAAACCAATTTATATTCAGGAAATTTCTTTTTAAATTGCGCAAAACACTCGACCAAAAACGGCGTATTTTTCTTCTCCTCCAATCTGCCGACAAAAATCAAATATGGATTTTTTAAATTGTACTTTGATTTCACGGAATCAATTTCCGCTAATTCATGAGGCCGATATTTTTCATCATCGTATCCATTATAAACAACATGTATTTTTTCGGGCTTTATTTTAAAAACATCAATCAATTCTTTTTTGGAAAACTCGCTGATGGTGATAATTTTCGACGCCGCGCGCTTGGCGAATCTGATCGCCCATTGGTGGTAGACGATATCGTACCAGGGATAAATTTCCGGAAACCGCTCGAAGCCGATATCATGGATGGTGACAATCGTGTTTTTCGGATGAATCAAGGGAATGACATGCGCTGATACAAACAGCCGATCGATTGTTTTTCCCTTTCCTCTTCCGGCATCTTGTAATATCTTGTATACGGATCTTGCCCACCCTGAATCGCATCGAAGGGCACATCTCGTAACTAACATTTCCCAGGACAGACGAAACTGAGTCCACAGCCGGCCCGGCGGCCAGCGCAGAATCTTTTCTTCAAAGTTCGGCGGGCAATTCTCGAGCCCGCTTTTTAACGGCGCGTTTGTATATAAAAAATAGTGGTTTTTATTGTCTATTTTTTTAAACCACTGGATTAAATGATACGAGTACCATTCTGTTCCTGTCTTTATGGGCTTGTTGGCGCGGGAAGCGTCGATGCCGATTCGCATAAATCCTAAATTCTAATATCTAAATTCTAAACAAATTCTAATATCTAAATTCTAAATTCCAAACTGCGAATATAATTGTTTGGGACATTGGAACATTTGAATTTAGATATTGTTTAGGATTTAGAATTTAGGGTTTATAATTTTCTACTTTATCTGGTCGCCAAAATCGATCGCTTATACAAATCCAAATTATCCAAAGCCACTCCGGTGCCTTTGGCCACGCACAAAAGAGCGTCGTCAGCCACGTAAACGGGCACGCCGATCGCCTTAGACATCAGCCGGTCGATATTTCGAAGCAGGCTCGAACCGCCGCTCATGATAATGCCTTTGTCAATGACGTCGGCCGATAGTTCCGGCGGAGTCATGTGCAGCACTTCCTTGGTTGAATTCACGATGCCATCGAGCTCTTTTTGCAGCGCCTCGGTGACGTCGTTTGAATTCATGATTATGGTCTTGGGCAATCCGGAAATCATGTCTCGGCCGCGCACCTCCATTGTCGGCGGGCCTTCCTGGTACATGGCCGAACCGATTTCAATCTTAATGGCTTCCGCGGTTCGATCGCCGATGGCCAAATTATATTTTTTCCGAGTATATTCGGCAATGGCCTGATCGAATTTATTGCCGCCGATTCTCACCGACTTCGAAGTGACGATGCCGCCGAGCGAAATAACGGCCACTTCGCTGGTGCCGCCGCCGATATCGATAATCATGTGCCCGGACGCGCTGCCAATGGGAATATTGGCGCCGATCGCCGCGGCGATCGGTTCTTTGATAATATAAGCGGCCCGCGCGCCGGCGGTAATAGTGGCGTCGATAACCGCTCTTCTTTCGGTTGAGGTGATGCCCGCCGGCACGGCGACCATCACTTCCGGCCGAAAAATTTTTATGCCGCCCAACGCTTTATTGATGAAGTATCTGAGCATTGCTTCGGTTGTTCGGTAATCGGCGATCACGCCGTCTTTGAGCGGCCGACAAGCGACGATGGTATCCGGAGTGCGGCCGAGCATTTCTTTAGCTTCATCGCCAACAGCCAATATTTTTTTATCGGCCACCGATATGGCCACAACCGAGGGCTCGTTGATTACGATCCCCTTTTTTGGCAAATGGACCAAAGTGTAGGTGGTGCCTAAGTCAATGCCGATTTTTTTTATAAACATAATATTTCAACGCCAATATTCTAATGAATGCTAAACTATTCCATTATCCGCTCCGCGCCCTGTCCGGCTCTTTCTTTTTTTATTTCCAGCAATCTGTCCAGCTTGATTTTTGATTCCTGCTCCAAAAAATATTTATTAATGCCCGGCAGTCGCGACAGCCAGCGCTTGATCAAATCCAAAATTCTTTTAGTGTTGACTTTCACTTGATGAAGCAGACCACTGATCTCCTTGGCCGTTCTGACGCCTTCTTCCTTGAATTGTTTTTGCTGTCCCGGCGTCATCGCCAAAAATAATTCTTTTATGTTTTCTTGCATGACGTCTCGCACCGCTTTTAATTCCAAATCAATCGCCGGCGGTTTTTCCGGCTGTTTCCGCGAGACAGCTCCCGGTGTTGCGGCGGGCGCGGGCGCGGGCTTTTCAGCGGACGGAATTTTTTCCGGCGCTATCTTCGGTTCAATCATTTTCTGCTGATCCCCCGGACGTTCGATTGTAGCGCTTTCCGGTAAATTTTTTGTTTCTTGAGAGAGTGGTAAAGGGCTCATAGAGGTTATTAAAGTTTAATATTTTTTACGAAATTATGCAAATTGAAAAAATGGCTATTTATGACTAAATTATAACATATTTTTCCCGCTCTTGACAAAATCATAAAAATTTTGTAAGGTATGCGCATATGGGTAAGACAAGCAAAAAAATCATTATTTTCGCCATTTTAGCAGGGTTTTTATTGACTATGGCCACTCCTGTTTTAGCTCAATCGGACGTATTTTCAGAAATGACCGCAGGGTTGGAAACGGTCAATAACCATGCTGGTTTGCCTAAAACTAGCTTAAAACCGCTAGTCGGCACTATAATCAAGCAAGTTTTGTCCCTACTCGGCATTTTTACTTTGATTATAGTTATGTATGGCGGATTCTTATGGATGGTTTCCGGCGGCAATGAAGATCGCAAAAAACAAGCGAAAGGCGTGTTCACTAACGGATTAATCGGTTTAGTCATTATATTATTAGCCTATTCGATAGTGTCATACGTCTTTGACCTCTTCCAAACGGTCGGCCAGGAATAATTTCATAAAAAAATACGGCATTCCCCGTATTTTTGTTTTAAAAAATTTGGCGATATGGCAACGGTAGTGTTATAATATAAACGTCACTAATTTATAATTTCCGGATATTAAAATTTTAAATTGGATATTAAACGGAAATTTAAAAATTTTTAAAACAAATACCTCCTCACCTCTATGGCTGATCATCAATATCCAACAGTGCGAAACCACCGCGGCCTGACCTGGATAAAAATAAAAAAACCGAGAAAGAAAGAAATACTTTTCCTTCAAAAAAAATTCGGGTTTTCCATGATGCACTTAAATGACTGCCTGCCGCCGCTCCAAAGCCCCAGACTGATCGGACATGAAAACTATCTTTTCATGATTTTAACTTTTCCGGTATATCAACCGAAAACGCACAAAATTATTCCGGTGGAGATTGACTTTTTCATCGGGAAAAATTATATAGTCACCTCTCAGGAAATCGATTTTTTCCCGCTGGACAACCTATTCAACGAATACAAAAAAATAAAAAAATTGCCAGACGAGATGGGGACGGGTCCGGGCGTATTGCTCTACGAAATACTGGATAAATCAATGGAGAACGCCAGACCAATGGTGACGCACATCAATAATGATATCGAAGAGCTCGAAGACCAAATATTTCAAAAAATTCCTCGGCAAAAAGTTATTCGTGAAATTCTAATGGTCAGAAGAAACATCGTTTCCTTTAGAAAATCAATTCAAAGCCACAAAACCATTATTCGAAAAATGCTTGATAAGGCCGATAATTCTTCGATATTCCCCACCAAACGATTGCGATCATACTTCGCCAATCTGGTTGCCGATTTGAAAGAAATTTGGGATATCCTGGAAAACTACAGCGAGACGGTTAAAGCGCTTTTTGAAAGCAATGAATCTCTTTATTCGGATAGATTAAATTCAATTATTAAAACTTTAACCATCTTTTCGGTGATTGTTTTTCCGCTGACGCTGATTGCCGCCATATTTGGCATGAATACGGAAATGCCGATTGTTGATTCACCCTATGCTTTTTACAAAATCCTCGGACTGATGGGCGCCGGCACATTGGTGATGCTGGCGATCTTTAAGAAAAAACGATGGATTTAATAAAATGCCTGCTCCAATTTAGCGGACTTTAATTTAGCCGTTGAAAGTTGTTTGAAATCAAATATCTTTTAATGCTTTTTCAACATCATCCACTCCCTCCACTTTCACCAGCCTCTGTCTGACTCCGCCGGCTCCGGGAAATCCTTTGAAATAAAACAATAAAAATTTACGCATTTCCATTATTCCGTGATCGCCTTTTGTTTTATGCATCAATTTGGCATGCTCCAGTGCCATTTTTTTTATTTGTTTTAAATTCCAAAGTTTATAATTCCCTTTTTGCAAATATTCCTTTATCAATTGCCCGAGATATGGTTTTTTCCACAAGCCTCTGGCTAACCCAATGCCGTCAACACCTGTTAAATCAAGCATCTCTTTCGCTTTTTCCGGCGTTTCAATGCCCCCGTTGCCTAAAACAACGCCGTCAAACTGCTTTTTTACTTTTTTTATCATTCCAAAGTCTATCGGCCCGCTAAATCCACCTTCATAGCTTCGGCCGTGAATCATTATCGCAGCTACTGGCAAGTCTTTAATTTTTTTCACTAAATCCGTCGCATAAATTTCTTGTTCGCCATTTTTTATTGACGCTCTGATTTTTATGGAAACAGGAATTTTTGCTGAGTCGCAGGCGGCTTTAATAATTTCATGACACTTATCCAAATCTCGCATCAGGGTCACTCCTCCGCCATGCGCCACTACCTTTCTGGCCGGACAGCCGAAGTTAATATCAATGCCATCATAGCCGAAGCGCTCAACTATCTCAACCGCCTTAGCAAACATTTCCGGCCGCTTGCCGAAAAGCTGGCACACCACTGGCTTTTCTTTCTTATTAAACTTAAGCATCTCCAACGTTTTTTTCGAATCATAAAAAAGCGCGTCAGCGGAAATCATTTCAGTGTAAACCACGTCAGCGCCATACTTTTTGCAAATCAAACGAAAGGCGGAATCAGTGTAACCGGCCATCGGAGCGACCGCAATGATCGGTTTTTTAAATTTTTGCCAAAAGGTGTTCATGGAGGTATGTTTAAAATTAAAAAAAATATGAAGTTATGCAGTTCTATTGTTCTATGGTTCTTAGTTCCATCGTTAATACCTTGAATTCTGAATAACAGGATAAAGGATACATAAATTCAAGCTTCGATACCGATACCGAAACCGCCGATCACTTTTTAAATAATTCAAACCCATCCGCCGTATCCTCTATCTCCCAGCCCAGCGCTTCAATTTCTTTTCGAAAAGAATCTGCCTGCTCGAAATCTTTATTTTTTCTGGCAGACAGACGGTCCTCTGCCAATTTTTTTATTTCAGCCGGGATCGCTTCAGGATTTAAATCTGTCAAGCCAAGGCCCAGCACTGAATCGAATTCCAGCAAAGTCTCTCGCTTATCAGCAGGCTGCTCATCAGACTTTGCCAAATCCCAGACTATTGCCAGCGCTTGCGGCATATTAATATCATCGTTAATCGCCTGATGGAATTTTTCTTGCCAGGCAGTTAATACTTGGCCGGAATTCTCACCCCAGCTTAAAAAGTCTCGCTTTAATTTTTTATGAGCATTCTGCGCCGCTTCCAGCGCCTCAAAAGTAAAATTCAGTTCTTTTCGATAATGCGTCCCCAATAATAAATAGCGATAATCAAGCGGCTCAAATCCTTTGGCGTGCAAATCTTTTATGGTCGTGATATTGCCCACTGATTTTGCCATCTTTTCATTATTCATCAGAATAAAATTATTGTGAATCCAATAGTTCACAAACTGCTTTTCGGTCGCCGCTTCGCTTTGCGCGATTTCATTTGAATGATGCACGGGAATATGATCAATGCCGCCGGTATGGATGTCCAAGGTCTTTCCGAGATACTTCATGGACATGGCCGAACATTCTATATGCCAGCCCGGGAATCCGACTCCCCATGGAGAATTCCATTCCATGTCGCGCTTTTTATCCTTTGGTGAAAATTTCCATAAAGCAAAGTCTGTCGGATTCTTCTTTTCGCCCAGGTCAATTCTTTTGCCGGCTTCCAGTCCGGCAATATCAAGCCGGGCCAGCTTGCCGTAATCTTTTAATTTGGAAGTGTCGAAATAAACGCCGTCAGAAGTTTGATAGGTAAAACTTTTGGCTTCCAATTTTTTTACCAGATCAATCATGGCTTTAATATGATCAGTCGCCTTGGCCCAGACCATTGGCTCAGTGCAGTTTAATTTAATAAAATCGCTTTTAAACGCTTCAGTATAAAACTCAGCAACCTGCCAGGCAGTTTTTCTTTCTGCTGCCGCTTTCTTGGCAATTTTATCTTCTCCGAAATCCGCGTCGCCGGTCAGATGGCCGACATCGGTGATATTGATCACTTGACGAACCTGATATCGGTTATAGACTAAAACTCTTTTTAACGTGTCGGCAAACACATAGCTTCTAAAATTCCCGATATGCGCGTAATCGTATACCGTTGGGCCGCATATGTACATGGAAACGCTTCTCCTCCACCAGCGCATCGGCTTAAATTTTTCTTTTTTCCGAGTGAGGGTGTTAAATAATTGCAATTTCATATGATAAGAAATAAATTACTACTGCCCACCTGCCTGCCGGTCAGGCAGGCTGCCTCTTGCCCACTGCCTCTTGCCTACTGCCTAATAATATAATTCAATTTTAGCAAAAAATAAAAAAAAAGTCCTGTTGAGGACTTATATTATTTTATTTTATCTTATTACTCATTACTTTTTTAATCCTCATTCTCCTTTACTAACAGCATGCCCGCAATCGGCAAAACCAGCCAGACTATCCGGCCAATATCACCGATAAAAATTTCCCGCGTTAATTCACTAAAATTAGCTAAAAAATTAAACGGTAAAAAGGACATAATCACACTGATGAGCAAGCCAACCTGCAGAAAGCTGAACAATAACACATGCCACCACTTGCCGCCGCTGTCGCCAATCACTCGGCCGACCGCGGATCTTGATATTAAGAAAAATAAGGCGATTAATAATACGATAAATACCCCGGCCTGCAAGACCAACGCGTTATTAAAACTGATATTGCCGCTGATAACTCGATCCCATGGCACAGCATTGGCAATGGCGAGGGTGATATAAATTGACATCAATATCACGATGATTCGGCTGCGCCCCATGGCCATGCCGTAAACCAGCGCGCCGATCACGAAAAATAACAGGACAATCACGTCCCAGCCGGGATTCGACCAATTGATATTTGAAAACCAATCTAATGCGGAAGACATAATTTTATTTTTATTTGAGAAATAAATTCGTAATATGGATTCCTTAATCCCATACCTACAGCTTACCAACTACAACCTATTATACCATGTTCCGACTCCCTACGCCACTTTTTCCATTACTTGCGATTTGATTTGCTCGGGGAGAGACTGATACAATCTGTTATATTTTCTTTCCAAATCAGCTTTTTCAGCCATGTTAGGCCATATTGAAATGGCATCGCCGATGGTTTCGATGGAACCGGAAAACCTGCGAACGAATTCCACATCTTTTAGATAAGCTCTGTTCGACGCCATTTGCCGCAACGCGCCGATAAAACCGGCCAACTCATCAGCATCGTGCGTCATTTCTCTAAAATCCATTTTTGCTTTCAGTAGCGCATCCAATCCCGGGCCTATTTTAAGCGCCGGCATTTCTCTGGTTTCATCCCGATCTTCATGAGCTCTTGATTCGCGGCCTTCAAATAATCCTTGCAATACTTCGCGCACTGCTTCTCCCTGAATACCCTTCAATGCTTTAATGGCTTCATCTTCTCTGCCGATAAAAAGATCGGGGTCTTGTTTAAAAAGTCTGATAATTTCATTTTGAGCGAATCTCTTTGACTTCTCATCCCCTGCCCGATAATCATCCAATGCCGCATCCAGCGCGCTTGGCTGCTGTTTGATCACTTCAAATTTTGGCATACATTCATAAATCTAATTCTTTAAGTAGTTGCTTTTGTTTACGATTCAAATCTTTGGGAACTATTACTTCTATAGTCACCCAATGGTCGCCTCGGCCATAGCCTCGCAGCCTGGGCACGCCCTTGCCTTTTAATCGAAATCTCGTGCCCGGCTGAGTGCCGGCCGGAATTTTCAAATCCACTGGTCCGTCAATTGTATTTATTTCTATTTTATCACCTAACGCCGCCTGCGCAAAGCTGATCTGTTGATTAGTTAAAATATCATAGTTATCGCGATGAAAATCAAAATCAGGCTTAATTTTGATATGAACATACAAATCTCCCGCAGATCCGCCTGATCCGGCTTCTCCCTGACCGCTTAACTTAAGGCTTTCGCCGTTATTTATACCGGCCGGAACTGAAACTTTGATTTCAGCATCGCCCTTAATAATGCCGATTCCGGAGCATTTTGAGCACTTTTTTTCCGGTATTTTTCCTTGTCCCTGGCAAGCTGAGCAAGTGGTTTGCGTCTGAATCGCGCCCAAAAATGTCTGCTGGACACGGGTCTGCCGGCCGGAGCCGCCACAAGCGGCGCAGGTATTGATTTTCGTGCCCGGCTCTGCTCCATTTCCGTGGCAAACAGGGCAAACAATATTTTTGTACAGCTTAATTTGCTTTTCGGTTCCGAATGCCGCTTCTTTGAATTGAAGCTCAAGGTCAACTTCAATATCCGCTCCCCGGGCCTTTCTTTTCGTTTTCGATCCAAATCCGAAAACATCACCGAAAATGTCGCCGAGGTCGCCCATGTCGAAATTGACGGATGAAAATCCACTACCAAACGGATTTTGGCCGCCAAACCCGTTAAATCCGCCAGCTCCGGCCTGATCAAACGTCGAACCGAATTGATCATACTGCTGGCGTTTATTCGCATCGCCGAGTACCTGATAAGCTTCGTTTATTTCTTTAAACTTTTGCTCGTCGCCACCCGGTTTGTCCGGATGATACTGTTGCGCGAGTTTTCTAAAAGCGCGCTTAATCTCATCTTGACTGGCGGTTTTTTCGATTCCCAGTATTTTATAATAGTCTTTTGACATGTTAAAAAATTAAAAATAAAAAAGAAAAACAACAATGTAAAATTCGAAAATTATCCTGTGTTTTTTTCTTTAAATCCCAAAATCCGCATTTCTTCCCTGGCCTGTTCTTCATTCAAAGCAAAATACGGATCATCTTCGGTTTCGTTGCTTTCGGTTTTCGGAATTAAAAAATTAAACTGATTTGATTTCATCACCTCAATTCGGCTCTGCCGCGCCCAGTAAATCAAATCTTGATCCATCGTCACCAATACGTATTGATTGGGGTTTCCCGCCGCTTTCATGATCTGCTTGATTTCATGGTCCGCGTCGCCGACAAATCTGACCGCCACCCGCGGCGTGGAAAAATCTTCTGGTGAATAGCCGTCGAAAACAATCAAAGCATTTTTATGGTAAAAGCAACAGAACCGATTGATTTTCTCCACCAGCTCGTCGCGGGTTTCGAGGTCGGTTTCATATAGCAAATTATAACCATCAATCAAATACATACCTAAAAAGCAAGGCAATAGGCAGAAGGCCACAGGCAATAGTGATTCCATGGCTACTGCCTATTGCTTACTACCTACCTGCCTGCCGGTCAGGCAGGCTGCCTCTTGCTTACTGCCTATCGACGAATCCGACGTCATTCTTCGGCGCATTGGCCATTTCAATCTCGCCATAAGTATTTTCATACTTTTTAAGACTATCCTGCAGCGCCAAAACTATCCTTTTAAAATGCCCGGGGCTGGTAAAGATTCTGGCACTCAAGGCGCCCTGCGGCGGTTGCAGCGTTAAAAAATCCAGGCAAAATTCTTCTTTGTTGTGCCGCGCCTGCATGGCATTGGCATAAACGCCCCGCATGGCTTCATCAGTGGCTTTGATTTGGATTTGATTTGGTTGTGGTTGTGGGTTTTGTCCGTTCATATATAATCGATGCGGATATACTAATTATACTAATGATACGAATTTAACTTTTCTTTATTAGTATAATTCGTACGCATTCGCCTGCCCTGAGCGCAGTCGAAGGGTATATTAGCATCGCGTTATTTTTTCTCCTCAAAATCCCCCTCCTTGGTTTTATCGTCTTTTTTTTCTTCATTTTTTGGCTGATCCGGCGGCGTCTGTTGAGCCTGCTGATTGGCGTACATCGCCTGCCCAATCTTTTGCGCCACCTGCCCCAGTTCATCGGTCGCCTTTTTAATCGATTCGATATCATCGCTGTCCTTAACTTTCTTCAAGGCTTCCAGTTTCTCTTGAATCGCATTTTTATCCTCATCCTTCATTTTATCAGCCTGCTCTTTCATTAATTTTTCAGTGGTGTAAACCAAGCTTTCAGCAATATTTTTCGCTTCGATCGCATCTTTCTTTTTCTTATCTTCCTCCGCGTGGACTTCAGCGTCCTTTTTCATTTTTTCCACCTCATCCTTTGATAAACCCGAAGAAGCGGTAATCGTGATTTTCTGCTCTTTGCCGGTGGCTTTATCCTTGGCGGAAACATTTAAAATTCCATTGGCGTCAATGTCAAAGGTCACTTCAACCTGAGGCACGCCTCTCGGCGCCGGCGGAATGCCGTCCAAAATAAATCTGCCCAAAGTTTTATTATCGCCGGCCAGCTCTCTTTCGCCCTGCAATACATGAATCTCGACTGACGGCTGATTATCCGAAGCTGTTGAAAAAACTTGGGTTTTTGAAGTCGGAATGGTCGTATTTCGCTCGATCAGTCTGGTCATCACACTGCCCAAAGTTTCCAATCCGAGTGACAGCGGCGTAACATCGAGCAGCAGCACGTCTTTGACATCGCCCTGCAATACGCCGGCCTGAACAGCAGCGCCGATGGCCACCACTTCATCAGGATTAACTTCGAGGTTGGGCTTTTTGGCAAAAAATTCTTCCACCTTTTTTTGAACCAAAGGCATTCTGGTCATGCCGCCGACCATAATCACTTCGTCAATTTTCGATTTCTCCATTTTCGCATCTTCCAGCGCTTTCCGGCACGGCTCAATAGTATTTTCAACCAAATCCATCACCAGCTCTTCGAGCTTGGCGCGGGACAATTTCAGATCCAAGTGAAGCGGGCTGCCGTCTTTATCCTGCGTGATGTACGGCTGATTGATCAAAGCCTCCATTGACGAGCTCAGCTCGTGTTTGGCTTTTTCCGCTGACTCTTTGATTCGCTGTAGAGCCATTTGATCCTTGGACAAGTCGACGGCGTTCGCTTTTTTGAATTCCTCGATTATCCAGTCGATAATTTTTTTGTCAAAGTCATCGCCGCCCAGGTGCGTGTCGCCATTGGTGGACAATACTTCAATCGTGTCGTCGCCGATATCCAAAATCGAAATATCAAAAGTTCCGCCGCCCAGGTCATATACCGCGATCTTTTGGTTTTTCTTTTTATCAAATCCGTAAGCCAGCGCGGCCGCTGTCGGCTCATTGATAATTCTTTTCACTTTCAAACCGGCGATTTCTCCCGCATCTTTAGTCGCCTGCCGCTGGGAATCGTCAAAATAAGCCGGTACGGTGATCACCGCCTCTTCGACTTTATCGCCCAAGCGAGCTTCGGCATCAACCTTTAATTTTTGCAAAATCATGGCCGAGACTTCCTGCGGAGAATATTCTTTGCCATCCATGATAATCTTAACCCCTTGGCCGGATTGCTTGATCTCATAAGGCATGGTTTCCATGTCTTTATTGATTTCAGGATCATCAGCTCTTCGGCCGATCAATCTTTTAACTGAATAAATAGTATTTTTCGGATTGGTAACCGCCTGATGCTTGGCTGTCTGGCCGACGAGCCTTTCGCCGGTCTTTGAAATGGCGACGACAGACGGAGTAGTCCTATTTCCTTCGGCATTTTCTAAAACTTTCGGCTTTCCTCCTTCGACAACAGCCATGCAGCTATTGGTGGTTCCTAAATCGATTCCTAAAATTTTTGGCATATTTATGTCGATGCGAAGATACTAATTATGCTAATGATACTAATTGAGGAATATTCGTATAATTAGTATGCATTCGTATATTAGTATCGCTTTTTTTAATCTTTATTCACCCAGACCCAGCAGCGCTGCTGAGCCTGATGAGTAAACATTATTCCAATAAATATTGCTTCATGCTTCATTCTTCATGATTCATGATTTCTTTTTTTTAGCGATCACTTTCACCTTTTTCGCTTCCTTAGCTTTTTCCTTCGGAATAATCACTTTCAAAACTCCGTCCTCGAAATTGGCTTCGGCTTTATCACCCTGCACATGAGCGGGCAATAGAATCGAGCGATAAAAGCTGCCTGCGTGCATTTCTTTTCGATAATAATTTTTCTCTTCGACTTCGGACTTCTTCTCGGCTTTTCCCTGAATGGTTAAAACGTCATCTTGCACGGAAATATCGACCTTTTCAGGATCGATTCCCGGCAATTGCGCTTCAACAATCACATTGTTGCCTTTCTCATACATATCGATTGCCGGCGAGAATCCGGCGACCGAGCCTTTTCGCAAATCTTCAAAGACTTTGTCCAAGTCTCCGAAAGGCTCCATGAATGGACTCCATTTGATTAATGGCATATTTTCTCCTCCGTTGTTAACCAGATGGTTAACATTATTTATTTTATTAAATTCCAAATCACAAATCACAAATTTCAAATAAATCTCAAATTCAAATGATCTAAATCCCAAACGTTTGTTTTTTGGCGCTTGTTATTTGTTATTTAGACACAACCACTTTTGCGAATGCCACTGTCTCCCCCTTCAAGGTATATCCGGGCGCGACTTCCTTTATAATAATTCCGCTTTCCTCCTTAGACTCTTCCTGGCCGGTGGCTTCATGCCGCTGGGGGTCAAACTTTTCGCCGATAGTTTTAATTTGCTCGATCCCCCAGTCTTTCAAAGTATCTTCCAGCTGCCTTTTGATATATTCAAAGCCCTTTACCCAGGCCTCATCCTTTTTATCCTCAGGCACGCTTTTAAATGCCTGGCTGAAGCTGTTTAAAACAGGCAGTAAGCTGTTAATCAAATCTTTTTTAACATAGCCGGCGCATGCCAATTGCTTTTGCGCGGATTCTCTTTGCAAATTTTCATAATCGGCGCGAGCCCGCTGCCAGCCTGCCAGATTTTCTGCGACTTTCCTTTCCAGCTCCCCGATTTTCTTTTTCAAATTATCTTTTTGCGCTTGAGTCATATTAATAATTTTCGGTTTATTTGCTATTTACAATTTTTTTATATTGTTCAACAACGCCAAATTATTGTCATAATCCATCCTCATCGGCCCCAAAATCGTAACCAATGCCTTTTTATACGGAATCATCAAGGAACTGCATGACGTACTGAAAATATTATCAGCGCCGATTTTGATTTCCACCTCTTTCAAACAAATTTTTTGATCAAATATTTTATGAATGGCGCCGTCCAGCTGATCAAGCACTGAGCTCAGCTGGCAAATCAGATGCTTTTCTTCAAATTCAGGCTTAGCAAATAAATTGCTCAGGCCGGTATAGTATATATCATTATTTCCGAAAGCGACAATGATCGCTTCTCCGCTGGTCTCGGCCAAATATTTGGCCAGCTCTTTTAATCCTGCCCGGAAATCTTTGGCAATTAAATTTTTTTTCTTTTTTATTTCGCTCACCTGTTTTTCAGACAATGTTTTTTCTTTGAGAAAATTTTCAATATAAAACTTGAAGCCTTTCTCAGTCGGTATCCTGCCGGCTGATGTGTGCGGCTGATAAATAAGTCCTTCTTTTTCCAGCTCGACCATGTCGTTTCTGACCGTGGCCGAGCTGACCGCGCCTCTTAATTTCTCAACCAAAAATCCTGAAGCGATCGGCTGAGCGGTTTTTATGTAATTGGAAGTCAAATGTTTTATAAGCTCCTTTTGCCTGTTTTTCATATTAGCAGTCAAAGCTTTAGAGTGCTAAATTCAGTATAACACTAATAAAAACTGCGTCAAGAGATTAAAAAACCCCAGAAAATATTATTTCTAAGGCTTATTCATATCAGGCCTCGAATTCAACCGCCAGCAGCTGCTTCTCAGCCAGCTGGCCGAGAAGCCTGCCGATGCCGGCGAGAGTGAACATGTCTCCGAGTTTCACGGCCTCGATCCAAGGGATGAAGCGAACAGTCATCATCTTCTCGGCTTGCATGGTCGCCGCCCTCACCACCGATGGATCCAGCCTGATTTCTTCTCCCTCCACAAGCTCTTCATCATAAAATCTCACGGAAAAAAACATGCCGCCTTCGCCTTGGGCAGCGGTCTCGAAAAAGGCACTGTTCGGATTGACCGGTTTACCGGAAAGCTCCCTAATCCGGCCGCTGACATCGACACCTACCTCTTCCAAGGTTTCGCGGACAGCCGTCTCGAAATGATTTTCTCCGGGATCGAGAAATCCCCTGGGCAGATTTTCGACCATTCCGCCTTGGAAAGGACGATTTTCCGGCAAAACGCCGATCAACAAAATACCGTCAACAATCGCGTACGGCACATTGACTGAGCCACCGCCTCCGATTTCATGAAATGCCCACTGGGCAAACTGTCCAACCGGACTGAGTCCGTAATTCAACTCTCCAAATCTTTCATTGAAGATCCGAATGCGACAAGCATTCTCGACCTCTTTGCCATCAATAAATACTTTCCATCTTTTTTCTGGTGGGATATTTTCCGGCAAGTCCTTGATCAATGTTCCGAATTCCGTCATGTCTGGCATGCTTCGCCTCCTTTCACCTGGAACTTTACATGCCCGGTGACTCACCTGGCGATATCCAAACATATCAATAAACAGGCACTGTGTCAAACAAAAAAACTGCCAAATTATGACAGTTATGTTTTGGCAATAATGGGATACACTCCCATAATCGCCATTAATAAATCTATGATTTCACCCCAAGCGCCCTTGATCCGATCAACTTTCAGGAAACGATCGGCATCATAATCAAAAACCTGAATGGTTGAGCGTTGGTAAAGTCGGCAATATTCAATGATCGCGTCGATTACCGCCTGCTCGAAAGTCAATTTGAGACTTCCCATTTTCATTGAAATAATGTCCGATGCCATTTGATGGGCAATTCGCTTGAAGCAATGCAGATGCCGCTGGTGCTTCCTGCGCAGAGCGGCAATCAAACTCTTTCTGGAAGCCTCGATATCCTTTTGCGTTGGGCGGCTGCCCAGCTTCCTTTTTCTAAACTGCTGTAATTGCTCATCAACCACGCTGACCGCGCTAAATTCCGCCCTTAAAATCTCGCAACGGTCCGCGAATTCGCAAGCTCCGTGATCCGAGTGAAGAACCTGGCCGCGCGATTGGATGGAAAAATCGTTGTAAATAGCCGTATGAACTTCGCATGGGCTCATCGACAACACCCATTCGCCTCTCAATCTCCCCCTCCTTTTATTATGCACCGCATTGTAAAACAACATTACAATAATAATAAACCGCTGTCAATTCAAAAAAATGTTCCCACGCCAACCTTGGGCTTCTTTTGATTTTCAATTTAATATGTTAATTACTATCCAAAGAAAAAACGCGATAAATCGCGTTTTTTTCAAATTATTCATTTAACCCATGTCCCCCCCGTCAGTCAGCAGTGAATTGAAAATATCCATTAGCGTTAAATAATATTTATCCTCGCCGAAATCTTTTTCAACTCGGCGACGGGCCGCACCACCCATTTTTAATAGTTCTTCTTTTTTATCATACAACGACTGAATTTTATTTCTCAGCATTTCAATATCCCCGACTTTCACTTGAATCCCGGTTTCACCGTCTTGAATCAGCTCTTCGACCGCGCCGCGGTCATTGCATATCACCACCTTGCCCAAAGCCATTGATTCGAGTACGGTCATGCCGAAAGTTTCATAATATTTCGAAATATTTACAACCAGTCTCGCCTGGCCGATCTCCTGAATGAGACTATTCCAGCCCAAATGAGGAATGAATTCAATATTTTTTGATTCCTTGGCCATCGACTTTAGTTCATTTTCGTCCGATCCTGAACCGATTATCTTCAGCTTGATATTCGGTACGCCTTTCATTGCTTCGATTAAAACATCAAAGCCCTTGGCTTTTTCCAGCCGGCCAAACGCGACAATATAATCTCCAAGATCCGCAGTCTGCTTGAATCGATTTAAATCTATAAAATGCGGCAGAACCCGAAATTGCTTTTCATCCCTGCCCCAGCTGACAATTTTATTTTTCGTAAAGTTGCTCGGGCAAATGAAAAGGTCAATATTTTTTTCATAAATTTTCAGCAGGCGGTGAATGGCTGATTCTTTTCCGATGATCAATCCGGCCAATCTGGAATTTTTAAAACACTTTTGAAAAAACGGCTGGTAATATTTAGCTTGCTTGCATTTTTCGCAAACATCTCCTTTTGAATTGTTAAATAATAAGTAATTCGGACAGATCAATTTATAATCATGCAAAGTCATGACGCTCGGAATACTCATCTTTTTGGCGGCAGATAAAATTGACGGGGAAAGTTGGTGGTAAATATTATGATAATGAATAATGTCCGGCTTGAAATCTTTCAATAATTTTTGGAATTTCTTTTTTGCCTCGAAAGAATAGATCATTCGGCCAATGCTTTTTATCCCCGAAAGGCTGAAAACCGGTTTTGACAAATCAACATAGCTGGCAAAATACTTATCAAACGCCGAATACTGGTTTTGCGGATGATTCATGGAAAAAAAAGCCACGTCATGTCCCTTTTCCTGAAGCAGGCGCGCTTCTTCGAGCATGGCGATTTCCGCGCCGCCGCGAGCGTATAAAAATTTGTTTACTAGTAGTATTTTCATATCAATTATATTTTACCAAAAATCTAAAAAAATAAAAACTTTTATGCGCCGCCTGACTCTTTTTCCTTTAAAAATAAAAGAGAGTTGATCGTTAACCAACTCCCTTGTTAAGCTATTTGAAGCTTAAAGAATTACAGATCCATGCAAGCCGGCTCGTCGAGGCTGCCATCGCAGTCGTCATCGAGCGCGTTATTGCAGTAGTCGATCGGCTCGGCCGTCCTCAGCGGCGCGCAGCTCGACCACAACCCGCCGACGCATGTCGATCGACCTACGGCGCACATGCCCAGGCCCGGAGCGCTCCAGCAATACCGCATATTGCCGTCGACGCAGGGCTGGTTGAGCAGGCAGTCCCAAGGGCAAGAAGTCGGCTCGCTGCCCCAGCAGATGCCGTCGCCGCAAACGACCTGACAGCCACTTTCATCGATCTGGCCGTCGCAGTCGTCATCGGCTCCATTGCCGCACCTGTCCTGCAGCATCGGGGCGAAACTGGAAATGCAGCTGCCCCAAGTGCCGCTCGCTTGGCAAGTCCGTTTGCCCATGGCGCACATCCCCAGCTTGGCGGGATGAATGCACTGCCGCTCATCGCCCGGCGTACAGCTGAGCGTGAGGCAGTCATCCGGGCAGTAAGTAATGGTCTCCCCGGACTGGCAAACGCCGTCGCCACAGGTCGGACTGACCGCGCAATCGGCCGGGCAGCTGGCCGGAGTTTCTCCGACTTCGCAGATGCCGTTGCCGCAAACCGGCGCGGCACCGCAATCGGCCGGGCAGCTGGCCGGAGTTTCTCCGACCTCGCAGATGCCGTTGCCGCAGCAGCCTTCGTCCGTCAGTCCGTCGCAGTCGTTATCGATGCCGTTACCGCACACCTCGACCGCTCCGGGATGGACGAAGAAATTGCTGTCATTGCAGTCCGCCGGCGGCGAAAATCCATCGCCGTCCGCGTCAATCGGACCGCCGCCGCAATCGGCCGGGCAGCTGGCCGGAGTTTCTCCGACCTCGCAGATGCCGTTGCCGCAGCAGCCTTCGTCCGTCAGTCCGTCGCAGTCGTTATCGATGCCGTTACCGCACACCTCGACCGCTCCGGGATGGACGGAGAAATTACTGTCATTGCAGTCCGCCGGCGGCGAAAATCCATCGCCGTCCGCGTCAATCGGACCGCCGCCGCAATCGGCCGGGCAGCTGGCCGGAGTTTCTCCGACCTCGCAAATGCCGTTGCCGCAGCAGCCTTCATCGGTGACGGAATCACAATCATCATCCAGACCGTTGCACAGCTCGACCGCGCCCGGATGAATGTTGAAATTCGCGTCATTGCAATCGATGGTATTGTCGAATCCATCTCCGTCAGCGTCCACCGGGCCCGGACAATCTGCCGGACAGGTGAGGTTATTCTCGCCCGCCTCGCAGATGCCGTTGCCGCAGATGGGGCCGCCGCCACAGAATTCATCGACATGACCGTCACAGTTGTTGTCAACGCCGTCGCCGCAGACCTCCGTCGGCACGGGACCACAGGTACCGCATGCGTTAAGGAGGAATTCGTCGACGTCGCCGTCACAGTCGTTGTCAACGCCGTCGCAGATTTCAGCCGCAGGCCCGATATACGCTCCGGC
>JBMORT010000002.1:0-14934 GCA_049319825.1 Patescibacteria group bacterium
CCGCCGATGCACGGGCGGATTATCAATCCGCCCATACACGCCCCGCCTCCGGCGGGGCGGGCCGCGCGGTATTAAAAAATCCCGCAGCATTGCTGTAGGATTTAGAAATCAAACCTTCTACAAAGCGCCATTTTGTAAACTCGCCACATGTCATCAGACAAAATTGTCGGTTCGCTGTAGACAATACCTGATTTTTCAAGAACTTTAAGACCAATATCCCTCCTAAAATAACCAACTGAAACCCATCTTGGAAATCCTTCGAGCTCGTCCAAATATTGGTGGAAGCAAGTTGTGGCATAATTACATCCATGTGTCATATGCACTGTAAACAGCGCCTCAGCAAAAACAGCCGGATGACATGGTTCGAAGGAATCACCAAAATTATCAAGAGTTCGCTGAGCGAAATCAGAGGAAAAAGGTTCCATACCGATCAAATAGTAACCAGCTTCAGGCTTCCGCTCGTCTCTTGGACAACCATTAGAAAAGGAAAGATAACCTTTTGACGTTTGGCCCAAAATATTAAATTGCTCTTTGAGACTCAGTCCGTTGATATAAATCAACCGCCAATCAGTACCCCAATCATCCGTATCCAAGCTAGAAGGCCCCATAAAACGCGATAGCCAGAAATCTAGTGTCGCCTCAGAATATCTCATTGCGGCATCAGTCGGAACTTTCAATTTCCAAGCCTTGGCCGCCTGCTCAGCAGTGATCACAAGATTGTTGAAAAATAGAGCGGCAAATTTGAATTTATTCAAGGCTTCCAGAATTCGATCTAGTGTTATTGGTGTTGTCTTTCTCTCTTCGGAGATGAAAGGGTTTCTTCTTTCGATCAAAGCCTGCAGATGTTCGGGCGTTAATTTGCCCTCCCGAACTTGCCTAATGATCTCTTGAATCATCCCGAGGCTTCGACCCGCTGCTAACAGGTCATGACGATCTTTTCCCATCGCCATCCTCCTTGGGTTGTATATCGCGCACCCGCAACCGCGCGGGCACGTCGAATTATTATACATTGTGAGGTAAAAATGTCAACCATTATAAAAAAAGACCAGCGAGTGTGCTGGTTTTATATTTCCCCTAACAAGGTTCAACAGCCCAGAAAAATGCTATCATAGATGACAATGCCCCAATCGGAACCATTACAATATAAATTAATGACTGCCCGGCGCCAAGCCAAATCAAAAAATCATAAATACCCAAGTTAATACATCCCATTAAAGCAGGCAGACCGATCACTAAATATATCAAACCTTCCGCTGGCGGATATACATCTGTCTCATAAGAACAGCATCCGTAATACTTGGAGTAAAAATAATCTGACATTGCCTTCGAAATCAATCCGAAAACGCATCCCAATACCACGCCAAACAATGTCCACATCCATCCGCCCAAAAGGAAATGGGTTGTAAGAGGGCAGGCTATGACGCAAGCAACCTTCATGATTGAAAAAAATCTTGCCATGATTATGAAAAGAGCATAGCCATGTTTTGACTGAACATTAATCATCGCTGACCCTCCCCTCGCTTCATCAAAACGATGCGATTATCATTGTTATTCAATTTTTATCTTTTGTCAACGAAAAGCCGCGCGGCCGCCCCCGCGAGGTAACCGCGAATTCGGATTCGCGGTTACCTCGCGGGATCACAGCCCAATTACAAACAAATCAAAAAGCAATTGCGGCGACCAAGAACTTGATTTGAATTTTTTTTCGATAGCCAAAAGCCGCTCGTAAATTTTTTTCAATTCATCAAAAGAAAATCTGTCAGCCTGCTGCCAAGTCTTTTTGGCCACGAACGGATGCATTTTGAGCTGGCGCGCCGCGAATTCAGGCGAGCTGACCCGGCCGCTGTTTTTTAAATCCTTAACCATGATAATGTTTCGAAACTGCCTGGTGATCATGGTCAGCAGATAAAACTGATTGGCCCCGCTTTGCAGCTGGTCTGACAAAAGCCTGGCGCCCAGAGCGCGGTTTTTTGCAGACAGAGCGTCAACAAATTGGAAAATATCATCATTGAATTTGCCTTTCACCAGCTCGTCAACGTCTTTATCCGCTATTTCCCTGCCCTGGCAATAATTCGCCAGCTTGTAAATTTCCGTCTCCAGCTGCCACAGGTCATTGCCCACCAGGACTGACAACCGCTCAACCGCCGGCCTCGAAATTTTAGCGCCGCCAAGCTCCGCTTGCTTCCGTATCCAGTCAGTCAGCTGATAGCCCCGCGGCGAATCAAACGACTTGACTTCGGCGCGGTCCAGTTTATCCAAAAATTTATAAAGCTTGCTTCTTTTATCGATCTCGCCCTTTTGTGAAAAGATCACGAAAAAGGTCGGCGGCAGCTTTTCCAGGCTGGAGATAATCAATGCTTCAATATTTTTATCAAGCTTTTTGGAAAAAACATTTTTTAATATTATCAATTTATTCTGGCCGAACAGCGAATCGACCTGCATGGCGTTTTTCAATGTCTGCTCCAGCCTGCCTTTTTGGCCCGGCTCTTCAAAATCGATTTTTAAAATATTAAAATCCCCGTATTTGGAATTGAACACGTCAATCCATTTTAAAATTTGCTTTGATATGGCCCAGTCATTTTCGCCGAACCAGACGAAAATCTGCTTTTTCTCCGGCATAATTGACAATTTTAAAACTTCTAGATAAAATGAATCTCCAATGCTTTCAGCGAAAGGGGGATTCAGCCATGTGGCATTTTTTAAGAATTATCTCGATTCTTTTGTGCATTGCCATTTTAATCCTTTCGGCAAAAGTATTCAACAGGCTCAGAGGCAATGAAAAAATCAGCAAGAAAAAAGCGTGGAAAATCAGATCTCTGGTCGCGCTCAGCATCTTTATAATCGTTCTGCTGATCGGCTTTCAAATCATTTTGTTCACACACTAAAATAGTCCGCAAGAGACTATTTTTTTCATGGATCACGTATCCTGGAACATGAATCAAGCGATTATTATAAATTGTTATTCTCTATTCCCTCTATTGTGGACCAAAGCATGGCCCCAATTTCATCAGCTAATTCTAACGCTCTTTTTAAATTGCTATCATTCACAAAACCTTCTTTCTCTGAAAATTCTAATAAATATTCTGACTCTTTTAATGAACCATAGGAAGTTTCAAGAAAATTCTTGTATATCTTATTTCTTCTTCGAGCATATCCTTCGATGTAATTTAAAATGACCGATACGGCAGCCCTTCTTAATTGCGAAATTATTCCAAATCTTTCATCAATTGGAAAATTCTTTGTAATCTTATAAACCAAATGGACAAATTCATCCATTTTACTCTTTAATATCTCGTGAAATTTAATTTCGTCTGCCATATTAAAATTCGTAATTGATCCATGATCCATGTTCCATGTTCCATGACTAATACAACTTCTCCAAATCCCGCCAATTATCCCCAAAATCAGTTTCAACAGTGATCGGCACGCAAGTCTTGTGAATTTTTTCCATTTTCTCATCAATCACCTTGGCAACTTTTTTCAATTCCTTTTCCGGCACTTCGAAAACCAATTCATCATGCACCTGAAGCAGCATTTTTGTTTCCGGGCTGATGCGTTTCAATTCCTTATAAACTTCGATCATGGCGATTTTGATCAAGTCCGCGGCCGTGCCCTGAATCGGCGTATTGATCGCTTCGCGCTCCGCGGCCGCGCGGATCTGCTGGACGCCGGAATGAATGTCCGGGAAATATCGGCGCCGGCCGAACATGGTTTCCGTGTAGCCGTTTTCGCGGGCGAATTCTTTGATGCTGGCCATGTATTCTTGGACGCGGTGAAATGACTGATAATATTTATCAATGAATTCTTTGGCTCTTTGGGTCGAAATGCCGGTTCTGGCCGACAAGCCGAACGGCCCCATGCCGTATAAAATTCCAAAATTGATCATTTTCGCTTCGCGCCGCATTTCTTTGGTGACCTCTTCGAGTTTAACACCGTGGATTTTCGCCGCGGTGGCCGTATGAATATCTTTGCCGGCTTTAAAAATATCAATCATATTCTGGTCTTGGGCCAGACAAGCGACTACGCGCAACTCCACCTGCGAATAATCGGAAGAAACAATCTTATTTCCCGGCGCGGCAATGAACGCTTTTCTGATTTTCATGCCCAGCGTCGTTCTCTTTGGAATATTTTGCAAATTGGGATCCGAAGACGACAGCCGGCCCGTGGCCGTGATTGTTTGATTAAAACTAGTATGCACCCGGCCGTCCGGCGCCACCAGCTTGGGCAGGGAGTCAACGTAGGTTGATTTCAACTTGGTTAGCTCGCGGTATTCGACGATCAGCTCAATAATCGGATGTTTGCCCAAAAGCTTTTCGAGCTCGCCCGCGGCCGTGGAAATACCGGTCTTGGTCTTTTTCAGGCCAACGGTCGGCAATTTCAATTTTTCAAAAAATATCACTTTAAGCTGTGCCGGCGAACTGATATTGAACTTCTCGCCGGCTTGCTTGTAAATTTTCTTTTCCAATGCTTTGATTTTTTCTTCAATCTCAATTGAAAGTTTTTTTAAATATTTCAAATCAAGCAATACTCCATTTTTTTCCATCTCGGCCAGCACATAAATCAGCGGCATCTCGATTTTTTGAAACAACTCGAACAGCTCGGCTTCTTTAAGGCGCTTTTCCAAAATTTTATAAATCCGGAAAGAAATGTCCGCGTCTTCGCAGGAATATTCAGATACTTTTTCTTTGGGCACATCGAAAAGCGAAATTTGCTTTTGGCCCTTGCCGATCAGCTCTTCAATGGTAATCATTTCATGGCCGAGCTCGCGAAATGCCAAATCATTTAAATTATGACCGCGCGATCCGGGATTGAGCAGATACGACGCAATCATCGTGTCAAAGTAAAGCCCCTCCGTTTTCAGGCCGACTTGGCCGACGACTTCATAGTCGTACTTTTGATTATGGCCGATCTTTTTTATTGATTCATTTTTAAAAATCGGCTTAAACTCCTCGATCCAGGCAGGTTTATTTAAAACATAATAGGCCTCGCCTTCCCGCCAGGAAAAACTGATGCCCAAAAGCTTGCCGAAAAAAGGATCCAGCTTATCAGTCTCAGTGTCAAAGGCGAATTCTTTCTGCTTTTTCAGCTCTGCTAAAAATTCTTCGAATTTCTCATCCGTATCGACCAACCGGTAATTGAGTTTGCCTGCTACCTTGGCAATCCTTTTTTCTTCTGTTTGTCCGGCAATTTCGATTTTCGTCACCCGATTCATCAAGGTCTTGAATTGCAGTTCTGAAAAAAGATCAACCACCATGTTTTTATCAAAGGGCTTCACTTTGGTGTCACTTAACTTAAAATTCAGCGGCACGTCACGGACTAAAGTGACCAGTTTTTTGCTTTCTACCGCCGATTTTTTGTTATCCTTAAGCAAACTGACGATCCTTGGCCTCAATTTTTGAATTTTATTCGAATTTTTTTCAATTTCCTGATAAAGAGTTTCCAGCGTTTTAAATTGATTCAATAAATCAATAGCCGTCTTTTCGCCTATGCCCGGCACACCCGGGATATTATCGGACGGGTCTCCGCGCAAAGCTTTAAAATCGATCATTTGATCCGGACCCAATCCGCCGAATTTTTCTTTCACCGCTTTTTCATTGTAAGTGACAGTCTCGGAAATGCCTTTATGAAGCGCGTACACTTTTGTATTTTTATCGACTAGCTGCAATGTATCCATGTCTCCGGTAACGATGATTGATTCCACGTCCGGTTTGTCAATCGATCGGCGATCAACCAAAGTGGCGATGATATCATCGGCCTCATAGCCTTTTTTGTCATAGTAAGGAATATTAAAAGCTTTCAAAATTCTTTTGACATCATCAAACTGATCATAAAGCTCATCCGGCTGCTTGGCGCGCTGCGCTTTATATTCCTTATATTCAATTTTTCGAAAAGTCGGCTCGCGCCGGTCAAAGGCCACGGCCAAATAATCAGGGGCCAGGTCAGGATAAAGTTTTAATAAAATTGAAGTGAAACCATAAACCGCATTAACCAGCCGGCCGTCTTTGGTCGTTAAAGGCGGCAAGGCGTGCCAGGCCCGATGGAGCACGGCATTACCGTCGATGATTACGAATTTGGTCTTCTTTAATGCCATATTGATATTAAAATTATACACTTCAAGGCGTAAATAGGCAATTATCAAGGTTCTTAATCATTCAGGTATAAAGGAAAGTCAGCGCCTGGCCCGGTTCTTGGCCAGAGCGTCGCCGAAGGCGTAGTCGAGAGGCCAGGCGAAATTGGAAAGAACCAGACATTTTGAAGAATTTTCATTCTGAAATGACACTGGCCATGCCATTATGCGCAAACCGGCGCACTCCAACTGACACTGGGGTTTATTTGGATAAAAAATCCCAGTCATTGACTAGGATTATTGAAATTACTTGGCCGGCACCAGACTGTAGTGGAAAGACTGGGGTCCGGTGACATTGATTGTCTCGTTTACGGTCTGGTAACCCGCCTTTGAGACGCTGACCTGATGGCTGCCTTCCTCGACCTGCACGTTAAGCAAGGGTGTATTGCCGAGGTTGTCGCCATCCAGCGTTACCGCCGCGAAGATCGGCATGCTGGTGAAACTGCAGGTGTATAGCTGGCCGGTCGTCTCCGGAGTCAGCGTCACGCTCACTGTCACTCCCGGCTGAGTGAAAATCACGTCTTGCACTTTGTCCTGATAACCGGACTTGGTGAAGCTGAGCTGATGCGGCCCGACCGGCACGCTCTGGCCGTCGCAGTTGGTAGTGCACAGATACGTGCCATCGAGATCCACGTCCGCGCCGGTAGGCGAAGAATGAATGTTGATGTCGATGTGCGTCGCTTGCTCGAGCTCCAGTGCCACGCTCAGCACCTGCCCGGCATGGGTGACGGTGAATTGCTGAGTCTTGGGCAAATAGCCGCTGAGATTGAAAGTCAGAGTGACCGGCCCCAGCGGCAGGATGGTCGAACAGTTCGTCGTGCAGACGTAATCGCCGCCCAGTGTCACTTCGGCGCCATTGGGGGCCGATCGGATATCCACCTCAACCTCGGTGGGCGGAGCTGTCGTGTCCTCCGGCGGCAACGGCACATCCTGCGGCGGATGAGGGACATCCTGCGGTGGATGAGGCACATCCTGCGGCGGATGAATCACATCCTGGGGCGGAGTCGTCGAGTCGCTTGGCGGGGAGACAGTGTCGTTACCGCCCTGACAATCGCAGTTGCAGACCGGGCATTGAGGGCATTCTCCGGTATCCGTTGCTTCCACCTCTTCGATGTCGGAATCCGCTCCGTCAACATCGGGGAAAGTGCGGCCAGTGCCGCAAGCGAGCACAAATACCGAAAATACTGAAAAAAAGATACCCAGAAAAAGACTGACTCGCTGCATGTGGTCCTCCTTTTAATATATTTTATGAAAATGCCGTCTGTTGCGGCATCAAAAAAGTATATAATAAAGCAAACATAATGTCAATACCAAATAAAAACCTCTGTTCCAGTGGTGTTTTACGACAACAATTATCCGAAATTTATTATTTTTCATCGATCGATTCAGTCGTATTTCAGCCGCTGATAGGGACAATCTTTTCTCTCTGTTATTTAATTTTAATTGTGGAGGCATGGATGGGAATTGCCCGGTACCAAAGCGAGGCTTGGTACGGTGTACCCTGAACCGAACTGTGTTCTGGTTCAGGGTACACCCATTTATTGTTTATAAATAAAAAACAATGAAAAAATTTGGAGGCACGGACCCGCCTTCGCATAAAGCTACGTCGGGCAGGTGGGAATTGCGCCCATGCGTTGCGGTTTTGTCCCGATAAATAAATAATTTTGGAGGCACGGATGGGAATTGCACCCATGCATTGCGGTTTTGCAGACCGCTGCCTTACTGCTTGGCTACCGTGCCGTACAAAATTATTTATTTATCGAGGATCCTTGGAAATTATAAAAAATCAAAGATTTTTTAATTTTCAGGACAGACAGCTGCCTTAATGCTTGGCTACCGTGCCACAAATTTTTTCATTGTTTTATCAAAGTTGAAAATTTCAAATTCCATTTAATTTTAACATGCCCAACCTTGTCTGTAAATATTGACGAAAAAGCCCGCTTTCAGCGGGCTTTTTCAATATATAAACTATTAGCCATTACTCGACAACAACAATTTTTACTTGCTGTTTACCGAACTCGATAGCATCGCTTCTGTCTTTCATCCAAATATCGATACGGTTTGAATATCGTCTGTTCATACGATCATGAACGACGAATTCTTTATCACCGTATAAATCAGGGATCTTGACCTTAGTGCCGAACGGCAAAAAGTTCGTAGCGATGACATTTTCCTCGCCCGCCTGACAAACATTATATCCATCAGCGGTAATGCAAGGAGTGGCGTCGGTTTCCGCCTTGCTTGAGGTGTAGGCCGTGGCCACGGTATAAAGTTCACCCGAGCCAGGCTTATATTTGGGATATATCGCCTGCTTTTTGGCCAGCTGAATTTGCTTGGCTTGCTCCTGTTTTTCCTGGTAAGCGGTTATCCCTGCAGTGATAATATCGGGCTTTTGTGCTTTAATTACCGAATTGACATTAGTCAAATCAGTTTCTTTTGCTTGAGTCGGCGAGGCCAAATTTGCTAAAATTAGCAAAGTAATCGCTAAAATAACTACTTTCTTGTTCTTTTTAAGACGTTTATTGAATTGCTTAATCATATGTTATTATCAATTTATTTAATATTTAATTATAGCATAAATTAATCATTTTGTCAATAATAACGGTCAACCCTAGGATGCATGACAAAACGATATCCAGGCTACCATGATCGATTAAACCTGTCAATCAGCTATTGGTAAACAATTTTCAAAAATATTCTCTTGACAAAAACTGACAATTTAAGGTATCATTTGATTACGTTTATTTCGTAAAATTCATTTTGAATTATGTTAAAAATCATACTTTCCAGAATCGGGAAAAAGCATCAGCCATTTTATCGAATCGCTGTTTTTGAATCGCAAAAAGATCCTTGGGGCAATTATCTGGAAAAACTGGGACATTATAATCCTAAAACTAAGGAATTAAAACTCGAAGCGGAAAAAATCAAGCAATGGCTGGCCAAGGGAGCCAAACCATCGGCCACTGTCCACAATTTGCTTGTTGAAAATAAAATCATTGATGACAAAAAAATCACCGTCACCAAAATCAGCAAGAAACGAAAAGAAAAAATTGAGGTGAAAAAGAAAAACCAAAAAGAAACGGAAGAAAAAGCCAAGGCGGCCATTGCCGAACAGGAAAAAACAGCAGAAACAGCAGCCGCACCCGATGTGCCAAAAGATGAACAGCCTAAATAATACTTAACCGCCGATCAGGCGGTTTTTTTATTCTGAGATTGACAAATTCCAACATTTTTGATATAATACCTATAGTTCCTTATAAATAGGATATTCAGTAAATCTCTGGTCTGGTCACCAGCGATAATTTGCTGAAAAAGTTTAGAATTAAGAATTGAAATGCAATCTTATGGCAGAAAAATTTGCTGACCAAGAGTTTGTTGAGTACATTGTGAAAGCAATCGTTGCTCATCCGGAAGACGTTAAAGTCAGCCGAAAGGTTGATGAAATGGGAGTATTACTCACCCTCGACATCAATCCGGAAGACATGGGTTATGTCATCGGCAAGCAAGGCAGAACCGCGAAAGCTGTTCGAACCTTACTGAAGATCGTTGGCGCGAAAAACAATGCCCGTGTAAACTTAAAAATCACCGAACCAGAAGGTTCAACTCACGCCAGACGAAGAAGCGCTGAGGTTGATACCGATGTCGTTGATGATTTAAAGATCTAAGGTTATCTTACAATACGACAAGAGCCACACATTGTGTGGTTTTTGTTTTTTTAATGATATAATGGAGCATGAAGCATGGGACACATGACGCACATTATGTAACAAATCCAGCGGTTTCGGTATTGATATCGATGCTTGAAAGAAGATAAGCGAAAAACGAAAGGCAACGGACAGCGGCTGTGGCTCGAAATGACTGTACCGGCGTCGCATTTCGCTTTCCCCAATTTCCAGTTTCAAATTTCTCGTTTCAACTATATGCAATACGACATCTTAACAATTTTCCCAAGAATATTCGACTCTTACTTCAATGAGAGCATTTTGGCGCGCGCGCAAAAAGCGAAAAAGATAAAAGTTAACACTCATGACATCAGGCGGTTTGCCGTGGACAAGCACGGCACAGTTGACGACAAGCCGTATGGCGGCGGACCGGGCATGGTCATGATGATCGAGCCGATTTATAAGACCTTGAAAAAAATCAAGCGTAAAAAAAATTCCAAAGTGGTTTTACTGTCGGCCCGCGGCAAAACATGGACTCAGCAGCGAGCGCAAAAATATGAAAAACTGGATCAGCTGATTTTAATCTGCGGCCATTATGAGGGAGTGGACGAAAGAATTAAAAATTTTATTGATGACGAAATTTCCATCGGCGATTATGTGCTAACCGGCGGCGAGCTGGGAGCCATGGTTTTAATCGATTCGATTTCAAGGCTTATTCCCGGCGTACTGGGCAAAGAAGAATCATTAAAAGAAGAGTCTCATTATAAAAAAGGCTATTTGGAATACCCCCAATACACCCGGCCGGAGGTTTTTAAGGCTGGAAAAAAAAATTATCAGGTGCCAGAAATGCTTTTATCCGGCCATCATGCCAAAATCAAGGAATGGCGGGAAAAACAATCCAAGAAAAATAATCTATGGCAATAAACGGATATAAACTGATTTATTTCTTCTCAACAGTCGTATTGGCTTTAATACCATGCGGCATAGTTTATATTATTAATTTCAAAATAAAAAATAGCTGGCAAAAAACATCGCTGACAAATAAATTACTGTTTGTTTTTCTTTTTATAATCTGGTTTTTCTTTTTTCCAAACACTGTATATCTCTTCACAAAAATAAGATATATTATTGGATATTGCTCAAGTCTTGATCCTTTAGTTGTATGTCCAGAATCTGTTTGGATGATGATTTTCTTTTTCTTCCATGCATTAATAGGCTTGCCTTGTTTTTATTGTGCCCTAAAAATAATGAAGAATGTGCTGTCAAGACTATCAAGTAAAGCAACGGGACAAATTCTGCCAATAATCATGATTCCGATTTCTTCCATTGGCATAATGATTGGGCTACTTGGCCGATATAATAGTTCTGATCTACTTTTCCATCCCATTAAAATCGCTCGAGAGACGGTTTCTTATCTAAATGATCCGAATATTGTATTAAATATTTTTGTTTTTACCATTTTCTTATATATTATTTATTATTGCCTGGACTATTTACTGAAAATCAATAAAATCAAGCAAAAATAGCCCACAATTAGTCCACATCCTGTCCTGGTCAAAATATTTGACATATTTTTTAAATTGCGATATAATCTTTACCACTTGAACATTTACAACAGCGAATTGATAGAAAGAAGTCCATTGTTTTACATCAACAAGTTTTGACCAACTTTTCAAAATGGTCTACCACTTTTATTTGAGAGTTTGATCCTGGCTCAGGACGAACGCTGGCGACGTGGATAAGGCATGCAAGTCGAACGGTTCAAAACGAAGTTTACTTTGTTTTGAATAGTGGCAAACGGGGTAGTAACACATTGGTAACGTACCTCAAAGTTGGGAATAACTCAGAGAAATCTGAGCTAATACCCGATGTGTTCGGACGACTCAAGTCGTTCGAATAAAGCTCCGGCGCTTTGAGAGCGGCCTATGACCTATCAGCTAGTTGGCGGGGTAAAAGCCCACCAAGGCTACGACGGGTAGCTGGTGTGAGAGCATGACCAGCACCATTGGGACTGAGACACTGCCCAGACTCCTACGGGAGGCTGCAGTCGAGAATCTTCCTCAATGCCCGCAAGGGTGAAGGAGCGACGTCGCGTGGTTGAAGAAGCCCTTCGGGGTGTAAAAATCTTTTCTCAGGGAAGAACAAATGACGGTACCTGAGGAATAAGGGGCGGCAAACTTCGTGCCAGAAGCCTCGGTAATACGAAGGCCCCGAGCGTTGTCCGGATTTATTGGGCGTAAAGCGTCCGCAGGTGGTTTGTTAAGTCAGCTGTGAAAGACCTAAGCTCAACTTAGGGAGCGCTGCTGAAACTAATAAACTAGAGTCCGGGAGAGGCAAGCGGAATTGCTGGTGTAGCGGTTAAATGCGTTAATATCAGCAGGAACACCAAATGCGAAGGCAGCTTGCTAGAACGGTACTGACACTCATGGACGAAAGCGTGGGGAGCGAATGGGATTAGATACCCCAGTAGTCCACGCTGTAAACGATGGATACTAGACATTGGAAGTATCGACCCTTTCAGTGTCGCTCAACCAAGCTAACGCGTTAAGTATCCCGCCTGGGGAGTACGGCCGCAAGGCTAAAACTCAAAGGAATTGACGGGGACCCGCACAAGCGGTGGAGCATGTGGTTCAATTCGACGGTAAGCGAGGAACCTTACCAAGGCTTGACATACAGCTGCAAACCCTAGGAAACTAGGGCTCCTTCGAGGGTGCTGTACAGGTGGTGCATGGTTGCCGTCAGCTCGTGTCGTGAGATGTTCGGTTAAGTCCGGAAACGAGCGCAACCCCTGCCCTGATTTAAATTTTTATCAGGGGACTGCCACGTATAACGTGGAGGAAGGTGGGGATGACGTCAAATCAGCATGTCCCTTACGCCTTGGGCTACACACGTGCTACAATGGCCGGCACAATGGGACGCCAAACCGCAAGGTGGAGCAAATCCCACCAAAACCGGTCTCAGTTCGGATTGAGGTCTGCAATTCGACCTCATGAAGCTGGAATCGCTAGTAACCGCGTATCAGCCATGGCGCGGTGAATACGTTCTCGGGTCTTGTACACACCGCCCGTCACGTCAAGAGAGTCGGCAACATCCGAATGTCTGTGTAAGCAGGCAGAAGGTGGGGTCGATGATAGGGGCGAAGTCGTAACAAGGCATCCGTAGCGGAAGCTGCGGATGGATCACCTCCTTTCTTGGAGATGAAAAGAATCGGTCATTGACGTAATACCGATTCAAATTCGGTCGAGATTCCGTTTTTTCGGAGTCAGGACATCTCTTTCTATCAATTTATTGTTGTAAATAAAAAAAACAGCCAAACGGGCTGTTTTTTCATACAAAAGATTGACTCATTCTATCATATTTGCTATAATATCTATTGAAGTTTTGATAAAAATCAGGTAAGATATAGCCATACTTTTACCCCATAGGGGGGTGCTTAGCTCAGTTGGTTAGAGCGCTTCGTTTACACCGAAGAAGTCCGGGGTTCGACTCCTCGAGCACCCACCAGCCTTCGCTCCTCCTCGCTCCGCTCGTCGGAGCTACGGCTGGCAGGCCAGCCTCCATATTGGGATGCCCTGCCGGCCATAGCTTCAGCGAAGGCCGGGCAGGCCAGATTCATTTTAATTTCAATTTTTGAATTCCTTTACGGGCGTGTAGCTCAGCCCCGAAGGGGCCCCTTCGGGGTTGGTTAGAGCGCGGCATATAACATATTCTTTAGGGCGTGTAGCTCAGTTGGTTAGAGCGCAGCACTGATAATGCTGAGGTCATAGGTTCGATTCCTATCACGCCCACCATCCTTCGCTAAAGCTACGGATGGCAGGCCATAATAAGCCTGCCCGACGAAGCTTCAGCGAAGAAGGACTGATAAATTTACGTTTTCTTTTGCTATTAACCCGCTGCGCTTCCGCCTACGCATAAAGCTCCGGCGGACAAGTCAAATGGCACAGCCAATCTAAAAAACGTTCCGCGAAGCGGAACACCATATCTTTATTCTTTATTCTGTTTCTTTAATCTTTGCACTTTAATCTTTTTAAGGCCAGGTTAGCTCAGTGGTAGAGCGAAGGACTGAAAATCCTTGCGTCCCCAGTTCAATTCTGGGACCTGGCACCATTCTTCGCGCAGCGAAGAATGCCCTGCGTAGCTCCGAAGGAGCGAAGCATGGGCAAATTCATCGTTTGAAGTGCTAATTATGGGCTGCGCTTCCGCCTACGCATAAAGCTCCGGCGGACAAGTCGAATGGCACAGCCATTTATCTTCGATATAGTCGGAGCGAAGAACGACCCATTTAAAACGCTCCGAAACGACTTTCGCAGCTTCAAATGGCACAGCCATTTTATTTTTGTTTGTAATTTGATATTTGTTATTTGGAATTTGTTTAGAATTTAGGATTTAGAATTTCGAATTTAATCAGCGGGGTGTGGCGCAGTTGGCTAGCGCGCGTGCTTTGGGAGCATGAGGCCGTGGGTTCAAGTCCCACCACCCCGACCAGCCTTCGCCCCTCGATACGTTCGGGGCTTCCGCCTTCGTTAAAACTTCGGCGGACAAGTCGGCTGGCAGGCCAGCTTATCTTTTTTTCATCGAACTTCAGATGAAGAGCCAGCATATTATTTCTATGCAAAATCATTTAAAGCATTTCGTTTATATTGCGCAAAGTTTAATAAAGGATGATGAATATTACAAAGGTTATTCTGTTGATATTGATGAAAGGCTCATCGAACATAACCTGGGATTATCAAAGCATACCGCAAAATATAAACCTTGGAAGATAATATTTTACTGTGCTTTCAATACTGAGAAGAAAGCATTTGCTTTCGAAAAATATTTAAAATCAGGATCTGGCAGGGCTTTTGCAAATAAAAGATTTATATAAAATGTTTCCGCGGGCCTGCCCGCCGGAGCATGAAAACATTATCATTCTGGCGGGCCTGCCCGCCGGAGCTTGAACGAAGTGAAAGCGTAGGCGGGTATCGTATAATGGCTATTATGTCAGCCTTCCAAGCTGAAGATACGGGTTCGATTCCCGTTACCCGCTCCACGGAAAAACCTTTGATGTTGTCGAAGGTTTTTTTGTTTTGGCCGGGAATCGAACCCGTTCCCGAAGCGATTCCCGCCTGCCCTGAGCGAGTGAGGCATTGCCGAACGAGTCGA
>JBMORT010000002.1:15034-384691 GCA_049319825.1 Patescibacteria group bacterium
GTTACCCGCTCCACGGAAAAACCTTTGATGTTGTCGAAGGTTTTTTTGTTTTGGCCGGGAATCGAACCCGTTCCCGAAGCGATTCCCGCCTGCCCTGAGCGAGTGAGGCATTGCCGAACGAGTCGATGGGTTACCCGCTCCATAAAAAAATTCAGCCTAGCGCTGAAGTTTTTTATTTATTGTGCAACAGTTACTACGCCTCAAATGTTAATTTCAATATATACATCAACCCCATCCCGAGAATGAAAAAGACGAATGATAAAAATGATTTCGACAGCTTCACCTCTTTATTAACCTCCGGAATCAAATCGGAAGCTGAAATATAAATAAATCCCCCAGCGGTGATGGCTAAAAGCAAACTGGTGATACCGTTAATAAATGAAGCCATCATCAAACCAACAATGGCTCCGGCTACTGCCAGTAAAGCGGATAAAAAGTTAAATATCAGCGCTTTCCTTTTCGTCAGCCCGCCGTAAATCAACACGCCGAAATCGCTTATCTCCTGCGGAATCTCGTGCGTAATTACGGCCAGCGAGGTGATTAATCCCAAATGAATGTCCACGGTGAAAGCGGCGGCGATCACCAAGCCGTCAATGAAATTATGAAATCCGTCGCCGATCAAATTCATTTTCGATAGTATGCCTCGATGGGAAAATTGATCACATTGGCCCTTGCACTTATGGTTATGATGCCAGTGGAACACTCTCTCGATTACGAAAAATATGGTAAATCCGATCAGTACCCAAATAAAAACCTCAAAAGCGCCGCCTGCCTCCACGGCTTCCGGCACCAAATGAAGCAGGGCTCCTCCCAAAAGCGAGCCGGCGGAAAAGCCAACCAGTAATAACAAAATTTTATCAAGCACTTTTTCTTTTACCATTAATCCAATTATGCCGATAAATGATACGACACTGACAAACAGTGTCGCGCCGATGGCCCAAAAATATGTAATCATATTGATAATATTCTATCAACTAAAAAATCAGCGGTCAACGCCATGTGAATTTTTAATGACTAAACAGGATTGAAAAATATTAAAATAATTGATAAAATTGCATTGCCTGCGGGTGTCGTATATCGGTTATTACGCCGGCTTCCCAAGCCGGAAAGGGCGGTTCGATTCCGCTCACCCGCTCCATTAAAAACTCAATTAAAAATATAATATCAATCAAATTTATCAAAAAATAAAATCAACCATTATAAAAAACAGGTTTTTAATTACTTTGTTTTTTATTTTTTTTGTTTCAACTGTATTTTTCAGCTCCCACTACCTGACCAATTGGGACGCGGGCCAATTCGCTCTGGGAACGAAAAATTTTGACATTGGCGCCCATCAGCCGCACCCGCCGGGATATTTTCTATATGTGTACGGCGCCAAGGCGCTTAATTTTATTTTTCCAAACATCAATACTTGCTTTTTGATTATCAATTTCATTGCCGGAGCGCTGGCGATTTACTTCTTTTACAAATTGATTTTTTTAATTTCCGAAAACCAAAAAATTTCTTTTTTCATTGGATTGCTTTTAACCGCCAATCCGGCTTTTTGGTACTACCACAACATCGCCAATACTTATGTCTTTGAAATTTTAGCGGTCTGCCTGGCTGCTTTCTTTACTTATAAAACAATTTTGGGCGATAAAAACGCTTTTCTTTTTAATGCGGGGGCCATCGCTTTAATA
The DNA here is from genome assembly GCA_049319825.1 of Patescibacteria group bacterium. Taxonomy (GTDB): domain Bacteria; phylum Patescibacteriota; class Patescibacteriia; order UBA11705; family DATKZF01; genus JBMORT01. The sequence continues at coordinate 16,714 of JBMORT010000002.1, forward strand.
ATGGGTTTCCGGCCGTCAATAATTTTATTGGCCGCGCCGCTGCTTTTGATTAACATCATTTTCAGCAAACAAAAATTGAAAAATTTGCTGCTCGGCGCGATGATTTTTGCGGCCGTATTCGCCGCCTGGTTTATTCCGTTCGCCAGTATTGCCGGATTTCACAACATTTTGTCCGCAACAAAGAGTCAGGCCAGCCTGAGCGCCGGCGCTTTTTCCAAAAAATCGCAATTGATATTCATGGCCAAAAGCCTGCTATTTTGCCTGAACGCCGCTGTCATATTTTTTCCGTTTTTGATCAAGCAAAACATCAAATTCATTGCTGAAAAAAAACTCTTTTACTTTTTAATTCCGCCGGCTTTTCTAATATTATTTTATTCGGTCGTTCATTTCGGCGAGGTCGGCTACGGCCTGGGAGTGATTCCCATATTTTTATTATTTTCAATTCTGCCGATCAGCCGAATGATGGAAAAATTAAAAGACCGGCTGCTGATATACCTGGTGCTGGCCGCTCAGGTCTGCATTTTCATTTGGCCGCTGCCAGCATTTGATGATCAGAAAATTTTTAAAATAAATTATTCGTCGATCAAACAAACTGACAGCCGAATCGGCAACGAAGTCAGCCTGATCGCCGCGCAAAATCCAAGCTTATTGATTATTATTTTGCGCGGGCAATATCTGGACGCAGCGAATCAAGTCCGTTCTTATCCTAATGATGACATCAGAATCCTCGGATATTACCTGCCGGGCGGCAAGCTCTATGACTTTGCCGGAGTCATTTTCGAATATTCCATAATTGAAAATTACACCTCGGAAAAATTCCACGCCAATTGCATCAGCATTCCGCCTGATACATCGAATATCTTAATTCTGGCCGATTATCTGAATCCGATCGATTATCCCGATGAATTCGAGCTGACCGAAAGCCGAATTCCCGATTCCGGCCAGGTGTATTATACTGGAAGCATAGAAAATATTGACAAATTTGAATTTAAAGGGTTTTATTTTAATAAATGATATGCTTGAGCTTTCCCTAAGCACTCTCAATGTCATCGCCTGGTCAAAAATTATATTTTTTTTATTTTTGGCCGTTTTGATATTTTTAGTTTTCAAAAAAAACAAGCCGTGGCTTTATCTTTTGGCAATCACCGCGGCCGTCGCCGGATTCTACCTGATATTCAGCCGGCCGCTGGAAAAAATGTTTTGGGGCAATAACGGTGACGAGGTTTTCATATTTTCATTTCTGACCAAGGTGATGGCCGGAGATTATTTCAAAGACTTTTACTATTCCGCCCTGCCGCCGTTTTATCCGCCGCTGTATTTTTGGATCATTGGCACCATTTCAAAATTTTTCACCACCGGCGGCATTGCGGCCGCTAAAATCGGCAGCTTTTTCACTTTATCAATCTGGTTTGTCGGACCATACCTTTTCCAAAAGCTGTTTTGGAAAATTTCAAAAGAAAAAGAAGAAAAATCAATTGTTCAATCAAAATGGTTCTGGCTGATTTGCCCGATAATTTTTTTCATCAGCCTGGACTTTGATGCCGTTATTTTAAAGCCTTATGAAACTCTACCGGCACTTTTCGGCGTTTTGCTGATCGGCATGATTTCAATCAGCTTTGACTGGGAAAAATGGACCTGGAAAAATTATTTATTTTTGGGGATCAGTGGCGGACTGCTTTTCCTGACTTATTATTTCTGGTGGTTTATTTTAATCCCATCAATTTTTACATTGGCCTTAATTTCCAAACAGAAATCGAAAAACTTGCTTCGAATACTTTTGCTTGGCACTATTATTTTCGCTGTCGCGTCGCCCTATTTAATCCCCCTCGTTAAGTCTTATCTCGCGCATGGCATGGAAAACTGGCAGGCCGCGTTTTTCGTGCCGCAGGATTTCTCGACTTTTGCGCCCTGGACGCCGCTGAATCTGAAAACTGTCATTGTAATTGCCGGGCTGATTGGTTTGATTTGGTTTCGAAGAGACAACTTCATTAAGGCCGGCCTGGTCACCTTCAGCTTCGCCTTTGTTTATCAATTGATCAATATTATCGCTTATTTGGCCGGCGCCAAACCAGCTCAATCAGCAAAGCCGTTTTTATTCTTAGGCACTGCCTGCCTGGCGATCGGCGCAGCATATTTGCTGATCCACTTATTTCGAAAATTTGCCTCCAAGCTTGAACTCAAATTTCAAAAATCAGTCGTTTTGATATTAATTTTAATTTTCTTGCCCCTGATGCCTTTTGCCAAATTCATCGATGATCCGGTGGTACAGGCTCAGATTGAAAAAGATTTGTCTGAGCCGAGCATCAGGCCAATCGCTGATTTTATTAAAAACAATATTCCCGATTATTCCCAGAGAATCTGGCTATCGAGCGGCGCGCCCGAAATCAATGCCTATATTCCAATGACTTATTATATCGCGCACAATCCGCATTTCAGCCATCAAGCCTCAAATTATTCGAAGCGGTTTGAGCAGGTCGAAAAAATGACTCGGACCGGCTCAGCTGAAGAATTTATCCGGATCATCGAAAGCCAGCCGGAAAAAATAGACAGCCTGCTGCTTTATTTTGATCGGTCCACGGATACTTATCCGTTATTTTTCTGGCAAGATAATTATCCCAATGGCGGCCAAGAACTCAGGCTCGATTTGCCGAAAAATTTAATTGATGAAAAATATTGGGAAAAAAGGTATAATGATGGTGAATGGTATATTTATATTAGAAATTGGAAATAAGAAATAGGAAATTGGGAATTGGAAAGTAGAAAGTGGAAATTTAATATGGGAGATGAAAAACTTTTTGATCTGTTTCAGCGAGAACAAGAATATTTAAAAGAGCAGGAACAAAAAAATCCTGAACTTTTTATTCGAACCGAGTCAGTCGAGTCAGCCGAGACACTGGCAAAAGTCGGCATATCTTTCCCCTTCTCCCAGCTGCCGATTGGTTATTTAAAGTATCATCCTTTCGATTTTATAGTCGAGGAAATTCAAACCGACGGCCGAATCAGCTCAGTGGGCATTGCCGAAGAAAACAGTTCAGGATTGTCCGCTGAAGATCCGACCATCTATGCTGATTTGGTAAAAGTCGGCATTTCGACCATAGATGCCGTGGATGAGCTGGCCAAAATGCTCAGCATCGATTCGAAAAATATCGGCACGGCCGGGATAAAAGACCAAAACGCGCTGACCAGCCAGCGCATCAGCATTCGCTCAGCCAGGCTGGACAAGGTCATTAATCTAAAGCCGAAAAACTTTTTGCTCCAAAATTTAGCCACCGGCAAAGGGGCGATACAGCTGGGCAGCCTGACCGGCAATCGATTCACCATATTTGTCCGCACGGAAAAACAAATACCTCAAAGCGCTGTCGAAGACCAGCTCAGCCGGGCTCGGAGTGCTGGATTTTGGAACTTTTACTGGCTGCAGCGGTTCGGCAACCGCCTGCTGTCTCATTACTGGGGCTTACTTTTATTCCGGGGGGATTATCAAGGAGCGGTCAGATCTTATTTTTGCCAGCCGGGCAATCAGGATAATCCTTTTTACCGGCAGCTAAGGCAGCAGGCAGCCGAGCGATTCGGCGACTGGCCGGCGCTGCGCGAGATGTTTGAAAAGCTTCCTTACAGTCTTCGCTATGAACTGACCATGCTCGATCACCTGATCAAGCGGCCGGATGATTACACCGGCGCTCTAAACACCATCTCAGACCAGATCCGGCTGTGGGTTTACGCCTATGCCAGCTATCTATTCAACGGCTTACTCTCACATTATGCCAATTCCGGCGAAAAATGTCCGAAAAATTTACCACTGGTTTTAAGCCTGGATCGAGCCGATCAGGCACCCTATCAGGCGTTTCTGGAAGCGGACGGCGTGCCCGCTAATTTTGGAAAAAACTTAAGGCCTTTTCCTTATATTCGGCTCTCTCACCGGGTCGTCAATTCCCAGTTTGAGCCGGAAATCCTGGGCGTCAAATCATTGCCCGAGGGCGTATTAATTGCTTTTAATCTGGACAAAGGTTCGTATGCCACCACTTTTCTCGCCCATCTTTTTACACTGACCGGCGGCCTGCCGGTGCCGCATTGGCTGAAACCTCAAAAATATGATTTTAAAAAACTGCTTGGACCGGGCAGCATTAAAAATACCTTTGAAATGTTTAAAGACTATATTGTGGAAAAAGAAAAGGCAGTATAATGTAAAAAATGTCGGTCAACGGCCGGTCAGCCGCTGGTGAAAAAAATTAAAAAGCTGAAATCGCTTCGCGATTTGTATTCTCTATTACAGCTCGGCCCAAGGCCGAGTTGTTCTTTTTGTAACCTTTCGATTACTCTCTTCGAGCCTGAGCGATGAGGCTCAGGTCTCAGCGTCGAAGACAGGGCCGGTCAAAAAGGAAGTCGCCGCCAGGCGAAATTGGAGAAATATGCGGTATAGATCTTCCGGCTGAAATTGACGGCTTCTGTTTTACGAGGGATGAGTAAGTCTTATTGATGAACTCATCATTCGTAAATAGCATCGGGGTCTGGGGGGCCGATTGCCCATGGCGCGCTGTCTGAATCCAAATCGTCGCTTCGCATTTGAGGCCCCCCAGCGCTTTTTGCTTCCTTTTTGGCGTCAAAAAGGAAGTCGCCGCCAGGCGAAATTGGAGAAATATGCGGTATAGATCTTCCGGCTGAAATTGACGGCTTTCACTTTAATAAAAGACCCGCCAAGCAACTTGCTGCTAGCGGGTCTTTTGGTAAGGCGCGGGAGTGGCCGAAAGCTCTTAGAGCTTGGCCATCTCCCAGCGCATGTTGGTGATTCGGAGCTCGGCGGCCGGTTTTTCGGTCTCCGGCCGCTGAGACGTGAGGTTGACGGTGTAGGGGTTGCCCTGGTTCGCGTTGTTCCACACGAACAGGTTGCCCCAGGTCGAGTGGAACAGCCGGGCCAGAACGCCGCGCTGATCTCCGGTCAGCTCCAGCGCGTCGCCGGCCGGCATCAGGGTCAGCTGGACCCAGGTCTCGGTCTTGGTGACCTCGACCGGGCCCTTCTGCACCCGCCGGTTTTTTTCGAACCAACCGGCGGAGACGAGCTTGAGTCCGGCCGCCAGCAGCTGGTCAACAATGACTGCGGCGCTGACTCGGCCATTCTTGACCTGCGCCGCCGGCATACCCACATCCGCCACACCGTCGCGGTGCGCGTAGGGGTCGAGCCCGAGCTGGGCGGCCAGGACCTTGCGAGCCTGCTGACGCTTGGCCTCGTCCTCCTTGAAGTTGAAATAGCCGAGGCCGGCTGACTCCATGTCCACCATGAAGCTCCGGTCCACCCGGAACTTCACCAACACGCCCAGCGCCGGGTCGAACCGGCTGGCATCCTGCTGGTTCTCCCCGAACAACCCATCAAACACGGCCAATACTTCATTCATTGCTTTCTCCTGTTGTGTGAATGTCTTACCACCAAAATAAACCGCGCAAACAATCATTGTATTATATCATATTATAATGAATTTGTCAAAGATTTTATTGTTTTTTTTACTAAAATAACAAAAAAAACCGAAATGTCCGGTTTTTAATTATATCAAATATCACTTATTTTTCCACCACTTTTTCGGCGTCTTTTAAATTAAGGGACAAAACTCGGGAAACACCGTCATCGCCCATTGATACCCCGTATAGCACGTCAGCGGCATGCATCACCACGCGGTTATGAGTAATCACCAAGAATTGAGTTTTATAAGACAGCTGCGTCAAAATGTTGGCGAACCGCTCTGAATTCGCTTCATCGAGCGCCGCGTCCACTTCGTCCATGACCACGAACGGCGATGGATTGCTGTCGATAATGGCGCAGAGCAAAGCGATGGAGGTCATGGTGCGCTCGCCGCCGGACAGCGCGGTGATGTTGGTAATTTTTTTATTGGGCGGAGAAACCATGATCTCAATCCCCTGACTGACGGTACGGAATAATTTTTTATATCGATCAGGCTGCTCGCTCGCTGCCGACGCCTCAGCGACATTCGCCTCGGCCGCCGCGGCCTCGGCTTCGGTTTTGGCCTCGAGCTCTACCCTCGGCGCCGTTTCTTCGGTCGATAATACCAGCTTAGCGCGGCCGCCCTGAAAAATCTGCACGAAATATCGCTCAAAGGATTTATTAATGTTTTTGAACGCTTGATGAAATTGGCCATGAATCACTTTGTCCAACTCAATGATAATTTTTTCCAAATCTTCAATGGCTTTTTGCAAATCTTTTACTTGAGCGCTCAAAAATTCAAAACGCTGCTTGACCTCGTCGTATTCATTTACCGTTTCCGGATCAATGCCGCCGATCAAATCGAGACTCTGCTTGATCTTGCCGATCTCGTGCCAAAGAGAATCGACATTTTCAACAGCGCGGTCAAGTTTTAAGCTGTCCGGAGACACATTCGCCCCAAGCTCTTGTCCGATTTCCTTTTGCAGGTCCTCGGTTTTCGCTTCAAGCTTGGCCAGCATGATTTTCGATTGATTGACTCGATCGGTGATCTCATTGACTTCCATTTGTTTCTTTTGCATCCGATCTTGCAATTTAAAAACTTCGGCGGTCTTTTTTTCCTCTTCCAAATTGAATTTGTCTATCTTTTCCTTGCTGACCAGCGCTTTTTTTTCCAGCGCTTGTAAATTATCCTCCAATTCTTTCTTCTGACGGTTTATTTCACCCAAATATTTAGATTGATCTTTGGGGGATAATTTTTTCTCTTCCAGTTCCATCACCAGCTTGCGTTTTTCCACCTGCAGGCCGCCCAAATCATTTTTCAGGCCTTTTTCTCTGGTGGCTTCGATCTCGATATTAACCTTTAATTCATTAATTTCCGTCGTCACACTTTCTTTTTCGTTATTCAGCTGGCGCAGTTTATTTTTTAATGTTTCGATTTCCTGCATTTTTTGCTCTTGAGTCACCTGCTCGAGCCCGGCTTTGGCGCCAAAAGAAAAGGCCGCTTCCCTGATTTTTTTAAATCCGCCGCGGATCGAGCCGACTTTTTCGACCAGCTCGCCGTCGAGCGTCACCATGCGCGCTCGGCCAAAGCCAATCGCTTTGGCCGAATCCATGGTATCCACCACCACCGTGCCGCCAAGTGCGTATTCAAACACCTTGGCATACTTCGGGTCGAAGGAAATCAAATCAATGGCCATGGCGATTGCTCCCTTTTCTGCTAAAATATCTTTAAAATCATTTTTACCCGTGAACGGCCGCATTTTGGTCAGCGGTAAAAACGTCACCGCACCCAGTTTGCTTTCTTTTAAATAATTAATGCACTTAATCGCCACGTCTTCATTTTGCACCACCACGCTACCCAGCCGGCCGCCGGCCGCTGTTTCCAGCGCGGTTAAATAACGATCGTCGACTTTTCCCAGTTGGCTGACCGTGCCGAAAATTCCTTTGATGAAGTTTTGCTGACGCAGTATGGCCGCGACCGCTTCCTGACCGGCTGAATACCCCACCCCGGCCTGACCTTTAATCCTGGCCAAATCATTCACGGCCGCCTCTAAATTATTGGAAAGCAACGCTATATTCTTTTCAATATCTTCATACGCGGCCTTCTTTTCCTCTAACACATCCCGATGGTGGCCGAGCTTGGTCTCCAGCTGGCTTAAACTTTCGTTGATTTCATTGATCCTGCCGGTGGCTTGTTCGTTTTTATCTTCGAGCCAGGCCAAATTTTGCTTGCCCAGCTTCGAATATTCCAAGTTCGTCTTGCCCCGAACAATGGCTAAATCGGCCAGCAGCTGATTTTTTTCGGCCATTAATTTATTGTGCTCTTTCTGCAAAGCATTGAAGATATCTTTTCGCGATTCTTGTCTGGCCAATTCAGCCAGCTTCGCCTGGATTTCCGCCAGCTCGGCGGCCGCTTGCTCGCGGACGCTGTCCTGAACCGCATATTCTTTTTCATATTTATCACGCTTGGTTTTTAAATCATGCCACAAAAATCCGTAATATTGATGCTGCAACTGAGCAAGATTCTTTTCTAATTCTTTTCTTTTTTCAAGCCTTTTTACCTGACGAGTCAACGATTTCAGCCGCGGCTCAAGCTCGGCCAGCACATTGTTCGACTGCTCGAGATTATCCAGCGTCCTTTTCATTTTGTTAATCGATTGATCGCGTTTTATCTGATACTGCTTGATGCCGGTGGCTTCGTCAAAAAACTCCTTGCGCTCCAGCGGTGATATGTTGATGATCTGGTCAACCATGCCTTGCCCGATGATCGAATAACTTTTTTGGCCGAAATTGGCTTTGGCCAGCAGCATCAGAATGTCAAACAGACGAACTCGGTTTTTATTTATCAAATACTCGCCTTCGCCATCGCGATAAACGCGCCGCGTGATCACGACTTCCGAGTAGTCAATGGGAATTTTTTTATCTTCATTGTTCAAATGCAATGAAACCTCGGCAAATCCTTGCCTGGCCATCGACGGCGACCCGGAAAAAATCACATCCTCCGCCTTTTTCCCGCGCAGCAACTTCAGACTTTGCTCGCCCAAGACCCAGCGAATCGCATCGGCCGTATTGGATTTGCCGGAGCCGTTCGGGCCGACAATGGCGCTGACGCTTTTGGCTTTGGAATCGCGATGCGAGGCGTCCGGAAATTCCAAAACCGTCTTTCTGGCAAAAGACTTGAAGCCTTGGAGTTCGATCTTTGATAAATACATAGTCTGGATTGGTAGGCGGACTTGTCTTCCCAAGCCCGCAAATTGTTGTTTGGAAATTGGAAAATGGTAGTGGCGATTTGAAAGTCTGAATTTGTTTTTAATACTATTTTCTAATCTCGATTTTACAATATCCTTCGACATTCTCTGGGCAGGCTAATTTCTATTTTCGAAACAACGATTTTATTTGTCTTCACCCTCCAAATCAAGAATTACCATTAAAATTATACTCCTTTTCGCCATATCAAACAAGCTGCGGTCGGGATAATTTTATATAAAAAAACAGGGCAAGATTTCCCCGTTTTTTTAAAAAAATATTTCATTATTCCAATTTTATTGTCGGACCGCTGATATTGGCTTCGACGCCGGCAAAATCGATGATCTTCGCGCTTAGTGCATAACTGCCCGCACCCGGAAAAACACCCCAGGAGACAAACACAGTCGCCGAATCGGGATTGCCCACCGAGCCAATCTCATTATTATTGTAGTAAAATTTCACTTCTTTGGTTTGTCCCAAATCGGTCAGCCGGCCCTTGACCACGATCGGAAAATTATCAGATTTGTAAGTCGATCCGCCAAGAGGAAACATCCAGGTCATCGACGGCGCCGGCCGCTCGACCACGAGGTTGATGTCGATGGCCGCTTCGCCGGAATTTTCCACATCGTCATAGGCGATCGCCTTTAAATTGTGATAGCCGTTGGCCACTCTGGAATCGATGGCATAACTTAGGCCGTAAGGATGATTAAATGAAGTCGAAATATAATTTCCGTCCAAATAGTATTCAACCTTGGTGATGCGCCGGAACGCGGAAACGGAAATTTGCGCCGTTAAATTCGTGTTCGTGACTGTCTGGCCGGCGGTCGGCGAAATAAATTTGACGACCGGCCTCGATTCCGGCTGATGCACGTCGTCCGGTTCGGTTGGCGGTTTAGCGATAACCAGTTCTTTGCCTTCTTCCTCGGCCTTTTTCACCTTGGCTTCAAGCCACGACTGAACCCCCGCTTCCCAAGCGCCGTAAGCCGGATCCAAATTGTCCTTGGTTGGCGCCGGACCGAGCGGGTCATTCGGATTGATGTAATGAAGCTCGCAATGGTAATCCATGTATGTCCGCTCCTCGATCGCCTGCGGCGGCGTATATTCGGTCGCCAACTTGCCGCTGTATTTATCGACTTTCACCATGACTTCGCCGGTGTAGCTGCCGTTTAAGATCGGTTTATCTGTTTTGGGTTTGACGTAAGAATTAAATCCTTCGGCCGGCAAATCAACGGTCGCCTCGGACATATATTCATGCCAAATCGGCGCGGCGCCAATGCTGCCGCCGGCGCGGTTCATCTCTGAATTATCGTTGTTTCCCACCCAGACGCCGGCTACCAAATTGGGAGTGTAGCCCATGGTCCAGCCGTCGCGGTAATCGTTGGTGGTGCCGGTTTTCGCCGCTACCGGTCGCGAGCCGAGGTTAAGATTATTCTGTGCGCCAAAAACGTACGCGCGGGCTTCATTGTCCGATAAAATGCTATTGATCATTCGGGCGATGTTTTTATCCAGGACGTCTCGGGGGGTCGGCTGTTCAAATTCCTCGATCAGCTGGCCATGGCCATCTTCGATTCTCAGAATCGGAGTGGACGGCACATACTGGCCTTCGTTGGCGAATACCGCGTAGGCAGTGGCATGATCGAGTAATTTCACTTCACCGCCGCCCAAAACCAGCGCCAAACCGAACCGACCACGATCAGCGAATGATTGATAGCCGAATTTTTCAAACAAATCAATGGCTCGATCTTTGCCGACAATATAAAGCGCCTTTACCGCCGGAATATTGAGCGAGCCGGCCAATGCCTTTCGGATGCTGACCGGGCCGCGGGCGGAATTGTCATAATTATGAGGAGTGTACGGCTGAGTGCCCTCGGTTTTAAAAGTCGTCACCGCGTCAAATAAAATGCTCTCGGGCGAGAAGCCTTTTTCAAACAGCGCGGCGTAAACCATCGGTTTGAGGGATGACCCCGGCTGACGCAGCCGAGTCGCGACATTGACTTGACCATCGATTTCCGTGTCAAAAAAATCCTTTGATCCGACCATGGCTAAAATCTGCCCGGTTTTCGGATCGAGCGAGACCAGCGCGGCGTTGGAATAACCAAATTCCTTGCCGCGATTGTCAACGGCATTGCGAACCGCATCTTCGGCGATTTTTTGCTTATCCAAATCCAAGGTGGTGATCACCTTCAGCCCCTCTTCCAATTTTTTTTCTCCGTATTTTTCCGACAATACTTCTTTGACGTACATGACAAAATGAGGAGCGGTAATGCTTTCGGTTTTTTGCACAAATACTATTTCCTGCTGTTTGGCTTGTTCAGCCTCTTCTTTTGAAATGTATCCCTGCTCGGCCATTTTATCCAGCACCATGTGCTGACGACCGTATAATTCGTCCAAATGACTGCCGTAAGGCGAATAAAAACTGGGGCGCTGAGGCAAAGAGGCCAGCAAAGCGCTCTCGGCCAAATTCAGCTCGCGGACGTCTTTGCCCAAAAATGTTTGCGACGCCGAAGCAATGCCATAGGACACCGAGCCGTATGGTATTTCATTTAAATACATTTGCAGTATTTGATCTTTGGTGAACTTTTTTTCCAGCTGATAAGCCAAAATCAATTCTTTGACTTTTCTGGTGAATGTTCGTTCCGAAGTTAAGATAGCGTTTTTTACAAACTGCTGAGTGATGGTCGAACCGCCGCCGCGAGAACCGCCAAACAGCACCGCTCGAAGCACACCGGTGTAACTGAATCCGTGATGCTGATAAAATTCTTTATCTTCGATGGCGATTGTCGCCCATTTAACGGTATTGGGAATCTCTTCGAGCGGCACCAGCGTTCTTTTTTCTTCACCGTGAACTTCATACAGCACTGTTTCGCCGGTGCGATCGTAAATCTGAGTGCTCTGGGCGATGTCGCGATCCATAATTTTATTGGGATCGGGCAGATCGCGAGAAAACCAAGCGAACGCCGCGACGACAAATATCACGCCGATGACAAAAGCGAACAGGCCGAAAATAAACAATCGTCTGATCCAAAGCTTCCAGCGAAATTTTCCTGATTTGGCTTTCCTTGAATTTGATTTCATTGTGGTTTGAAAATGCGGCAAGGGCATAAATAAAAGAAAAAAAGAAAAACGATATTTAGGCGGCAGGCAACGGGCAGCAGCCATAGCTTGTCGCGTTAGTCTTTGCCTGTGGCCTTTACCTTTTTTTACTTTTTAATTTCCTGTTTATCATCCGCTATATTTTAACGAAAATAGCGAAAAATGCAAGATAAAAAATTAAATTCAATCGATTTATCAGTTATTTTCGGCGTTTTCTGACCGGCTTGGTTTCCGGGTAAAGCTGGTCGATGATCGCTCCGGCCACATCTCGCGGTCGACCGCTGTACGGCTGGTGATGAATGCTGATCATCGGGGAATCATTGACTTCGATAATGATATAATTTTTTTTATTGGGTTTGGCCGTCACATCGGTGGTTAGGTAATCTATACCGCCAAAAGCTAGCCCGGGGATGGAACGAATCACTCTGACCGCCAGCTTTTTCACTTCCGGATGGATTTTATCGGTGACGTCGTAGCTGTCCCCGCCGGTGGAGATATTGGAATTGGCGCGCAAAAAAACCTGCTCCCCGTTTTTGGGAATATAACTGGTGTCTTTATGCTGTTTTTGCAAATAAAGCTTAACGGCCTTATCGACTTTTATTTTTACCAGGCTTTTTTCATGGCTCAACCCGCGCCGGGGGTCTTGATTTTTTTCCTGAATGAGCTGTTTAATCGTTTTAACGCCATCACCGACCACGTTGGCCGGCACGCGCAGGGTCGCGGCCACGAATTTTTCTTTGAGCGCCAAAAGCCGGTATTCCTGTCCGAAAAACATCTTTTCCACCACGATTTTATGGAATCGGGTATCTTTGAATTCCTTGAGAACGTCTTTCACTTTTTTATCGGAATTCAAATCCACAAAGACCAATTTGCCCTGAATGCCGCTCAGCGGCTTGATAACTACCGGATATTTTATCTGGTGGCAAAATTTCAAAACATCGCCGGTCTGATCATAGTTGAATATTTCACCGGCAGCGACATTGATGCCGGCGCGCTTAAAAAAATACTTGGTCAACTGTTTGTTCTTCTGTATCCAATAAGCGATGCAATCGGTTTTGGAAGTCCGCTGTCCGACAATTATTTCCTGATGACCGCGATAATTCAATTCCAGCAAACTGGCTTTGGCCATCGGCCCGGTGGTAAAAATTTTTCTGACTTTAATGCCGCGATCAAGCGCTTCTTTCGCCAGTAAATAAGTGCTCGATTGAAAAAATTGTTCCGGTTTGATCATATTATTTTGATTTTAACTTTTCTAAAAATTTAATGACGCGGGCGGCAATGTCAATGCCGGTGGCCCGCGTGAGCGCTCTGAATCCGGGACAGCGATTTACCTCCAGTATGTAAGGATGGCCATCTTGATCATACATTAAATCAACTCCGGCAATATCGGCATTTGACGCTTTCACCGCCTTAAGGGCCAGCGCTTTTTGCTTTGAGGTCAACACGTGCTTAGCGCTCCTGCCGGAAAGCGGCACTTGATGATGGCTCAGGTAGTCCAGAGAATACCGCTTGATTGAAGCCACGATTCGACCGTCAATGACAAAAATTCGATAATAATGATTTGATTTGATGATCTTTTGGATAAAGAAATCATTGATATCGCGCTCAGTCAACAATTTAAGCAGCTGTGTTTTATTATCTTTTTTAAAAATATTTCGGCCATGCATCCCGCGCAGATCTTTGACCAAAACCGGAAAAGGCAGTTTAACGCCGCTTTTTTTAAATTCGCTCAAACTGGAGAAAAGCCAACTGTCGGCGCAGGGCAACCCGTGAAAGCTCAGCGCCGCGTAAGAGAACATTTTATCAACAACATACACTTTGCGGTAGAGCTCCCGATCGACGACTTCTTTTTTGCATCGTTTTAAGTATTTGGCGATGGTGCGAGTTTTTTCCATGTGCGGATAAACGCCTCGGATCAGGGTGACGTCGAATTCGCGGATATCTTTTTTTCCCAACCTGACCGTAAATTTCTTATCCTTCAATACAAAATAAAAATTGATTATTGACGCCAGAGTGACCTGATGACGGCGAGCTTTGGCCGCCGCCACCAACCGGCGATTGGCGTAGGTGTTCGGTCCGATGATCAATATTTTCATAATTGGGAAAGCAAATTTTAATTTATCCGCTCAACGCGACGGGTCAACTAAAAACTTCTTCAAATCTCTTCGTCCAATAATAATCGGATATTCCAATTCCTTGCGGCTAATGATCGACGCCCGGGAACTTATATCGACGCCGGACAACGTTATTTTAACCGGCACTTCAATGCGGTATGACGCGCCATGGCTGCTGTATGTTTTGGCGACGGCCACGATATCCGGATGTTTCTCCAATTCCTTCCATATTTTTTTTCGGCTTAATTCCTCGACTTGCTCTCGAGTCAATTTTTCGGAAATATTGAATGTCTGAAAATAATCGATGGCGCTCTTAAATCCCAGCTCAATGGCCAATTCTTCATCGATTGAACTGATGCCGGCGCCCGTGTCGATCTTGGCCTCGACTTCGATCGTTTTATCCTGGCCCTTTATTTTAACCGCTTCGATAATGCCGATCATCTGCTTGCCGGAAATTTCCTCGATTTCCTGCTCCACTTCGCCGCCAAATAATTCTTTGCCGACTTTTATACCCCTGGCCATAGTTTTTATTTTCAAGCCTTGCAGTCGCTGCAGCCTCTCTTTGAGCGGCGATAGATTGGCGATCTGAATCGACAGTCCGGGATGGGCGTTTATTTCCAAAATTTGCGGCCCTTTTTCGCGATCAATGGCGACATCGACGCCGATGTATCCCAAACCGCTGGCTTCTTGGGCGATAACCGCGTATTCCAAAATTTTATTCCAATAAGGAATTTTCAAGCCGCTCAGCGCAAACCGGGTTTCCGGCAAATATTCGATCAAACTGTTTTTTTGAATGGCGTGAGTGGTGATACCCGAAGCGATATCGATGCCCACTCCGATGCCGCCCATGTGCAGATTGGCTTTGCCGCCGGAAACTTTGGTCGTCAGCCGCAACATGGCCATCACCGGCACTTTGTTGTAAACGATTACCCGAATATCGGGGATGCCTTTATAGGCGTAAAGTTTAAATGCCGGATGAATTTTAAGCCGCTCCTCAAAGAATGCCGAATCCGGGGCATGGCTCATGGAAAAATCTCCGTCCAAAATATTCAGCACATGCTCTTTAATTTCCTCAAGGGTGATTTCTTTGTCGCGCGACATTATCCAGTTGCCGTTTCTTTTCCGGCCAAAAGTTACGATAATTCCTTCACCGCCCAAGCCGCGATTGGGTTTGAGCACGAAACTCTCCGGTAAAATATCCCAGTCGAAATTATAAAACTCCTGCCGGTCGCGAATAACGGCGATCAAATCGGCGGTCGGCAATCCGGCTTCGAACATCGCTTCTTTTGAGCGCAGCTTGTCATTGGCCAGTTTTATGGCCGAGCTGGGATTCGACGGTTTGACGAATTTCAAATTTCGGGCGTTCATGCCCAAAATCCCTTTACTTTTTTTTAGAATCTGCAGCATGCTTGATCACCTTTCTGAATCGAAAATATTCCGTCAGGCGGAGTCCGGCCCATTTTCCGAGGAATATATTGATCACAATACATAGTAAAATTATTTCCGGATACCCCAAAAGCAACGATTTCATTGTTTGCAAACTGGCCAGCCAATAACAAAAACTGGATAAAATCAATGTCTCGATCGTCAATAAAATAGCGGGGCGCATCCCTCTCTCAATCTGAGCGGAAACGAACTTTTCAGATAACACGATCATGATTAGAATGGGAAAAACGCTTAAGGTCATTAACGAAGTGTCTTTCATTAGGGCGCCGATGGCAAACAAAGTCATTGTCGCCAAACTGACGATGATTAAAATTAAGGCCATTCTCGGTAAATACAGCAAACCCAGTTTTCTGGCCAGTACCCGGCCGACACTGGCGATAATCAAAATCAGCGCGAAAATCAGCAGTCCATAGACAATTCCGGTTCCCAAAAAAGACAAAGCGATAATTGTGGGCGTGTAAATGCCGAATGCTTTGATTCCGATAAACTGGCGGGTAAATGAAAGTATCGTGGCGATGATCGGCAGGATTAACAGAAGATAAATGCTGTTTAGCGGCACGCCGCGATTAACCATGTAGCTGATGCCGTAGGCCAAAAAATTCCACGGTTTCAGCTGACCGATTTCCCGCTGCGTATGAAGGCCGATCAATTGATATTGAACTCCTCCTTCTCCATAATTATTGAGGAGTGAATCCAAATTAATGAAGCTGACCGCCGAATTCAACCCTTCCTTTTCCGCCAGCAAAATAAATTGCGGTTCGATTAAATTGAACAAGCTCTGCGCCAGCCTGGCCGCGCCGGAGAATTTGTCATTGACGACGATGATGACTTTGTTGGAAAAACCGTAATCGGCCAGCGCGGTGCGACCGCCGGTAATGGTGGTGGCGCTGAGCGTCTGCGCGGCATTGATCAAGGCGTTCAGCCCAATATTGCCTTCGGTCAGCACCACAATGTTTTTTGCCTGCTTGATATTTTCCTTGGATTCGATTATTTTCTGGCTGAGTTCATTTTCAACCACTATGTCCAAATCCTTTTTTTCATTTTTTATGTTAATGATTAAAATTCCTTGGCTTGAAGCTTGCCGGGCAAGCTCCTCAAGCCGCTGATTGTCCACCGAATAATCGGATATTAAAATGATCAAATCCTTATCGACGGACACGATGAATTCATCGGTTGATTGCTGGCCGCTCTGCCTATCCTGAACTGTCAAACTGGCTCGATAAATGCCGGGATTGCGGTAGGTATGAATAACCTCTTGGCCTGTTGCGCGGTTGCCGTCGCCGAAGTTCCAGATATATTCGACCGGGGCTCCTTTGGGAGCGCTCGAGCCGGCGGCGCTGAAAAAAATCTGGCGTTCGACCACGACGTTGCGGTCACCGCCGGAAACGGCGGTTAGCGGCACCTGCGGAATTTCTTTTTGATCGGGTAGATTAGCCGCAATATTTTGCTGCGCGTTGGCGAAATTAAAAAATCCCAAACAAGCAATTGCGATTAGGATTAAAGCCGTGACTTTTTTCATAACGTTTATTTTTATTTTTGTTTATTTAAACACTCGCTGAGCTTGATCGAGCGCGAGGCGCAAATGGCTGCCGCCAGCGCGTCCGCGGCGTGATCGGGCTGGGGTATCTCTTTTAAATTAAGCAATATCCGCACCATTTTCTGCACCTGATCTTTGCCGGCGCGGCCATAGGCGGCCAGCGCCTGCTTGATTTCCAGCGGAGTAAAAGTCAAAACGGGCAAACCGGCCAAACTGCCGGTTAGAGCGATAACGCCGCAAGCTTGACCGACTTTCAATGCGCTTTTGGCGTTTTTGGCGAAAAATAAATCTTCCACCGCCAAAAAATCGGGCTGATGTTCGGCAATGATGCTTCCAAGTCTTTGATGAATTTCCAAAAGACGACGGGCCAGCTCCGTTTTTTGGCTGGTTTCGATGCAGCCGTAATCGATCAGCTGTTCTTTTCCGGCCGAACAGCAGATCAAGCCGAATCCGGTTTTCGCCAGGCCGGGATCTACCCCGAGAATAATAATATCTTTAGAGTTTCGCATTTGAATAAACGCCATTGACGTCATCTTGCTCCTCCAGCGCCTCGGTCATTGAGTTTAATTTTTGAATGTCGGTTTCCGATAGCTGGACATTTTCTTTGGCGATCCACTCCAAGCCGGCGTAATCGATTTGATACCCGGCGTCTCTGATCTTTTGTTCCACGGGTTTGAGGCTTTCACGAGTGGTATAAACCGTCAGTCCGCCGTCTTCTTCTTTAACGTCCTCGGCTCCGAAATCAATCATCTCCAGCTGAACCGCGTCCAAATTTTTTCCAACGTATGATTCCGACAGAATTCTGATCACCCCTTTTTGCTCAAACATCCATTTAACGGCGTTGGACCCGGCCAAACTGCCGCCAAGCTTTGACAGCAACACTTTTATTTCCGAGGCGGTGCGATTTTTATTATCGGTGGCGCCTTCAATCAATAGCCCGATGCCGGCCGGGCCGAAAGCTTCATACAGCACTTCCTCGATCACCGCGCCTTCGAGTTCGCCGGCACCTCTGGCGACCGCCCGCTCAATATTATCCTTGGGCATATTGGCGTCGCGCGCCGCGTCGATCGCCAACCGTAATTTAAAATTCATGTCAGGATCTTTTCCGTCTCTGGCGGCAACGATGATGTTTCTGGCGAGCTTGGTGAAAACGGAAGCCCTTTTTTTATCCGCGACTTCCTTGGCCCGATGAGTGGTTGCCCACTTTGAATGTCCCGACATATCAATGAAATCAAAATTAAAAAACAAAAAGAAAAAACGCTTTTATATTTATTGCTTTTCGTTTTATTTTTTCATTTTTAACGTAATTTCCGACTAACTCAAATATAGCAAACCGCGGAGTAAAAATCAATATCGCCAATCGCCGGCGGCCACTTATGCACACGCGGCCGCTTGCGTTATTTGGAAAAAAAATGCAATATGTAAATAAATAATTACGGCTTCATTTGGAGGGACGAAAATTATTAAAAAAGGAGAGGTTTCTCCTTTAAAAATAAAAACGAAAAAATCCCCGTATCCATGCTTGGCGGGGATTTTTTAAAATTAAAAATTATAAAAACACTCAAAATTAACAAGTCAGTTGGCGAATACCTCGGGTCCCAGTTCTCGGACGGCGCTCAGCCGGACTTCGGCGGTTTGTAATTTATTCAATTGCAGCTGTCCCGCCGCCTCAACCGGAGTTAACGAGAAGTTAAGTCCGCCATCATTTTTAAAAAACATTTCATCTTCAAAAGCGACGACCAATTCTTCGCTTATTTTTTGATCGTTTTTATATTGGCGCAGTAAAAAATAATTGCCGAACCAGCTGGCGAAAGCGTCACTCAATCTAATATTGATTAAATCTTCACCGGCTTGCGCGCTATCGGCGTCAGTGGTATACAATAAAAATTTGCCTTGGCTGAATTTCAAGCGCAAATCGTTTGCCGCGATGAATTTCTTTATATTGGCCAATCCGGTCGCGGAAAAACCTTCGGCTTGATAAAACCGTTCATGCAAAAGCAGCGGCGCCAATTCAGACTGATCAATGATCAGAAAATCAACAGCCGGCGGCTCGTATTTTTTTTGGGAAAATTGCTGGTGACCATCATAAATTTTTTCGAGTGAATAAATTTGGCGGCCGGAAGAGAGCGGTGCGTATAGCGCCGATGGCGCAACGCCAATCTTCGATGATTCAATCAGGCCGCTGATCCGGCCGACGCTGTCGCGCGCGGTCTGCTCGGCCGATTTTATGCCCCAAAAAGGACCCATGACGATCTGCAAATATATTAAAAGAATAATGATCGTCGGCACGGCGATTTGCCGAAACATTTCCGCCACGCGATTATGGGATTTTCGGCTTTCGAATTCAGCCAAGGTTTTGATAACGGCGATAAACCCCGGAATTAGCAGCGGTGCGCCATAGTGGATGTTAATGACGCCCGAGCCAAACGCCGCGGCCAATAACAAATAATAAAACGCGCCCATCAGATAATGGCGCGGGTTAAATAATGGAATAAAACCAAGCGGTAAAAAAATCTGTAACAATAATTCCAGCTGCTTGAAATTGAAAAAATGTGCGATTGCTTGTTGCCAATCATGGCGCCATTGAAAATAAATCAAGAATTTGTTCGATTCGTTGTTAAAGAAGCGTATCAGCATCCAAGCGGCGAGCATCCATACAAGGCCGGCGGCAAAACACCATATTACCTGTTTATCCTTGATCGCTTTTTTTATTCCGTTTGCTCTAAACTGTTCATAAAATATGTAGGCACCCATTCCCCAAATAAACAAACCCATGTCTTCACGAACAACCAAGCAGAGAATGGTGAAAACAATAAATAATAAATTTTTCCTTGTTTCATAAAAATAAAAAAGCCAAAACCCGAAAAAAAATAAAAACGGCAACCAGTGAAATTCGAATAAATTCATGCCGATGATAAAAGGATTGAACAAATACAGCGCGGCCGCCAACAAACTTTTTTTCGCGCTTAAACGCCGCCGAGCGATCAAGTAGAGCGGCCATGCTGCCAGCCCGATAATGATGGTTTGCAAAAACAACAAAAACACCGGTGATGGCCAAAGGTGAAAAATCGGATAAAAAATGAAAAACATCAATGAAAAATGGTCGGCAAAATAGGTGGCGCCCTGAATCGGCACGAACAATAAATTGCCATGATCAAGGCTGTTTAAAGCTTGAAAAAAAATGGCTAAATCGACGCAATTGTAATGGTAATTGAAATACTTAAACAAACAAACGCCAAAGACCGCGATAATATACAGGACAATCATGGCGGCCAAATAAAATCGACTGCTCATAAATTTATCTTCGCTTATCATTATAGCAAACCCCCCGAAAATTAATATAAAAATCGTCTGAGAATAAGACGATTTTTAACGTATTGATGACGAAAAACTTTATCCTTGAACGGCGGTCAGCAGTTCGCCAACCACGTAATTGGTAATGGCATACGCCAGCAAAATGATTATCAAGCCGATAATGCCGTTGACAATCCAGCTTTTGGCCTTTTTCGTTTGATCCTCATCGCCACCGGCGGTCATCCACAACCAGCCTCCGTAAATGATTACGATTAAAAGCACGACTCCCAAAAATCCCAGCACGATTTTGATGATGGTCCCAATGGTTGCCGGCAATGATTTGGTGGTGGCGAATTCCCCCAATCCAGTGCCCACTTCCCCCAATTGCCCTTGAATCTGCGACTGCGCCAGCGCGGGTAGTCCCATGCTTAGAGACAAAATGGTGATCATGATCACCGGCAAAAAAGTTCTGATTAATTTTTTGCTCATAATTTCCAAGATGTTAATTATTGACAAGTATATTATAAACTTTTTTAAAACCTGATGCAAACGATTTATCCCGCCGCCGTCGAAATTTGCTGGACCACGTAACTGGTTATGGCGTAGGCCATCAGCGTGATGGCCAATCCGATCATACCGTTAATTATTCTCGCTTTGGCTTTGCGCACCTGATCCTCGTCGCCGCCGGCCGTCATCCATAAAAATCCGGCATAAACCAAAATTATCAACAGTACCACGCCCAATGCGCTCAGAAAAAAATAAATGACCGTTCCGATTATCACCGTCGGCTCCTGGGATTTCAGCCCGGCCCGTCCGGCGGTTTCATCCAGCCCGGTGCTGACGGCTTGACCGATCAGCGGCGCCGTCACCGCTGAAATGATGACCGCCAACAGGGAAATAATCAATGTTTTTTTTAAAAATTTGCTCATATTTATTACTGAAGAGGAATTAACACCCGGGTCATCACATAGGATAATATCGCATATGACGACAAAATGATTGCCAGCCCGATAATGCCGTTAAATATATAATTTCGACCGCGCCGAACCTGTTCTTCTTCGCCGCCGGCCGTCATCCACAAAAAACCTCCGTAAATGACCACGACCAGTAAAGCCACGCCGACAAAACCCAAAATATATTCCAAAATATTGCCGATCAGTACCGGTAAATTTTCTTGCCGGCCGACACCGGCTTCTTTGGCCGCGGTTTCCAACCCCTGTTCAACCTGAACCGCCGCCAATCGGGCCGAACCTAAAATATGTTTATATATGTCCATAGTCGCTGAATGAAATCTCCCCGCGAAAAAATTTCACGGAGAAATTTCAAGGGCAGAGTACCCAGCTGGCATCACTCTGCCCAAAAAATTAATCGTTACCGCCGCCTTCAACGGTAGCAGAAATCAGCGACTCGATGACAAATGTGGTAATGGCGTAAGCGGCCAAGATTATGGCCAATCCAATAATGCCGGAAATAAGCCATTTTTTAGCTTCACCGACTTTTTCCTCGCTACCACCAGCGGTCATCCACTTGAATCCGCCGATCAGCATGATGATAATCGCCACCACGCCTAAAAATCCCAGAACGGTTTTGATGATCGAACCGATCACCGCTCTAAGATCGCGGGTTGAATATCCGACTTCAGACTGAATCGGCTCCAGCCCGACATCGATTTGAGCGGCGGCGATTAAAGGCATAACCGCCAAAAACAACGCGCCCAAAACCATCAACACCGGAATAAACTTTTGAATTTTGTTCATAGTTTTTTTTTGTTTTATTAATTATCGACCTTTTATAAATTATTATTGAAAAGCTTCACGGCACAGAGCGCGGCAGGATCTCAGCCGGGACTGGGCCGCGGTTTCGCACTCGGCCACGGATTTGTACCCGGCGCTTTCAGCCAGCGGCAGATTTTTGCAATCCAATTGTATTTTTTCATCGTACTTATTCTGACAATCAGCCAAACAAGCGGAAGTCTGCTGCTGCTGATCCTGAATGACTTGAGATCTATTGGTTATTCCCGAAATCACCGCGGAAACAATGGCGTAGCTGCTAAATATCACCACCAAGCCGAGCACCGCCCAAATCATCGTGCCTCTGGCTTTTTTCAATTTATCTTCGCTGCCGCCGGAAGTCAGCCACAGCACGCCGCCGTAGATGAATAATACCAGCGCCAATGATCCGATAACTCCCAAAAATACCTTCAAGATATTACCGACCAGCGTGGGCATGCTGCTTTGGATCAATTGACCCTTGATTTCCGGATTCCCCAGAAATCGGTCAACCGCCGACTGCGCTTCACCAAGGCCGACTGCCTGTTCGACGGCCGGCGCCGCGGTCGTGGGCGCGGGTGGAGTGGCAGTACAAGTCAAATTGGCTCCGCCGGCGAGCGATTCCATACCAAGCAGATCCAAAATTTCAGCCTCGCTGCAAGACCCGACCGGCACGTTTCCTTTTAATTCGCAAACGCAATCAGTTCCACTCCAGACGCAACCAACGGTTTGCGTTTGGTTGCACGCGGCCTCGGAAAGCTCAACCGTTCCAGAACAAGTGCACTCGACTTCTTGAGCCAACGAACTAATTGGAAATATTAAAACGACAAATATCGCTGTAAAAATAAAAAGTATTTTCATACTCACCCCTGCAATGCCTGCAGGACGAATTTAATAATGACGCCGGCGCCAAGGATCAGCGCCAGGCCGATGGCCGAACTGGTTAGAATTTTGGTGGCCTGCTGAACCCGGCTTTCATTGCCGCCGGAAAATATGTATAAAAATCCTCCGATCACAAACATTAATAAAGCGATGGAGCCGCTGATGCCCAAAATAATGGCGGCGATATTGCCCAAAACCGTTTCAATCGAACTGAGCGAGCAGTCTTTCGCGTCGCCCTTGCATGCAGCCGGCACTAAGGTAGGCAACGCGGCGCTGGCCGGCAGAGCTATCAATAAGGATAATATCATCGCGTAAAGATATTTTCTCATAAAAATTATTGTCGCCAGGTTAACCTGATGCGCTGGACAGCCAGCTTGACGGCATCACTTAGCTTTGTCCCCTCCAGCACGGAATTCACCATGTCTTTAAATATTGATTCAGCCGCTTCGGAATCTTTGCCGCGATACCAGCTTTTAGCGGTTAATACCTGGTCGGCGAACACATCCAAGTCCGGATCCTGAAGCTGCTTATTGATCAAGGCGCGCAGGGCGGTCGGACGGTTGGCCGAGGCCAAATATTTTTCCGCTTCGGTCTGTGAGGTGGCAAAATATATAAAATTCCAGGCATGAGAAACGTTCTTTGATTTTTTTGAAACCGTCTCCACCCAATAATTGGCGTAGTTGGTTCTATTTTTTTCATCAACCTGCGGCATGCTGGCGATCTCATAATTCAGCTTTGGCGCTCTGGAATTTATCACCGGTATATGATAGGAATATCCGAAAAATATGGCTGCTTGGCCGGAAATGAACGCGTCCAGAGAATTAGACGAATCCTGATTCCAGGTATAAACGCCTTTATCAATCATCGAGAAACTGGTATAAAAATCCAAGGCTTCCAATCCGGGGGCCGAGGTCAAGCCTGATCCGGCGGGAATTTCATCAAATGTGACATTGCCTGATTTTGTCGCCATGGCCGTGCCGTTTTGCATCATCAATAAAGACAAGATGTCGAAAAATCTGGTCACGTTATCGGCCGCTCCCATCGCCGCGCCCGAAATCAAGATATTGCCGTCAGTGTCCTTGGTGGTTAATCTTTGAACAGCGGAAATAAAGTCATTCCAATTTCTCGGCGGCTGGGGAATGTTGGCATTATTGAACAAATCACGGTTATAAAACATCACCAGGCTGTCCAAGTATAGCGGCAAACCGAAAATCCGATCTTGTGTTGTCGTGTCGGAGCTGTCAGGCCACACCACGTCTTCAGCCACCACTTCTGGAAATATCGCGCTCACATCCTTTACCCCCAGCGGGACAATGTCTTCGGTGACGGTGGTTTCTTTGCTTCTGAGGCCGGTTTCAACCACTTTCCTCGACAACCTCATACGATTCGGCAGCGGAGTGATTTTAGGTAAATATTCGTTCACCCAGGTATTGTGAATTTGAAAAATATCCGGGCCGCGATCCTCGGCAAAAGCTTCAAGCAGTTCTTTTTCATACTCCTCGAATCTGAATTTTCGATAATTAATGGTAACATTGGGATATTTCAGCCGATAATCGCTGATAATGGTCTGAATGTCGTCCGGTTCATGCCACACGCCCCAATATTCCAAAGTTACCGGCGCGACGCTCGCCTGCTGGCCGCCGCCGCAGGTCAGACCGGTCGTCAATAAAAACACCAGCATCAGAGCGGACGAAAATATTTTAATTATTTTTTTCATAAACCAATTTTTTTTAAATTTTATAATTATGCCGGGCACGCTGCCCTAGCGATTAATCCACCACTGTTTTTAAATAATCCAAAAATTCTTCTCGCAAATTTTTATTCTTTAATCCAAAATGGACATTGGCTCTCAAATATCCGTGCTTATTGCCGCAGTCATAATATTCACCTTCAAATTCCTGAGCGAAGCCGGGCTCTTTTTTCAGCAATTTATTAAAACCGTCAGTGAACCAAATTTCACCGGACTTGCCCATCTTTACCTTTTCCAATTCATCAAAAATTTCCGGAGAGAGAATATAGCGCATGCCTAAAATCGCCAAGTTCGACGGAGCCTTTTCAATATCGGGCTTTTCCACCAAACCTTTTATTTTGTGAATATTTCCTTCGGAAGAAATCGGGTCGGCGATGCCATAACGGTTGACTATGTCGCGCTCAACTTGTTTGACGCCTACGTAATTTCCCTTTCTTTTATAATAACTGTCGAGTAATTGCTTGGTCACCGGCACTTTACTTTCGATTATGCTGTCGCCATCCGATAAAACGAACGGCTCGTCGCCAATCACCTCCCTGGCCATCAGTACCGCATGGCCGTTGCCGAGGGGCTTATTCTGCCTGACATAAATAAATTTGGCCATGTTGGATATATTGCGCACCATTTTTAAAATATCTTCTTTTCCCTTACCTTCAAGCAAGTGTTCGAGTTCAAAAGATGGATCAAAATGATCCTCGATGGCGCGCTTGGTTCTGCCGGTCACAAAAACAATCTCTTTGATTCCCGAAGCGACCAATTCCTCCACGATGTATTGAATCACCGGTTTATCGACCACCGTTAACATTTCCTTGGGTTGGGCAATGGTCGCCGGCAAAAAGCGCGTGCCAAAACCGGCCGCGATAATGACCGCCTTTTGTATTTCTTTCGGCATAAATATAAAAATGGCAATACGCTGTATTAAATTTATTTTACCATATTTTGACGCGCTGGTATAAAAAGTTATAAACATCAATAAAAATAAAAAGTGATATTGAAAAATAAAATAAAAAAAATAACAATAGCGCGCCCTTGAACGATAAAATTGTTATCTGGTGGTTATGATTTTTTCAATGCTTAAAAACTTGACATAAATTGATTTTTTTGTCATGATATATTCATGGAATACGGCCAAACAGGAGGGAAAGATGCTGCCAGAAAAATATCATTATTTCAGGATAATACTGAACCTGTGGCTCGATTCCCAGACCCCGAAGGAATTTCTTCAAGCGTTTCTTCGACAAATCGTCGGCCCTGATTTCAATGCGGATCGCATCGGCATCTTTCAATTTTCCAACGGCGATATCGAATTCATTTTCGGCATCGGCGATCCTTTGCCAAATCAGCATGAATTGCTAAACATCAATGTCCAAGAATTGACGGCGGTCGGCGAACTGTCTGTTCCCACCGCCGGCATCGGCTTCGATTATTATGTTCGCGCCGGCAAATTCATCTTCGGTTTTGATGATACGCTGACCAATCGTGAATTTTCAGCGACCGAAAAGCTGGAGTTAAAGGAAATTTCCGTCTACTTGTCTCGGCTCTTAACCGCGAAAATAAAAGATGCGGGCATCAAGCACGCGGCCATTTTCGATGAATTGACCGGGCTGGAAAGAAGAGGTCAAGGGTTGCTCCGGCTCCAGCAGCTGCTCAGGGAAATCAGAGAGGGCATTCGATCAAAACTGGTGGTGGCGATTTTGGATATCGATCATTTCAAACGGATCAATGACAAGCTCGGACACGCTGTCGGCGATCATGTCTTGATCCATGTCGCCTCGATCACCAAAGAGATTGTCGAGGCCGGTGGCGGCCATGTCTCCCGAATCGGCGGCGAAGAATTTCTCATCTTGGTTGAACGCGAAGATTGTCTGGAAAAAGTCAGACAGACTATCGAATCCTCGCCCACGCGAGACAACGGATTCGCCCTTAATCCAACGGTCAGCATCGGCTACGTCTCGATCGATACGACGCTGGCCGGGCAAAAAGATATCGACCGACAGGTCCTGAAAGCCGCGGACAAAGCCTTGTACGCGGTTAAGGAATCCGGGAAAAACCGAACAATGAACGGCAACCAATTTCTATAAAAGATATTTACGCAATTGCCCTCGGGCCAGTCAAATCGGCCAGAGGGTATTATCCTGAATATCTTTATATGCACCGATTTTTAGAAAAGCTAAAATCGACGGATAAAATCAAGCTTACCAAATCGGCCTTTTTGGAAATTATCGGTTTTATTCTTTCACCATTCAGCTGGTGGAACGATCTGCTGATAAACGTACCGCTGGCGTATTTGCTAACCTGGCCGATCGCCAAACTGGTTCATCTTTTTTTGCCGGTCAGTTTCGAATTATATTTAGGTATTTTCATTTTTAACTACTGGGTCACGAATTTAGCCGGACTCTTGATGATGCACTACGGGGTGCTCTGCCTTCGCGGAAAAAAGTTGAGCAAAAAAGAAATGGCGATTTCCTTCGGCGTGGCGTTGATTTATACGATAATCATTGCCGTTGTCGCCAGCCGCACTGATCTTAAAAATATTTTGATCGCTAATCATATTTTCCCGTCCTGGCTTGATTGAACAGCTTTCGCTCGCGCCGCGCTTTTTTTATTTTTAAATGAATTGCCAGTTGGCGAAGATTGTGATAAATATATATAAAAGTTGAATTTTTGTCAGGTAAGTCGGTGGTGATGCGAAATACAATTTTCCAATTAAAACCAAATTCCAAACGGAGAGGCGGCCGAGTGGCTTTCGGCGCGGCTCTCGAAAAGCCGTAGGGCCGAAAGGTCCTCGTGAGTTCGCACCGAACCGGACTTCGCGCGGCGAAGACGTTTCGGGGCGCCCTGCACCGTGCTCTATAAATCTTTTATTGCGGAGGGATGGCCGAGTGGTTGAAGGCGCAGCTCTCGAAAAGCTGTAGGGGCGCAAGCTCCTCGTGGGTTCGAATCCCACTTCCTCCGCCAATAGAGCACTGGTGCAGGGCGCCTGCCCGGCGGCGGATTGGAAAAAGTCGAATCATCCCAAAATACGACAGTGGTATAAAACGAGGCGGATTTAAAAAACCTAGCCGTTTTAACTTAAAAAGATGAAATGAAGACATGATCCAATTAATAACCTTAAAAATTATGGATAAAGAGAAAAATAATCATTCGGCTGATAACTCCGCGAAAGAAGGAAAATGGGAAATGAAATTCGAAAAAGAATGCCAAGACTGGGAAAAAAGAGGCAGACAACATAAATGTAATAGCCATTTTTTTGGCGGTGGATTTTACTTTTTCGGCATCATTGCCTCTGCCGTATATTACATCCAGCAAGTTGACGGTTTTGGGCCGATAATTCTGGCGCTGCTGAAAGCGCTCGTCTGGCCGGTGCTGCTGATTTATAAAATCTTTCAGCTTATCAACATGTAATTTTTTAAAAACGGACCATTTGATAAACAATCAATACCGCGAGCCTGTCGCGGTATTTTTAATACATAAAAAATGTTATAATAAATATGACAATATTTTCAACCTTATTGCAAGGTTGAGTTTGCATTATAAAATATATAAATGCCGCCAAACTAAAAAATTAATTTCGATCTTATGATAAAAATAAAAATCTTCATATCAATCCTGGCAATATTTCTATTGTCGGCCTTAGGTTTTTCCAACAGCATTCCCGTCGCCTCGGCAATATCCGGCACCAATGTCCAGCCAGGCAATCTGGTGCAGTCGAATGTCACCTCGGTAACAGTGACTTTCACCAGCGCCGTCACCTTACCGGCTGATGGAAAAGTGAAAGTCGTTTTCCCTGCCGGCTTTAATGTCAGCGGCGCCACTACCGGCCGTTGCACCAGTATGAATGGCGGTTTCTCCACCTCTATATCCGCTCAAACCGTTACGATTACGCGTGACAACACCGGCTCTGCCAGACTGGCCGGGGCCCAATCTTGTACTATTGATAATATCGCCAACCCTTCACTGGCCGGCTCCACCGGAACGTACGCCATCGGTCTTTATCAAAATAACGATACTTTGCTCGAGCAAGACTTGGCCGTATCTGCGGATACGATAATCGCTCCGGGCGCTTTGGCTGCCACTAATGTCGAACCTGAAAATCTGATTGAACTGACTCGATCACGATACGCCGTTTCTTTCACTACCGCGAACCCTGTCACCGCCGACGGCCAGATTAGCGTGACTTTCCCTGCGGGATTCAATGTTTCAGCGGCGAACGGAGGTACTTGCGCTTCAATGAACGGCGGTTTTTCCACTTCGGTCAACGGCCAGACCGTCACTTTGATCCGAGACGGCTTGGGCACGGTTCAAACACCGGCGGCAGAAACATGCGTCATCGATGGCATTGCCGCCCCGGCCGCCGGATTGTCCGGCACATACACTATCAGAACGAAAGATCGATCCGGCAACAGTACCGATAGCGATCCGGCGGTGTCGAGCGACATGTATATTGCCGCGCCGGCCTTGGTCGTCACCAATGTCCAGCCGGCCTCCCTTGTCGCCGGCGCCACGTCGACAGTCACGATTTCCTTCACGACAGTAGTTTCCACTCCGATCAGCGCCAAGGTGCGAGTGACATTTCCGGCAGGTTTCGACCTCTCTGCCGCGGGTACGGCGAGCTGCTCTTCCATGCCCGGCACAGAATCTTCGGCCATTGCCGGACAAGTGTTGACGATTACCAGGGCGGCCACCGCCACCGAACCAGCCGCCGCGGAAACTTGCATCATACCCACCGTTAAAAACCCTCCTGTTTCCGGATCAACCGGGACATATTCCATTGAAATAATAGACGATCAAGCTTCGCCGGCTGTCGTTTCCTCGGATACGGCCGTTTCCGCCGACACGATCACTCCCGGCACACTGACCGCCACCAATGTCCAGCCTGAAAATCTGGTGGTCGGCATCACCAGCGAACAAACTGTCACTTTTAACACGACCAATCCGATTCCGGCCAATGGGAAAATTTCAGTGGATTTTCCGGCAGGATTTAATGTCAGCGCCGCCAATGCTGGCACGTGCGCGGTCATGGACGGAACTTTTTCTACTTCTGTTGCCGGTCAAACCGTGACCATCAGCAGAAACGGCTCACTCGCGGTATCTTCGACCAGCGCCATTACCTGCATCATCAAAGACATTACGGCTCCGGCAGTTCCCGGAGCGGGCGGCGTCTATGCGATCAGAACCGAAGACTCTCTGGGAAACACCATTGATTCGGCCGCGCCGACCAGCGATACTTTTATTGCCAGTCCGTCATTGGGTGGCACAAACGTACAACCAACGAGTCTCGTTGCTTCCATCACCAGTGACAATGCGATTTCATTCAACACCTCTCAATATATTCCGGCAGAGGGCAAAATAAAAATAACCTTTGGGGCCGGGTTTAATGTTTCCGGCGCTTATGGCGGTGAATGCAGCGGCTTCGATGGCACGCTCATCACTTCTGTCGCGGGGCAAACAGTTATTCTTTCTCGCGGAGGGACTTCAACTACCGTCGTCTCCGGTGCCAAAACATGTCGCCTTTATGGAATAAAAAATCAGTCGATAACTGGATCCACCGGCACTTATTCGATTTTTATCACTGATAAAACGGATGCGACCGTTGCCTCAAATTCTTCAGTCGCTGCCGATACGATCATCAATTCCGGAACTTTGACCGCTGCCGATGTCCAGCCGGGATCTCTTGTCGCTGGGCATGTGGGAACTAATTTGATAACTTTTTCCGCGGTTGGTGGCATTCCGACCGGCGGGAAAATAAAAATCACTTTCCCGTCCGGCTTCGATGTCAGCGCCGCCGCTGACAGCTCCTGCGTCGGGCTGACGGGAACCGTCTCGACCAGCGTGTCGGGGCAAACCGTAACGCTCAGCCGAGACGCGTCGAGTGCCGGACAAGCCAGCGGCACCGTGTCTTGCTCTATCGACAATATTAAAAATCCCACCGTATCCGGATCCACCGGAACATATCTGATCACAACCGCCGATCCGACTGACACGACTATTTCCACCGCCTCACCGACCGCGGACACCATCACCGCTGGTGCGCTTAGCTCGGCGGATGTCCAGCCGGATACGACGCTGATATCAGCCGCCAATACCGTTTCGGTCAATTTTAACGGCACCAATCCGTTGCCCGGAGACGGTAAAATCGTCATCGTCTTTCCCGCCGGGTATGATCTGACGGGAGTCGGCACCGCCGATATGTCTTGCACCGGCTTAGCCGGCACTCTCAGCGCATCGACAGCCGGCAATACCCTCACCGCGGCACGATCCGGCGGTTCGGCGACAAGCGGCGGCGATGCTTTTTCCTGTGCCATAGCCAATATCATCAATCCGACAACGGCCGGATCTGCCGGCACATATACGCTGCGTACCACCAATTCTGTCGATGCGATAATCGATGAAAATAGTTCTGTTGCCGCCGATACTTTCGGCGCGGCCGGAACGCTGACCAATACCAATGTCGAGCCGGAAAGCACAATCATTAAACGAACGGGAACCGCGACAATTTCCTTTACCTCTGCTTTGGGTTTGCCGCGAGACGGTAAAATAAGAATTACTTTTCCGGCCGGATTCCTGATCACCGGCGCCAATGGCGCCGGTTGTGGAAACATGGACGGATCATTTGCCACATCGGTCTCCGGACAAAGCGTAACCATCACCAGAAGCGGCGGCACCGGTGAACCGGCCGGGACCAGCCATTGCCAAATAGCAGGAGTCAGAAATCCTTCAATCATCGGATCCGGGGGCACGTATTCCATTGAGTTGTTCACCGCCAGTGATCAACCCATCGAATCCGATTTGGCGGTGGCTGCTGATAATTTTGTGCCGGCCAGCTCGGGTGGCGGCGGCGGCGGTGGCGGTAATGCAAAAAATAATGGCGATCAAATCGTTTTGGAAAAAATTCTCACGGAAAGGCAAGAAAGGGTTTCGAGACTGCCGGCGCCGGTTCACAGTTTGGTCAAATTACCAAGCGATAATGATCCAACGACTCAATACGATACCACCGTTTACTATTTGGGCGCGGACGGTTATCGCCACGCGTTTCCGAATGATCGCGTCTTTTTCAGCTGGTTTTGCGATTTTTCATCGGTAATAACCATCAGCGCGCAGCAACTGGCTTCGATTCCGCTAGCCGAAAATATCACCTATCGGCCCGGTTATAAAATGATAAAATTCACTTCGATTCCTAAAGTCTATGCCGTTGATTTAAACGGTCAGCTTCGCTGGTTAACCACGGAAGCCCTGGCCTCAACTCTTTACGGAGACGATTGGACCAAACAAGTCGATGATGTTTCAGACGCATTCTTTTATAATTATTATTTTGGAAACGATATTGCCTCGATTGACGATTTCAATCCCGGCGCGATATCGCAATCTTTTAAATATCCCAGCGATAATTTAAATCTGCCAGGATATTCCTCGGAGACACTCGGGCATCCTTTCCTGTGTGAACCGTCAAAGACGGCAAAAAAAAATCCGTATATCTTTCAGGAAGATTGGCGTTTTTTGAAAAATATATCAACCGGATCGACAGCTGATCCTGATGTCAAGCATCTCCAAGACTTCTTAAGAGCTCAAGGCAAAGATATTTATCCAGAAGGTTTGGTCACCGGTTATTTCGGACCGGCCACGTCAGCGGCGGTAAAAAAATTTCAATCAGCCAATAAAATTAAGCAGACCGGGATTTGCGACGATTTGACCAAAAAAATCATCAATGATATTTTAGACAGCCAGCTTGGACAATAAATTATCTGAATAAAAACCGCGAATTAATTGCGGTTTTTTTATTATATTAATTGTCATAATAAAATAAAGATGATAAGCTTCTCTTATATTTATCAAGCTATGAATCAAATTGAAAAGCTGACAATTTTTAATAAGCGCGTCGGGCCCATTTTAGGCCGGCACCCGTGGGTATTCTCTCGCGCCATTATAAAAATTCCCGAAGGCCTGGAAAGCGGAATGCCGGTTTTGCTTTACGGCGAGCAAAATAATTTTTTAGCGCAGGGATATTTCAATTCATATTCGCAAATCGCTGTCAGAATTTGGGGCTATGACGAAAAGGAAAAAGTGGATGATGAATTTTTTGAAAAAAGAATCAGCCAGGCTCTGGCAATCAGGAAAAATTTCATTGACAATAAAAAAACCAATGCCTACCGCGTCATCAATAGCGAAAACGATTTTTTGCCCGGCCTGATCGCGGATAAATACGGCGATTACCTTGTCCTGCAGTTTCACACCAAAGGCATTGAAGCCTGGAAAGATCAAATTATCTGCGCATTTAAAAAAATCCTTAAGCCAAAAGGAATTTATGAGCGCTCTGACATCCGCGTCAGAGATATTGAGGAAGCGGATAAAAAAACCGGGTTGCTTTGCGGCAAAGTGCCGGAAAAAATCAAAATTTCAGAAAACGGATTTAAATTTTGGGTCAATGTCATCAGCGGCCAAAAGACCGGCTTTTTCCTCGACCAAAGAGACAAGCGAGCCGCGCTGATGAAGTATTGCCGGGGCAAAACGGTTTTAAATTGCTTTTCCTACACCGGCGGATTCTCAGTTTACGCGCTGGCCGCTGGCGCGAAAAAGGTGGTCAGTCTCGATTCTTCCCGGCCCGCGCTCGAGGTGGCCAAAGAAAATATTGAGCTCAATAAGCTTGACCTGAAAAAATGCGAATTCATCTGCGATGATGCGAAAAAATATTTGCGGGAGACCAGGGAAAAATTCGATGTCATCGTCCTCGACCCGCCGGCATTTGTTAAAGACAGAAAAAAACTGAAAGAAGGAATCGCCGGCTATAAAAATATCAATGAAGCGGCGATGCGGCTGCTCGGGCCTGGCGGAATACTGGCCACCTGCTCTTGTTCAGCTCATCTTTCCTTGCGTGACTTTAGATTCGCCTTGACTGAAGCAGCTGGCCGGTCAAAAAAGTCTGTTCAAATTTTGGAAACATATACTCATGGCATTGATCATGTGCAGCTCTGCTCCTTTTCCGAAAGCGAATACTTAAAATGCGTTTTCGCCATAATTATTTAATGGCGACTCTTAACCAATCAATAAAACCCCGGCAACGCGAATTGCCGGGATTATTGTTTTTGAAAGTAAAAAATTTTTTAGGCCGCCTTAGCCATGGATTCGCTGAGCACTTCCACGATATCAATATTATTTTTTTTCATGTCTTCGGTTACGGTCGGCAATATTTTTTTAAATACTAAGCTGTCTACTTCTGGATTTATAACTAATGAATACTTTTTGCTTCCAAACGATGGCACAAGCATGCCGAGGCTTACCTCACCGAATGTTTCTTTTTGACTATGATAACCAATTAGAAGCTGATCGTCTTTTATCTCCCAGTAATTGAATTTTTCTGCCAGGGTCCTTTTGGGAATGACTATCTCTTTGAATTTATGAATTCGCATCTCAAAGGGCAGTGGGCGTTTTTCGGGATTAGATTCCATAAAATTTCTTATTATTTATCAATCCACTGCTTATCATACCATTTTTTATTTTTGAAATCAAATTCGCTGATTTTCCATTTTTGACTAATAATCATCCCCACCACCATCCACCAAAAAACCGAAAGGTCATTCTTAAAATACGGCACGTCAACCAAACCATGAATCAAAATAACCAATATTACCATTATAATAATAAAATAATCCGTTCCACTGCCTGCTGCCTGCTGCCTTTTGCCTTCATAATAACCGGTTTTAGCTTGTAGCTTGTAGCTTGTGTCTTGTAACTCTGTACCACTACTGCCTACTGCCTTCTGCCTATTGCCTTTTCCGTCTTTCATTTTCCAATAATCAATAACAACCCTACCAATAATAATCCACCATACCACCAATCCAAGCAAACCGAGCTCCGACCAAAAATTCAAAAATATATTATGCGGGTAAAGATAAATTTCAATGTAAGACTTGGTGTGAAAAGGCTCCACTCTTTGCTGATACCCGGCCAGGCCCGCGCCTTCGATCGGCCGCTCAGTGAGCATGTCCCAGGTTTCCGACCACATCTCTCGCCTGATTTGTCCTGAAGTGTCGCGAAGCAAAAGTTTATCAGTTAAAACATTGCCGCTGGCCGGCATGGCAAGGATTAAAATGATTCCAATGGCAATGGCAGCCACTGCAAACCAGCGAATTTTTTTATTTTTCAAAAAAATTATGGCAGCGACAACAGCCATGGCCACTATCGCGCCCTCAGTTTTCGCCCAGAATATTGCCAAGCTTGATAAAATGATTACCACTGCGTAAAAAATTCGCAGCAGCCATAAATCAAGAGGTTTTGGCGGAACTCCGGTTCCGCCACTATTTTCGGACCACTTTAAAACCAGCTCGCCCAAATACCAAATCACCATCGGCGCCAAGAAAAGTCCTATCGCATTGGGATAGCCGTAAACCGAGGTGACGCGCCTGGTTTCCTCAGCTCGCCAAAACTCATTGGGAATCCAGCTGCCGGTAAACTTTTGGTAAATGGCTACCAAAGAAATCAAAACGGCGCTGGCGCCAAAGGCGTAAAACAATTTTTTAAAATCTTTTCGCTCTTTAAAAGTATTAAGCAGGACAATCAGCAAAAGTATCGGCTCAATAAAATACGCTTTCCAAATTCCCAAGGCTGCAATTCTATCAGGTGACACAATGACGCCAATAGTCGCAGCAACTAAAAACAACAAAATTAGCCACTGATATTTTCCCAAAGGTTTCGACCACCCCCCCGGCCCCCCTCCTTCAAGGAGGGGGGTGGTGTGCGCTGGCGCGCGGCCAGCCTCATCGCCTCGCTGGCGCTCGGCTCTTCGGCCTTTTTTATATGAAGCAAGATATTTAATCAGCCAAACAATAAAAACAACCAAAATCATTACTTCAAGCACAGTCATTGGCACAAAGCCGATTTTAAACCTCAGAAGATAACTGGGCAGGCCGAAGGCGATTAAAATAATGGCCCAGTCGAGTTTTTTCCAGGACAGTATCGCGAATAGAATTGTGAAAATAATTATTGCGATGCTAACCATATAATATTTGCGTTGTTTCTAATCTTCAAATCGGCTCAGGCCGAGGCCGAGCCGCGCGAGGCCCCCGTTCGGTCATTTCGACCCTTCGGCTACGCTCAGGGCAGGCTGAGGCCGAGCTGTGCGAGCGGAATGGAGAAATCCCTTCCGGATTTCCAAAAGCGATTTCTCCACGCGGGCATTCGTTCCTCTCATGCCCTTGGTCGAAATGACCGGTTGGGTTGACGGGCATCCTTTCTGCCCGCGTTAAAAAAGTTTATTATTTTAAAAATTACTTGCTCTGCCGGCACATCTTCAAACATGCTATCGCCAGTCCCACTGTAATCCAAACATACGGCAAATAAATCACGGAAAAGGTATTATATTGAATCAAAATTCCCAAAATCACCAGAAAAAAACCTTCGTATAATATTTTGAGCAGTTTATCCTCAGTGTGTTTCCATGACTTAAAAATCAAAAATAATAAATAGACAAAAAACGCGGCCATTGCCAAAAACCCGAAAATTCCGGATTCAGCCAGTAATTCCAAATATAAATTATTCACGATTTTCCAATTCTCCCTGACCTCCCACTGCTTGAGCGGCGCCAGAACGCCGAAACTGCCCGGCCCATAGCCGAATAGCGGCTTTTCCTTAAACATCTGCCAGGCAAAGGCAAAAGTTTCCTTTCTTTCGGAAAAAGCCGAGCCCTCGAACGGGTGGGTCGCGTGATACACAAAATTGCCTATCGGACTTTGCGGCGCGGCAAAATAGAATAAAGAGCCGGCAATGACTATTAAAAGTAAAACGCTGATTGCCGAGTAATAAAATTCTTTGGAAAACTTTTTAATGTTGGCAATAAAAAGAATCAGTAAAATTATTGCCAAAGCGATAAAGGCGCCGCGCGCGTTGGCCAGAATGAAATTAACGGAGCTCAGGGCCAAGGTCAGCCATAAAAAAACTTTTAGCTTTCGGCTCTTAATTTTGTTCATTAACAATAGTATGCAAAAAATTATGGGAAATATTAAAAAATTGGCAAAGTACAAAGGTTCGACGAAAAATCCCTGCACGCGCGTGAAGCCCAGGATGCTTTTCGTATATTTATCAGTCAATAAAGTCCAGCTGATGGGCGCGCCGGCCATATCAGCTATAAACTGATACAACCCGAAAACGCAAAAGGCCAAGCTGCCGGCCAGAAAAACTTTGACTGCTAAAGCCAGGTCTTTTGCCTTGTGGAAAAATTGTGGAATAAAAAATACTGAACCGACCACAAATAAAATATATATAAAAACACTGAACATTCGGTCAAAGGCCTCGGGTCTTAGAAATGAAAAGCCCAAAATTAAAAAATAAATCACGACTAATTTATATAAATTGGATATCTGGGAAAAATTCCGGGAAAAATTTTTCAGCTCAGCTGATACTTTCTTTTTTTCCGCCTTTATTTCAGTGAATTTTTCCCAGAGCCACACAAGTATTGAAATCAATAGAAATAAATGCGTCAGCCTCACATTGGAATTGCCAAGCTTTAAAACGAGCACGCGCTCGAGGGGCAAGAAAAAAATGGCTAAGTACAAATAAGTCTTAGCGCTGCGCAGAGCTTGTATAATGGTCTCAAAACGAATCATATTTCAAATAGAAATAATTTCTTTCCATGACTTCATTCGAGAAATCTTACTGCTTGATAATTTTCTTGGTCAAAAAATCTTTTATCAGCAAGAACATTTTCTCGTGTCCAGCAGAATCGGGATGCAGGCCGTCAGGCAAATCCGCCTTGCTTAACGCATCTTTAATTTCCAAAAATGGGATTTCTTTTTCCAGACAAACGTCTTTAATTACCTTGTCATATTTTTCAATCATTTCATTGGAATAATGAAAATCCCATTCGGCTGACATGGTTTTTGACTCATCAACTTCGGTCAAACCGATAAAAATAATTTTTTCAGAAAACTTGCCTGCTTTTTTAATCAAATGAATGATGTTTTTCGTGAAATCTTGAAGCGGCATTTCCGGCTTATCTTTTGAATCGGAAAACCTGGCGTCATTGATGCCGATCGCGAAAATTATTATATCCGGTTTTCGAGCCTCTGCTTCATTATCAAATCGTGCTAATAAATCCTTTGTCGAATCCCCGCAAATTCCCAAATTATACAATTCATAGTCCAAACCTTTTTCCCAATTTTCCCAAAAAAAACTCTGCAGCCTGGCCGCCCAGCCGCCTTTCGGGTCATCCGCACCCCAAGCAATACTGTCTCCAAATACGCAAATTCTTTTTGACATATTATTTATAAACTTTCACAAATTTACTGCCTGTTTTCCAATGTGATAATTTTGTTTTAGATCCTTTTTTCCAATACCCGGGCAATACTTTCCCTGTCCAGGGACCCATATAAATCGCAAAATGAAGATGGGCTTCCTTCCACCAGCCATTCTGAGGCGTGCTTGCTTTTCCCACTGTGCCAATTTTTTGCCCGGCTTTCACTCTGTCTCCCTTTTTTACCAAGCGATTTTGCAAATGCGCGCAGAGAGAATAAAAAGCTTTTTTCGTTTTCGGGTTTTTGTGGGCAATAATAATGATATTGCCCCAATTTCCTTTTTCTTTGCTACCCGGATGAAGCGCAGAATAAACAACCTTGCCCCGGCCAATGCTTTTTACAGCCGTACCGGCTTTTATATTGATATCTTCGCCTAAATGAATTCCCCAATAAACCTTGTCATAAGTGCACTTCTGGCCGAATTTATAACTATTAACTTTATATTTTTCAAGCGGCAATATTAATTTTGGTGTATATGGATAGGCCATAAGGTTAAAATGCTTTCTTTAGATTTTTCGACTCCGCTCGAAATGACAACGATGCTTGAGCCGCCCAGCCCGGACTGTCATCTCGACCGGAGTCGTCCGAAGCTTTAACTGCCTGGCCCAAATTGTCATCTCGACCGGAGTCGTCCGTAGCTTTAGCGAAGGACGACGGAGTGGAGAGATCTTTTTAAACTGGCCGGGCAAATTAGCCGATGTTCCATGATCCATGTTACATGCTTCATGACTTGAGCGACATCAACTCCCTCACCGTCTCCTTTTTCACCGCCTTAAACAGTATCAGCAGGCCAAAGTATATTACCATGGCAATCAACATCAGCAAAATTACATTTAAGCTTCTCAATAAATATAAAACTCCCGCCATTATAGCTGCGGCAG
This sequence comes from Patescibacteria group bacterium, assembly GCA_049319825.1. Classification (GTDB taxonomy): domain Bacteria; phylum Patescibacteriota; class Patescibacteriia; order UBA11705; family DATKZF01; genus JBMORT01. Next base: position 55,437 of record JBMORT010000002.1, read on the forward strand.
ACAAAGCTCTCAAAAATATATTAAGCGAGGGGAAAAATTTCACTGTTCTGCTGACAATAATCGAAGTGATAATGGCAATCAAAAGCTCTGACAGCACTGTTAAAATCGCGGCTGCCCAATACCCGTATATCGGAATGAAAATCACGTATAAAATTAAAGAAACAATGGCCACGCTCAGATAGCCCCAAATCATCTGCTTTTGCTTATTCACTCCGACGATCAGATAGCCGAAAAGAACTCCCATGAAAATCGCCGCCACTGCCCAGATTAAAATTATTAAAATGTCTCCGGAAGCGGCGAACTCCTGGCCGGCGATCAATATCATCAGCTTTCCGCCGATAACTGAAGTCCCTAAAACTATCGGCAGGGCCACGATAACCATGGCGTCAAACGCCTTTTGCATCAGGCTCCGCAGCTCATACCAGTTTTTCTGCACGAAATAGGTGGTAAAAACGGGCAGCACCAGGCCCATGAAAAGCGACGGCAACATTGTTAAAATATCAACCACCCGATATGACGCGCCGTATAAACCGACGTCCGCTTCGGGCCTGACCAGGGATAAAATTATTGTGTCTGTTTTTAAATATAATAAATTGCAGGAAATGGAAATGGCGATCGGCCAGCTTTTCCTAAAAATGGCCAGCCAGTATTTCATATCAAAAGCAAATTTGAATTTTACATATTTCCGAGCAGCCAGATACGAAATGACCATGTGAGTAAAACTGCCCAAAGTGATCATTAGAAAAATAAAATAAATGCTCAGTTGAAAATACATGGCCAGGGCAATGCCTGCTAAAAGGACGATCCGGCCGGCCACTTCGGCGATCGAGTAAATGAACATTTTAATTTCCTTTTGAAAAACACTGGCCAAAATATTATTAATGGAAATAAAGAAAAACGACCAGGTGACAATCAACACGCCGAGTTTAACTTCGATCGCATAAGGGAAAAACCACACAACCAGCGGGGCCAATCCCATGAAAACAAATGATGACAAAATTCTGATAGTCATCATGTTGCTTAAAAATTTATTGATATCAATATCCGGTTTGCCCACGGTCCTGGTGGCGGTTAAAGAAAGGCCGAAGTCAACAATTATTCCAAAAAACGACAGGAAGGCGGTGACTGTAATATATTGGCCAAATCCATTTTTGCCCAAATATCTGGTCATCAATGCCACGACAAAAATACCCAATATGGTAGTGGCGACTTTGCCGATGTATTGGATGATGGTGTTGTGAGCTATTTTTTTTGTAAGTGACATATGATTCTACGAGATTACATGATGAGCATACAAGATATTACCAGATAACTATTCTGGCTTCTTTTGATAATTCGGGTCATTAACAACTCGCCTGATAAAAACTTCTTCTTTATTAAATAAACCAATCAAACCCAGTCGTAAATCAGTCGCCAGAAGATATTCGTATAACTGATCAAAATGCTTTTTAGTTATTTTTTTCCCGACCTTCAACTCTACAAACATTTTATTTTCGATTAAAAAATCTGTTCTTCTTTTTATTGGATATTTCCCTTTGTGTAATAAATATATTAAATATTGCCTTTCAACTTTTATTCCTTTCTCAATCATCATTTGATAAGCAATGTCTTCGTAATATCTTTCCCTATATCCAAAATCGTTTTCATTATAAACCTAAAAAAATATTCCAATTACTTGTTCAGTTAATTCCTCATAATAAAACTCGGTCATAATTTGAAAATGATAATTTTATCATCTTGTACAATCTCGTATCTTGATCTTGTCACAAAGTGACCACTTCGTGGTAATCTAGTAGACTCACTTAACAGGATCGTTCCCTCCCTTCGACCACGGATTACACCTCATTATCCGCCAAACTCCTTTGGCTCCGCCTTTGATCAAGCCGTATTTGGAAATGGCTTCATAAGTGTATTGGGAACAGGTGGGATTATAGCGACAAAAACCTCCGGGGAAAAGGCCTTTGAGCGGGCCATGGTCAAATGAAAGAGTCTTTTGATAAATCTTTATCAATTTTAAAATAAAAATTTTGGGATAATCCAATATTATTCTCGCGCTCATATTATTCGAGCATTCTCATTCTCTTTAATAAATATTCGACCTGTCGATCCAAATCCTGATAATCTTTATCGACAATTCCTTTCTGGGCAATAAAGAGCAGGTCAAAGCCGGGCTTAATCTTTTTCAGGCGCAGCCTAATTATTTCACGCAGCCGGCGCTTAATTAAATTTCTTTTAGTGGCTCGCTTATCAACTTTTGTGGAAATCACAAAAGCAAACCGGCTGATATCGGAATTGTTTCGCAAACTTTTAACTATTACATTGTCGCTATTGGCCGAATAACCCCGATTTTTTCTAAAAGCCGGACCGAAGAATTTGTCAAAATCCCGCTTCTGGGTTATGCGGTGGAGTTTTTTTAGCATATTTGAAAGGAGGCTTAAGGGGGCATTAGAAGGCTTTAGGTGTATAGAAGTAAATGGGTAAAGAAGGCAATTTAAATCTTTTATTTCGCCCTCTCGACCCCTGTCAGCCTTCTTAAGCCTTTTTGAGCCTTCTTAATATTATATTAAACCATATCCGCGAAAAGAAAAAGGCCACTTTCGTGGTCTCTTTTAAACTGATATCTTTTTTCTGGTTCTTTTTTAAACGGATAACTTTTTCCTTCCCCGAGTTCTCCTTCTCTTTAGCACCTTTTTTCCATTTTTGGTGCTCATTCTCTTTCTAAATCCATGAGTTCGGCTTCTTTTTCTCTTCTTTGGCTGATATGTTCTTTTGGGCATATGTTTTTCAAAATATTTAATTATAGAATTACTCTACCAAAAGCCGGGGGATTTGTCAATGAGTTGGGCGTAAAGCATGAAGCATGGAAAATGAAACAAGCGATACTAATATTAAAACCTAAATCGTATCCGGGGCATCCGGGGTATCTGGATTAGACATACGTAGAATCCGGATTATAAATTTCGTAGTATTAATAAACAGCCGCAGTTTCCTCATTAAAAAGTCATCTGTACAATCTGTACGCTCATCTGTAATCTTGTATACTCAAATCCGTAACCATTGCAATATTTATTATTTTCTATACAATGAATTTGAGATATTCACATCCAATCCACATGTTAACAACCAAATTCGCTGGTGAAAAAATTTTATCCACAAAAGAATTATGATATAATGATCTCGACAAAAATTTCCCTATATTTCCACCCTCTTTTATCATTACATTAAAAAAATAAAAATAAATAATTCCTCACTTTTCCCCTATGACCCACACCAATGAGCAGCTTTGGCAAGCTGTACTCGGAGAATTAGAGCTCACTTTAAGCAAGGCCAGCTTTACCACTTGGTTTAAGAATACTTTTATTATAGATAATCAAAATGGAAAAGTTATCGTCGGCGTACCCAATACTTTTTCCCAAGCTTGGCTCAGACAAAAATATCACAATGAAATTTTTAAAAGCATTCAGGACATTACCGGTCAACGAATTAAAGAAATAATTTATAAAGTTCAAAATAAAAAAGATTTTAAACCGGTTGAGAATGTACCGATTCAAATAGTCCAGCCAACTCCAGCCCCGCAAACAAATGCTGCTTTCCAAGCGCATCAAACCGTTTCATCCGAAATGCGCGGCGGGTATCAAAATCTGAACCAGGGTTACGTCTTTAATACTTTTATTGTCGGAAAAAACAATGAATTGGCTCATGCCGCATCAAAGGCCGTGTCCGAAAATCCGGGGTTTACTTATAATCCCCTTTTTATTTATGGCGGAGTTGGATTGGGGAAAACTCACTTGCTTCAAGCGATCGGCAACAGCATTCTATCCTCAAATTCCGAAAAAAAGATACTCTATGTTACTTGCGAGCAATTCACCAATGACTTCATTAATTCCATTTCCGGAGGAATGACTGAAAAATTTCAAAATTTTTACAGAAATACCGATGTTTTATTGATAGATGATATTCAATTTTTAACTGGAAAAGAAGGGACCCAAGAAGCTTTTTTCCATACCTTTAATGACTTGCACCAAAGAAACAAACAAATAGTGATCACCAGTGATCGTCCGCCAAAAGCTATCGCCACGCTGGAAGACAGACTACTATCCAGATTCGAATGGGGAATGATCGCAGATATTTCTTTGCCTGATATTGAAACCAGAACAGCCATTTTGGAAAAGAAATGTCAGGAAAAGAATTGCAGCTTGGAGAAAGAAGTGATCGAGTATATCACTCAAAACATTCAAAACAACGTTCGAGAATTGGAAGGGGCGCTAAATAAAATTATCGCCTATCACCAACTCAATAATTCAAAGCCTTCAATCGATAACATTAAAAAAATATTATTTTCACTCAGTAATGCGGGAGCTCAAAAAAATGCCATCACCACAAAGCTGGTTATTGAAACCGTCGGAAAATTTTACGGAATCGGAACCGAGGATGTGGTTGGCAAATGCCGACAAAAAAGACTGGCTTTTCCCAGACAAATAATTATGTATTTGATGAGAGAAGAATTAAGGTCTTCGTATCCGTCAATCGGTCAAGAATTGGGAGGCAGGGATCATACGACGGCCATGCACGCTTATTCAAAGATACGCGAACTCTTGGAAAACGATGAAAAACTACGTCAAGAAATAAACTTAATAAAACAATTGCTGTATCAATAAACTGTTGGTAAGTGGCATAATGACTTGTGAAAATATTGAGTGGAACAGATAAAAAAACGTGTATAATTTCGATGAAAAATAAATTGATATAAAATTGGTATTTTAATGCACCGCTTCCCTCACATTATTCACTCATTCAAAGCACCGCTTATTAACAATCGTTTTTTTTCAAACAGGTTATAAAATAAAGATCAAAAACATTTTTCCACATAATCCACATCTATATTATTAATTATTATTAAATTTTTTAAATATATATTTTAAATAAATTAGAAAATATGAAATTCATCTGCACGCAAGAAAATTTGAACAAAGGATTATTCATCACCGGACATTTATCAAACAAAAACGTTAATCTGCCAATTTTAAATAATGTCCTGATGAAAGTGCAGGAGGGAATATTGATATTATCTTCAACCAATTTGGAAATCGGGATCAGTTGCCAAGTGCGAGGAAAAGTTGACACGGCAGGAGAATTTACCGTCGAATCCAAATTATTTTCAGACTTTGTTAATTTATTGCCCAATGAAAAAGTTGAGCTTCATTTGGAAAAAGACGATTTTCTAAAGGTCAGCACGGCTAACACCAAAACTAAAATCAAGGGCATGCCCTCCACCGATTTTCCGGTGATACCGCAGATTGAAAAAAAAGATCCGTACATTATAAACATCAAGGATTTACAAAAAGCCATTTCTCAGGTTATTTTTGCCGTTTCCACGAATGAGTCGCGTCCGGAAATAAATGGAATTTTTTTGAGTTTTAATCAGGAAACGGGAAAATTAACTTTGGCGGCCACTGATTCATATCGCTTGGCCGAGAAGAAAATAGAGATTGCCGGCAATAAGAATAAAAGCGAACTGATCGTGCCGCTGAAAACATTCCAGGAGCTTTTGAGAATATTGACCGTGATCAAAGACGAGCCGGAAGCATCTGAAAACATTGAGGTTTATTTGTCTGAAAATCAAATTTTATTTTCCATTAATAGCAGTATTGAAATAATTTCCAGAACATCAGAAGGACAATATCCTGATTATAAACAGATTATCCCCAATCAAAATAAAACCAAGATTACGCTGGAAACCCCGCGATTATTAAAAACAATTAAGACCACCAGTTTATTTTCCAAAACAGGGATATTTGATATAAATTTGGAATTTTTGGATGATAAAAAAAGCTTGGTAGTGTCTTCCATGAACAATCAGCTGGGTGAGAGCGTTTCAGAAATTGAAGTTGACTTTCATGGAGAGAAAAATCAGACCGTTATTAATTATCGTTACTTACTGGATGGCTTAAACAATCTGGATAGCGAGCGGGTGTCTCTCGAATTAATCGACGGCAACGTGCCGCTGGTGATCAAGCCGGCCGAGGATACGAGTTATTTGTATATTGTGATGCCGATTAAGCAGTAGGGATTGAGTCATGGATCATGGAGCATAGAACACGTAGCACATAGCATGGAGCACATAGCAGAGATACGAGACACGAAATACGAATTCGTTTCTCGTTTTTCGTTTATCGTCTTTCGTTTTTCGCTTCTCGCCTCTCGCTTTTCTCCTCTCAACAAATTTTAAACATAAAAACGCGCCTCGGTTTTTTACCTTGGCGCGGTTATTTTTTTACTGGCGTAGGCTATGCAGCCTTGGCCAGCTTCTTCTCCTCGGCCGTCAGAGCGTCGAAGAGGTATTCGGCGAATTTGGTCGCCGTCCGCCACAGAGCCATCTTGTGGATATGGCCGTCTCCGTAGCGCTGCTTGCCGTTAACCTTGATCGGCTCCGGATGGGCGGCCCGGAGCTTCACCTTGTACTCGCGGAGCTTTTGGCCCCAGACCGAGTCGGGCCGCTTGACGCACTGATCCATGAACAGGTACAGCGCCTGTCGGCCGTCCGGATGCCAGTTGGCCACGAGGCCGCCACGACGCCGCGGGAACTGCTTTTCCGGCGGCACGTCAGTGAATTTTCCTCCAGCCAAGACATGCACCCCAAGGAACGCCTTCAGTTTTGCCTCGCTGGCAAATCTCCGAATGTCCTTGATGGCCACGATCAGCCGGGCGGCGATCAGCGGCCCCATGCCTTCGACCGGCTCAAAGACGCGCTGGAAGATGTCGAGCGACTCGACCAGCCTCTTGAGCTCGGATTCTCTGGCCGATTCTTCTTTCGTGAGGGCCAGATAGACCGCGTCGTTGGCCTTCTCCTGATCGTAGAGGAGCTCGATCTCCCCTTCCGGGTACTTGCCATCGATGCTGCAAAAGATCCGGCCGATGAACAGCTGCCTGAGTCGCTGCTCGCACCCGATACGCGCCTTCATGGCGTCGATTCGGGCGCGGTAGGCCTCGACCAGCTCGATCAGCCGGCGGTCGCGCGGCGTCACTTCATAGAAGTCGGACGTATCCTCCCTGGTCAGCTCGGCCAAAGAGAGATCATCATCGTCCTTTCCGCGCTTGAAGTAATCCTCGCGCCAGCCCTTGAACTTGGCGGCGGGAATTCTCATCACGCGGCCGCCGATCTCGTCGGCGCGGCGGGACAGGGCGTACGCCAGCCGATCGCCGGATCCGCCGAGGATCATGGCGACCGTGTCGCCTTCGCGAAGGCCGTCGTAGTCGGTGGGGACCTCGAGGACGAACACGCCCTGCTTGGTCTCCTTGACCTGATGGTTTTCGGAAAGCGACGCGAGATCCGTGCCCTTTCGAACCTTTTTCCAGACCTTATGCCGGCTCATGAAGCCGGACAAATTCTCATCCTTTCCGGCCAGCCGCCAGCTGGTCGGGAATTTGCCCAGCACCCAGTCGAGCTCGGCCGTGTCGTCCGGCAGCTCGTAGCGAACGGGCTTTTTTCCGTCGAGGACGCAGACCTGAGTGGGTCTGGCCTCATCATCAGCTGTCCTTTTGACGCGATGACGAATACCGATGAATCTTTCCCGGCTGATTCTCATCATCCCCCTCCTCGTCCTTTCGGACATTTTTTGGGATAGAAGGAATTTCCTTCCCTTTAATGCTCAAATTATTGAACGCTAAAGGGAAGGCGGCAGGGGGGACACTACTTGATTCGTTTTGAACAATTGATTCGTCGTTCCCCTGCCGCGTGAGGGCGCAAAGAAAAAATCGTCTATTTAAGACAGCCAAGGCTTCGCGCCCTCGCCCCAAATGTTTTGAAGAACAGCTCGGGCGATGGCGTGAAATTCGTTGTGTCGAAATTCGAAATTAGTTTGGAAACTCGTAAAATCGATATTCGTTTTGTCGAAATTCGATATTGGAAACTCGTTTAAAGCGAATTTCGATTTTCCAATTTCGATTACGAATATCGAATATCGACAACACGATTTTCGAATGGAATGAAAGAGTCCGGGCAGAACGCTTGCTCTGGTGAGCGGCGCGTTCTGCCCGGGATCAGGGGACAGACTCACACTCGTCATGTGAACACGGCGAGACTCGTCCTCTCCCGCAACCCTCTATTGCTAGAAAACTGCGGGAGAGGCGGCAGGGGAACATGATCTCGATCATTTTAAACACTACGTTTATCGTTCCCCTGCCGCCGTGTTGGGAGACACGCCTCGTGACGCCATTAACATCCCAAACCACGTCTCCCAAATCGCATTTTTACGCGACATTAGACAATATCATTATTTTATAACCTTGTCAAGAGAAATGGCTGTAAAATGAGTGTTTTCTGGGTTTTCGCGGTGGTTTTCGTTTAAAACAAAAAACACTTTTGCAAACAAAGTGTTTTAAAAAGAAAAGCCGCCCGGGGTCAGAGGATTCTCTGGGGCGGCTAAGGTGAAAGACGCTGGATGACTAGAGGTACTGCATCCAGCCCTTGCGCTGCGTGGTGTTGAAACGCGCTTCGATTCGGTTCTTCGAAGGCGACAGATCTTCCTCGTCATTGAGGTCGAGCATCCACCAATTGCCGGCGGTGTCCTCGGCCCTGATGCTGTTGACGACCACGTATAGCTCTCGCGGCTGTTTGCCCGGACCATTCACAGTGAAACGGACGCGTCTGCACTCATGACGCAGCCGCAGGGCATCGAAGAGTTTTTCTCGTGACGGTCCGTGGATGATTTCGAGGTGAGAGTGTCGTAGCAGGTCGTTTACTTCTCTTTCAAGATCTGGGTGAAGAGTTATGAGCCTATCTTCGATGCGTCGGGCACTGCATTCCTTGCCATCGCAGAACTCGACGCGGGAGTCTGGGGTGACATGCCCGTTCCCCTCGAGGGTTGGGCTTGACTTGCAAACATCAATTTTCGGGCTACCGATGTTAGTGATCCTTATATGTCCCGTTTCGTTCAAATTCTTGTCTAGAACAAGAACGCAGATGTCCATAGTTGTGTCGCTCTGGTCGTCTCTTTTGAGCCAATATGTGTGTGTTTCTATGGGCATAACGCCCTCCTTAAAGGAACTGTTTCTTTTGGATGGGGTAAGAAACAAAACCCCGTTGCTCGAGTGAGCCACCTACCTATAACAGGCAGGAATTCAACAGAGGATATCACGTATTACGTATTTTGTCAACCGTTTTACAGAATCAAAAAAACCTTGATCATCAAGGTCTTTTTATGTATTTTCACCAGCCGCAGGGAACAAAAATTTTGTATTATTTTTTTAACAAGCGTTTTCTCATGAAAGCTATGCCAGAGGCCGTTTTTAGATAGTTTTCAAATTGAAGTGCGGTTTTCTTATCTTCGAATGCGCAATAGCAGACTAATTGCCACGGTTTGTATTTTGATGTATGCGCAGATTGACCGGAATTATGTCGTGTTAATATGGTTTCAATATTAGAAGTATAGCCTTTGTAATAGCGATTAGGATATTTTATGCTTCTTAAAATATAAGAAAAATAATTGAGCATAAAGTTTTATGGCTGTGCCATTCGAAGCTCGCGCCAAGAAAAGTAGTACGAACTTGTTTTACTGGTCCTTCTTCGTTCTGGCAAAATGGCCGTGCCAGCCGAAGCGCCAGCCAATTATTACGTTTACTGCTGATCAAGATGTCGTCCTTCGCGTAAAGCTTCGGACGACAGCCTTCGCTGGCGCGAAGGCTGGTGCCGGCGGACGGACTCGAACCGTCACGGATTTGCATCCACAGGATTTTAAGTCCTGCGTGTCTACCAGTTTCACCACGCCGGCCTACGCTTTTGCTTCGCTCAAGCTTCGGCCGGCAAGCCGGCCGAATTTTCATGGATCATGGAGCACATGACACATAACAGAAATACGAGACACGAGATGCGAAATGCGAATCGCTTATCGCCTATCACTTCTCGCCCGCCTGCCAAGCCTGACGGGCAGGCTTCTCTCGTTAAACAATCAGCAATCAACAATTATCAATCAGCATTCTTTCTTCTCTATTCTTTCGCTTCTCGTATATTTAAAACTCCAGCCTCCGACCTCAATTCTAGCTGGCCTGCCAGCCGAAGCTCGAGATGAGCTTCGCGAGTCGAGAGCGAAGGCTGGAGCGGGTAACGGGAATCGAACCCGTATCTCTGCCTTGGCAAGGCAATATAATAACCATTATACGATACCCGCTTGGATAATGAAACATGGATCACATAAATAATAACACAAATATTATAGCAAATCCGAAGAGAATGTCAATTGATGTCATGGAGCACGTAGCACATAGCATGGAGCATGGAACAGAGATACAAGACACGAGATACGAGACTCGAGACACGAAATACGAATTCGTTTCTCGTTTTTCGTATCTCGTTTATCGTTTATCGTTTTTCGTCTTTCTTATTTCGTTTTTCGTGTTTCGCCTTTCGTCTTTCGTGTTTCGTCTTCCTACACTCGCCCCCCATCACATCTTCCTTTTTTTCAAGTAAAACGCCTCAACAGAAATATCTGAGAGGCGTCTTTTGTGCCGGCTGCGGGGATCGAACCCGCACAGATTTTATCCGGGGGATTTTAAGTCCCCTGCGTCTACCAGTTCCGCCAAGCCGGCCTAATGTCATTATATAAAAGAGCAAAGCAGCTGCTCGGTGATTCAGTCGGCAACGATTACCATCGCCTGCTGCCCATATTTAGTTTTTTATTATAACAAATAATCTAAATTTAGTCAAGATTTAGCAATATTTTTCACTAATTTTACTGGAATATTGACATTTCTTTACAAAAATGATAAAATGAAATGACATTTAGGCCAGTCAAACCTAAATTGAACATAGAAAAATTAAAATAAGGAGTGGAAAATGTGTAAGCTTAGGGTTCATGCTTTGGGCAACACGACAAAAGTCGGTTGCTCATCTTTCGCCTATGAATTGATTCACGGCGGCAATCGTCGTGAGATCATCTTGGTCGATTTGGGCATCGACCCGACCAAGTTGCCGATCGATGAGGATGATCCCGACACTCTTAATGCCAACGCCCTGCCAGACCTCGAGTGGCTCAAGGCCAATTGGCAGGATGTCAAGGCGATCTTTTTCACCCACTGTCACCTCGACCACATCGGGGCGGTCAAGTATTACTTTTCTTTCCTGGAGAGAGGAGTGCCGATTTACGCCTCCACCTTTACCGCCTCAATGATCAGGCGGGAACTCCGCGACGAACATTTTTTCTCCCCGGAGAAGATTGATCAGCTGGCCAAATCGGTCAATATCAATGAAATCAAGTACGATTTCGCCGAGCTTGGTCAGGAGATCGTCATCGGCGGGTTCAGAATCGTACCATTTTTCGTCTCGCACAGCACCCCGGAATCAAACGGGTTTCTCGTTCAGGCCAGAGGCCAGGCCGGTGAAATCACCAACGTGGTGCACTTGGCGGATTTCAAGTTCAACGGCTTGAGCCACTTCCCAAAGATGGTGGTGCATCGGACGTTGGATAGATTGTCCAAGTTTTCCATCGATTGGGTGGTGATCGAAAGCCTCTATTCCAGGTTTGATGGGTTTACTCCCCAAGAAAACTTGGTGTTTGAAGCGCTGTTCGACCTGATTATGGAGCTGCCGCATTCGGCGCGGGTGATCGTTTCGCATTTTGCCTCCAACGTGGCCAGAATGCGTGACGTAATCGCCATCGCCCAGCACACGGGCCGGAGCTTTGCCATGCATGGCCGGGCAATGAAGGATTTGTACCTGCTGGCCAAACAGCATGGCTATCTGGAACCTCAGGTTTACTCGGCGTTCGAGCAGAACGCTGAATTTCTGCTGGTTACCGGTTCGCAGGGCGAGCCGTATTCGGTCCTGTCCCGAGCCGCGCGTGGCCGAGGCAAGCCGCTGGTGATCGACGAAAACGACGTGGTCATCTTTTCTTCCGACGTGATTCCGGGCAACGAGCAGGACTTCATCGACATGGTGAAGGCGCTGGTCAAGCGTGGAGCCACCGTCTACACGGATGAGCGAAGTTACTTTCCGGAGGCCTTCGCGGGTCTGAAGGTCTACGCTCGCCGGAATCTTCATGTTTCCGGTCACGGCACATGGACCGATAAAAAGTTGGCGCTCAAGCTGCTGTCGCCGCGACAGGGAGCCATTCCCATGCACGGAGACGAGCATGACGAGAGGGCGTTTCATGATAAGGCCAAGGAGGAGCTTGGCGGTTTGAAGACTATGAGCTTCCTTGGCGGGTCGATTGACCTGGTCTAGCACTGCGTACAATGCGCGGTGCTTTTTAGTTTTATCGGACAAACGGCAGTAAGCAACGGCCATAGTAATAAAGCAAGGTTACACTGTCCGCTGGCTACATTAATTTTTGAAAATTTTTAAAATTGCGCTAAAATGTATGTACTATGAATAATCGAATATCCAGCTCGGAATTTGATGATTTTGAAAAGGATTTGGAAATATCGCTACGTCCGTCCAGACTTAATGATTATATCGGGCAGGAAAAAATTAAAGAAAACATAAGCATTTCCATTCAGGCCGCTCAAAAACGGCAAGATCCCCTGGAGCATATTCTTTTATTTGGTCCTCCCGGACTGGGAAAAACCACCTTAGCGCATATTATCGCCAATGAAATGGGCAGCAATCTGCGAGTCACATCTGGCCCGGCCATTGAAAAAAGCGGTGATTTGGCAGCGATTCTAACCAATTTGCAGACTGGGGATATACTGTTTATAGATGAAATTCATCGTCTGAACCGATCGATTGAGGAAGTTTTATACCCGGCCATGGAAGATTTCTTTTTGGATATTGTCATTGGCAAAGGGCCATCGGCGCGAACAGTCAGATTGGATCTGCCCAAATTCACCTTGATTGGCGCCACCACGAAGATCAGTCGGCTCTCTTCTCCGCTCAGAGACAGGTTCGGTAACATTTATCGGCTTGATTTTTATTCTGATCAAGACATTGAAAAAATTGTCTGTCGCGCGGCCAAGGTCTTGTCATGTCGCTTTAGTGATGATTCGCCGGCAGAGATCGCCAGGCGGGCGAGAAAAACGCCTCGCGTGGCCAATCGCCTGCTCAAACGCGTCCGTGATTTTGCCGAAGTGAAAAATAACGGCGATATTAATTTGGAAAACACCAAGCACGCATTGAAAATGTTGGAAATAGACGATCTGGGTCTTGATGAGGTTGATCGAAAAATATTATTGACCATCATTGAAAAGTTTGACGGCGGGCCGGTCGGACTCAATACCTTGTCAGCATCCACCGCCGAAGACATGGACGCGATTGAAGACGTTTTTGAGCCATTTCTTCTGCAGCTGGGCTTTATTAATCGCACCCCGCGTGGTAGAATTGTAACTGAGCGGGCGTATCGGCACCTGGGCATCCGGCCACGAAAAATTTAAATAATAATAAAAGATGAAATAAAATAACAATTGAATTGATTGATTAATTTTATTTTATGAGCGTGGAATTTCCATTAGTCAGCGTATTATTAATATACATAGTTTACTTGACTATTTTTTTAATATTCAGTTTTTTCAACATTCATCATTTATTGCATCACGGCTTTGCCGGCAAGGGCGTTCATATTATTTTAACTTTATATATCATTCTTTCCCTGTTAACGGTATTGCTCACCTACCTGTTTTTGGCCGATATCGATTGGCAGCGGTCAATTCCTTTGTTTTCGGAAAAATATAAAATCATAGATTTGAAGTAATATGTATTCCGCCACCAAAATTCCCAATCAGCAGCCGGATGAGCAGGTAATTTCATTTTTACGCCGCCATTGGATCGAGCCGTTCAAGATCGCATCTATTTTTTTTACATTATTAATACTTTTGGTTGCCTTGGATTACGGTTTATACGCCTATACCGGTGTTTGGGAAAGCGAATGGGGGTACCCGCTAATGGCCTTGGGCAACAGTGCTTTTGTATTGTTCGTGCTACTGTTCGCTTTTTCCAATTTTGTCGATTATTACCTTGATACTTGGATCGTCACCAATAAGCGGATAATCAACGTCGAGCAGCGCGGTTTGTTTTCACGCGTGGTATCGGAAAAAGAATTAAATCGGATGCAGGATGTCACCAGCGAAGTGCATGGAGCCATCGCGACTTTTTTAAATTATGGGGATGTGATTATCCAAACTGCGGGCGAGGAGCAGCGCTTCCGGTTCAAGCAAGTGCCCAATGCCGCCGCAGTTGCTCAACAAATAGGCAATTTGGTGACTTCGGTTAGAGAAACTCGGCCGTTCCCGATGTATATAGCGAATAAAGAAAACGGTGAAGCGGTGGATAATGAGCCGTAGCCGGCGCGAAGTGATTGATGACGGACCTTTTTTCCGTGATTGCCGCCCGATTTTCAATGTTTTGTAAATAAAAAACCGCGCCAAGCGGTTTTTCTTTTGGGGAATTTTATTTTTTAGAAAGAACAGTAAAGAATTTTTTTGTTGTGAAAAATATTATTTATGACTTATTTAAATTACCACATTTTTTCGAGTGAAATACCGGTATAGTAATGTTTTAAAATTTCATCATATGCCGCGCCTCCTTTGTCAGCGCGATGATACGCGTCAGACGCGTCAATACCCACTCCATGACCCCACAATTCCTTGCCTTGGCTGTACGGACACGGCACTGAAACCAGATAAGGCACGTCATTGCCCCAGACTTCTTTGAAGCTGCGCGTGCGACCATCGCTTCTGGAAAAATAGGCAGCGACAATGGGACGCCCCTCGTAGGTGGCGATGATGCCGTTTGTTTGTTCGACGGCGATCTTCAAATCTTTCCAGATGATAGTGGCGGTGTAGCCTTTGTAAACCTGATCGTATTTGGAATCGACATCAAAGTATTCGTCGGCGTGCTTAGTGCCTTTGTTGTAGTGATAGTAGGCGTAAGTTCTGGCGGCAATAGTCATTGTTTTCAAATATTCGAGAGGCGAGCCGTTGCTTGTTTCGGAAATGCCTTTAAGATAATCTTCCATGGCAATGGTTTCAATCAGCCATGTTCGATCTTTCGACGAATTGTATCTGACCTCAAGATCGCCGGTAAAATCATTGTAGTTTATTTTCGGATTCCACGATGGGCTATCTGTATAATTGGTAACAATAAATAAGCCCTCATTGGTATCTTTTAATTTTAAATAATTTTTGGTGGTATTGCGTTTGGCGCCTATTTTATAAATGTAATACCCGGTTGTTTCATCGTAATCCAAGGAAACAACCTGCCCGGGCGCGATAGTGGCCAATAAATTATCGCTGCCATCAAAGAGCTGCCAAGCTTTTTCATTTTTAATTTCATAGGGATCGGGATTGTTCATCAACCCAACCCGGATCAATGGCCCTTTTGATTCGGTCGCCGGCAGGCATTCGGGGGAAGATGATTTTGATGCCGCGGCCGATAGGGTATAAGGGCAATATGCGGGGACGTTTTGGGTCACCGGTTTCTGCGTATTGTTCTGAGTGGTGGGCGGCTGAAGGACGGTCGGGGCAGCCGGCGCTTTCGGCGTTTCTACCGGTTTGTTCGGGTCTGCGCAAACATCCATTTTAATTTTGACTCGTCCGTTTTTAATCATTACGTTATCATCGGCCAGCACAAATTCGCCTTCAAATTCTCCAAAAGACGGCGGCGCCTGAACAGCGAACACGAATGTCGCTTCGCCGCCCGGTGGGACAGAACCTTCTTTAATCGCACCCGGAAGAAACGGATCCGGCCAGTATTCATGTCTGAATTTCAGCCCTGTCGTCAATGATTTGAGATAAACATGATTTTTATACCATGTTTTATTGCCGGTATTTTTGAATTTAACTGTAAAAGTAAAACCTTTATTGGGCACAATGCGCACTGAAGAGTGTGATTGAGCGATATAAGTCGCCTCATTGTTGATTTCCGCCGCCGAGGCGACTGTTAAATGAAATGGATTAAGTTTATGCGGCAAATTTGAGCTTTTATGAATTATACCGTCTTCCACGAAGCGCATGCCTAGAGAAGCAATGCTCACAATAATAAAAGCAAACAGCAAATTGATAAATAAAGGAGTTTGATTATTTTTGTTTTCCGGCAATTCATCTCTTTCGTAAGTGGTTTTTATGCCTGGCCAATATTTTTTATTTTGATTTATCATAGAGCATTGATTGATATTACTATTTTAGCATTTTACATAAAATCTGTCAATGGATTTTTGACTAAATTTAGTGAAAAAAACAAAATGATGTGTTGACAAAAGTAAATAAAATTGTAAAATCAATTATTTTTAGAGAAATTTAAGTGTTTTTATGAACAGAATATGATTGATAAAAAAAATTCCGCAATAATTGCGGAGTTAAATTTCTATTGGCCTAATTTAACCAAATTTTCCTTTTTTATTTTTGGCCAGCGTTTTATTTGCGCTTCTCTTTTTCTGGCTTCAGCCGGCGTATCAAACTGCTCAAAATAAATGATTTTTACGGGTATTCTGGATCGGGTGTATTTTGCGCCCTTGCCTTGGTTATGCTTTTTTTCTCTTGAGGCAATATCAACGCAAAATCCGGTATATAGCGAATAATCACAACAACGTGCCAGATAAGTGAAATACTTCATGGATTATCGGATTATTTATAATCTTGGATTCGATTTGTTCTATACTATCGATTTGCTACGAGATTGATTGGTGGACCCTAAGGGATTTGAACCCTTGGCCTCTTCCATGCCATGGAAGCGCTCTAGCCAGCTGAGCTAAGGGCCCAGGAATGATTTTACATGTTGAAGGTAAAAATAAAGTATCGCTGTCCCGCTGTCGCGGTACGATAATCAAAAGTGATAGACGACTACACGCTAGTCGTAAATATCGTTTTCAATGTCCGTGATCATTTTTTCCAAACTTTTTCTGGCCAACACGTTCACTTTATCATCAGGCAAAGCCAGTCGGGTCTCGCACGCCAAAATAAACAAGCTTTTCAGTTCATCATACTGGTCAGGTTCCAATTTATCTTTATACTTAAAAGCTTTTGCCAATTGTCTGTACGCTCCGCCGATATCATCATGAGCGAGCTGCCTTTCAAATAATTCAGGAATCGCTTTGATTTCCGTGGTTTTCATTTTTTTGGAAAAATCATGCATCTCTTTTTCCGAAACCCCCTTGGCTGCGGAAATTATATCAGGGCCATTGATAAAGTCAAACGAATCTGATTCCGCGTTGAATTTTAACACCTGAATCTCTAATCTGTGCTCAGCCGATATATCAGGCTTTGCCAGGTTTTTTTCCAAATTATCGATGTATTCTTGCTTCATTTTATGATATTCCGGCAAATTCATTTTAAAAGCTCTTTCCAAATGCCCGGCGCAAGTGGCCAACATTCCTTCGTTTAAGGCTTTGGCGAAAAGGTCAAAGGTAACTTCGGCTAAGACTTTATTGTAATGAGCCCTTGAAGTTATTTCAGTGCGGTCGGCATCTTCGAATTCATTGCTTTTCGAAGCTGCGGTTTCCTTATTTTTTGCGCCGATTCTCTCGACCACCGTGTCTCTGCCGGCTTTTGCTTTTTTCTTTTTTTCCATTATCGCGCCTCTGGCGACTTCCGTTTTGGCTGTGCCGATCGCCGGATAAACACCGGTTTCCGCCGTTTCAATTTTTTCTTTGGCCAATTCTCGATAAGCTTCCTCGGCGGCGGCCGCTTGCTCATCAGAAGCTTGAGTTGGCAGTTGAGAAAATTTTTCAGCTGGGAAGGCCATATAAAAAATTAAAATGAAAAAAGAAATGGTGGGCGCAGAAGGACTCGAACCTTCAACCAATGGCTTAAGAGGCCACTGCTCTACCATTGAGCTATGCGCCCGTGGCGCAGCCTGAGGGATTCGAACCCCCAACCCTCTGGTCCGAAGCCAGATGCTCTATCCATTGAGCTAAGGCTGCATGAAAATATATATAATGAAAATTGATTAAGCTTAATCCCGCCTGGTCCGAAGCCAGATGTCCCGATTTTTAGAGCCGCGGATGCGGCCTAAAAATCGAGGATCCTCGAAATTTCACGAAATCAAAGATTTCGGAAATTTCGGGACTCTATCCTACCGCCTGTGCTCCGAAGCCTTGGCGAAGGAGCAAGCTGCGGCTGTGCGGAAAGTCAAAAGGAAAAATTAAATTGAATCTGTCCGACTTTTAATCTTTCACTTTTTCACTTCTAACTTATTCGCAATAAAAACTTAAGCTCCCCGCCTAAGTTTTATTTTTATTTAATCCCATTTTTTCTTTTTCAATCCTTTTATCGCCGCTTCTTCCTGAGCCTCTTGTTTGCTCGATCCTTTGCCCTTGGCTATTTTTTCACTGCCGATAAAGACTCCGACTTCGAACACTTTCGCGTGATCGGGCCCGCTTTCTTTCAATACTTTATATGTCGGCGTCACCCCTTCTTTTTCCTGAGCGGCTTCTTGGAATTTACTTTTTGGGTCAAGGTAAAGCTTATGTTTTAAAATATGAGGCAGTTCCGGCAGCAGAATTCTATTGATAAAGTCTTTGGCGCTATCCCAGCCTTGATCTAAATAAATCGAGCCGATCAGCGCTTCGAAGGCGTTGGCTAAAATATATTGACGAGCTTTGCCCACATCTTTGGTTTCGCCGCGGCTTAAGTACAGATAGCTTTCAATCCCAATTTGACTGGCCAGTTTAGATAACATTTTACTATTAACTAGACTCGCCCGCCAATTGGTCAATTCGCCTTCCGGATTTTCATAGTTAATGTACAGATACTCGGTGACGATTAACTCCAGCACCGCATCACCCAAAAATTCAAGGCGTTCGTTGTGATCGAGTTCAAATCGGGGATGCTCATTAAGATAGGAGCGGTGAACCACCGATTGTTTGAGCAGATCCAAGTTGTTAAATTTCAAATTCAGTTTTTTTTCCAGTTGCTTAAAATCTTTGTCCATAGGGATACGGCTCTACGGATCAGCCAAAGATGCGTATCGCGCGCATCCGTGAAGATCCGTAGATCCGTAAATTATTATTATTTTGCCAGATCCTTTTGGGAAAGCTGTTCTTTATCTTCCGATTTCAGCATTTGTCCGACGCTTTTGTAAATCGAACCCAGCACGCCATTGACGAATTTGCCCGATGACTCGCCGCCGAAGGTCTTGGCGATTTCAATAGCTTCGTTAATGGCCACTTTGGCCGGGACATCTTTATCAAATACCAATTCGTATATGCCGATACGCAATATGTTTCTGTCAATGGTGGTAATTTGTTCAATCGGCCATTGCGGGGCGAATTTTTTAATATAATCATCGATCGCGTCCAAATGCTTGATAACGCCTGCCGCGATTTTTTCCGAAAAGCCTTTGTCCTTTGCTTTTGAGGCGAATTCCTGATAATTGTAGTCCATGATTTGCGGGATGATATTATTTTTTTTCCCTAAAAAGTCCCATTCAAAGAGGGATTGCATCGCGATGGTTCTCGCAAGATGTCTATTGGCCATAGCTTATAAATTTTTAAGATCAATTTATGAGTCAGCTAAAGATATTCTACTATAATTTTTGGATTTTGGCAAGTGTCGGGAATAATTGTTTGCTTGGGGCGCGCTTGGCGCCGCTGGCCGATGCGTGTTTATTTTATATCATTAAAACCGCTTAAAAAAGCCCCCGCGCCAGCGGTGGCTTTTCCCTGAGTTCGATTATTGCTTATAATACCCAATCATGAATTGAGTCTGGTCGTCTTCCTCGAAAATTATCACCGTCGCCGAATCAGAGCCCTTGGTGAAGCTGAGTGATAAATTATCATCGATTTCATATTGTGCCTGTTTTTTCCAGTCTTGCTGAGGCATTTCTTTTAAGTAAAACGATAAGATCTCATCTTTTGATTTGTCGGTCGTAAACGTGCCGGTGACCCCCATTGCTTGTAAGTCGTTTAAGGCGATCATTTTCGAAGGAGTAAAAATGGGTAAAGCGTTTTTTAACGAATCCGGGACGTCAATTCCTTTTTCATCCGAGCGAAAGATCATGTTACCCTCTTGGCCGTCGCCGCTGAATTTCATGTTGACCGAGCCTTCTTCATCATAGGCGTATTCGAGCTGCTCACCTTCATCGGTAGTTATTTTTAATGTTTGGCCGTCGCGGTCGATATCAACTTTCTGGCCGCTTTGAGATTCAATTAATTTTTCAATGCTCACCTCGGCGATTTTATTGGCTACCGCTCGATAGACGAAGTAGCCGCCCACGCCGATAAGTAATACCGCGGCGATCACCACGACGAGAATGATGATGTTTTTGTTCGAACCGGGGTTGGTCGATGATGTTTGATTTTCCATAAATTTTTGAACGGTTGGCTTGTCGAGACGTAGGGTTGTCCGAATGCGCGATCGCGCCAACAGCCCTACCGAACTACCCGCCGACCGATCTAACGATTAGATGTATTATTTGACATGGCTTGCTTCTTCATTTTAGCAGGCATTTTCTCAATTGCATAGCGCAGGGCTGTTCTGGGCATTATGTTTTTTCTTTTCATGATAAAATCAAAGACCATCTTTTGATCGTGCTCGGAAGCTACTTTCAGCATCCAGCCATAACCTTTTTGCGCCAAGTCGTCCGGATCCAGCAATAACGCATCGGCAATTTTAGGAATTTCGCCGATATATTTTTTATCATGTCTGATCAGCGGGATCATGATCACCGCCGAGGCGCGACGCAGCCAGCGATTTTTGGAAGTCAGCCAGAATTTTGTGGATTTAAGCAACCGAGGGTATTTGATTATTAACAAACCGAAAGCATGAGCGCAAAAGTCATCGTCCATCGCCCAATTGGTAACATAACTATTCAGCCATTTTTCAAAAATTTTAAAATCCGATACCGCGTATAGTTTATTTATTCTTCTGGCCCAGTCAAACGCAATTATGGCTTCTTCGTGATAATTTGATTTTAGCAAATCTTCGCACCGCTTGAATATTTCTTCTTTTCGGAGATGTTTAACGGCCGCAAAATTTGCGGCGCAAATTTTGCGGACGACCGGAGTTCTCACGCCGTAAAGCTTGATCGGCTCTTTAAAAAAATTAACGCCGCCTTTTTTATATTCAGGGTCTGCGTTGCTACTCAACTGGCGTCTGATTGTGACTAGCATGTCGGACATGATAGTGAAAATAGTATGGTTTCATTTTAAATCAAAGTGATGTTTTGCTCAAGTGGCGGAGATATTTTGACAAAAAACACCGATGGTGGTAAATTGTAAAATACAATTAAATAATAAAATATATAGCATCAATAACTATAAAAAAACACATAGTTAAGCTATTTATCGGGCTGTGCGATCAGCTGGCGGTTTTGGGCCGATACCTTAAAAAGGGGTTATCATACATCGCTAAACCGTTGATCGCCATTTTTAAGCCCATACTGAAGTTTGTGCTGATTGCCAGCTACAAGCTTTATTTATTTTTAAATAAGCAGCTGGAAGTTTTTTACGCGCCGGCGAAAAGTCGCCTGTACTCTTTTTTTTCCAAAAAATATTTGATTCATTTGGCCGTGATCATCATTTCTTTTTTCGTGGTGGTTAACAGCATCAGCGCTCAAGAGATCAGAACCGATAATTTCGGTGAGAAGACGATTATTTATTCAATTTATAATGAGCAAGATCTTGGTTATATCGTTGAGCAAGTGGAAAATGTGCCGCAGACTAAAATTTTAAGTTATCTCGATAAGCAGAGCTTGTCCAATAAGCCGAAAATGGTGGCCGATACCGATCAAGCGGTTAATGAGGATCAACTGGCCGATAGTTTGACCACCGTCACTCAGGGCGGTTCGGCTTTAGTAAAACCGAATATCACCGAAACGGTCATTGCCGAGCGGCCTCGAGAAGGCACCATCAGCTATACCGTTCAGACCGGCGACACTTTAAGCACCATTGCCGAACAATTTAAAATTTCCACCGCGACTATTCTCTGGGCGAATAATTTGACTGAAAAAAGTACCATTAAACAGGGACAGCAGCTGTCTATCTTACCCGTCACCGGTGTGGAGCATACAGTTAAATCCGGGGAGACGATCAGCAAACTGGCCACCAAATATGGAGTTGACGAGGATAAAATCATTGAATTTAATAAATTAGCGGATGCTGCCGACATCCAAGTGGGGCAGGAGCTGATTGTTCCCGGCGGCACCATGCCGGTCAGCGCGCCTCAGTATGCTGTTCGGACCCCGCGCGTTGATGTCGCGCCGATTAAAAATTTGATCGTGCCGCCCGGCGCACCTTCCATTCCCACCGGTAAAATGGTTTGGCCCACCAGTTGGCGGGTGATTACGCAGTATTACAGCTGGCGGCATAAAGGGTTGGACATCGATGGCGATTACAATTCACCGATTTACGCGGCCGAAGCCGGAAAAATCGTCAAATGCGGCTGGGGCACCGGCTACGGCAATGTTATTTATATCGATCATGGTAATGGCGTTCAGACTCGGTACGCGCACCTGAGCAAATTTTTCGTGTCCAACGGACAGTATGTTGAAAAGGGGCAGACGCTGGGCATGATGGGTACGACTGGCTGGTCAACCGGAACTCATCTTCATTTTGAGGTCAGGATAAACAATAATCCGCTTAATCCTCTCAGCTACATTCAATAATTTACAAGTTAAAAAACTAAAAGATAAAAAATAAAAAGTCCTGCCGCGCGGGACTTTTTAATGTTGTATACTTGATTTTCCAAATTTATAGACTAATCCAAATCACCACCGCTCAGCCAATTTTTCGATATGGCTTTAATTATACTTTCGGCCGATACTGAAGCGCCTCGGCGATATGTCCGACAGCTAATTTTTCTTTTTTGTCCAAATCGGCGATGGTTCGCGCCAACTTTAATACCCGATGATACGATCTGGGCGATAAATGCATTTGTTTCACCGCCGACTTCATCAGCTCCAATCCCTGGCCATCCAATTGGCAGAAATCCTTAATTTCCTGAGCGCGCATTTCACTGTTATATTTAATGGATGATTTGTTAAATCGGCTGGTTTGAAGCGCGACCGCCGCCTCGACGCGTTCCCTGATATTTTTTGAAGGTTCACCGCAAATTTCTTCCTGCAATTTTTCGAATTTTAAGCGCGGCACTTCGAGGTGAATGTCGATTCGGTCCATCAGCGGGCCTGAAATTTTCTTTTGATAGTGGATGATTTGAGCGGCGCCGCAGGTGCAAGGTTTATCAGGATCATTATAATAGCCGCACGGGCAGGGATTAAGGCTGGCGACCAGCATGAATCTGGCGGGAAAAGCGATTGTTCCTTGAGCTCTGGAAACGGAAACAATTCCGTCCTCCAACGGCTGTCTAAGATTTTCCAGCACGCTGCGCGGAAATTCAGGGAATTCATCCAAAAATAAAACACCGCGATGCGCCAAGCTGATTTCTCCGGGTTTGGGAAATTTTCCGCCGCCAACCAAAGCCACGCCGGAAGCGGTGTGGTGGGGTGAGCGGAAAGGGCGGTTGGTGATTAGCGGAAATTTTTCGTTTAAACCGCCGGCAATCGAATAAATTTTAGTGACCTCCAATATTTCTTCCCGAGTCATGGCCGGCAGAATTGTCGGCAAGGTTCGCGCCAAAAGAGTTTTGCCGGAACCGGGCGGTCCGCTCATCAGGATGTTATGTGATCCGGCAGCGGCGATTTCCATTGCCCGTTTGGCGTGCTCCTGTCCTTTGATAAACGACATGTCCGATTCCAATTCCTGCAGCGTGGATAATTCCTCAAGCTGAATTGGTTTAATCGGTTCAATTCGCTCCGTCCCCCGCAGGTGATTGATGATTTGATTGAGATTCCCGACCGGGTAAACTTCGATATCGGAAATCAGGCTGGCTTCTCGGGCGTTGATCACCGGCACGAATAATTTTTTAAAATTATTTTGTTTGGCGAATATGGCGATCGGTAAAATGCCGCGGGTGTGGCGAAGCTGGCCGTCGAGCGATAATTCTCCGATAAATAAACTATCGTCGAGAGTCGCCGGAATCAGGCCTTCGGCTTTATAAATGCTGATGGCCATGGGCAGATCATAAGACGGGCCTTCCTTTTTAATATCCGCCGGAGCCAAATTAACCGTCACCTTTCTTTTGGGAAACTCAAGCCCGCAATTTCGAAAAGCCAAATACACTCTTTCCCGGGCCTCTTGAACGGCCGCGTCGGGCAGCCCGACGATGACAAATTTTCGGACTTGGCTGGAGATGGCTGTTTCCACTTCAACCAATTGGCAATCAATGCCCAGCGTGGCGCAGGAATTTATTTTTGAATACATATGAATGCTTAATCGCTAGAAGAAGCGTTATATAAATTTACCAAAGACCGGCGAAACAAGCAAGTGTATCCGTTTTCTTCGGTTATAACAAAAATCCTCGAAATGTCGAGGATTCAGCGGTCCAGCGGGAGATCCGGATCGACTCCGGCCGCTAAAAGTTCTTGGCGCTGGACAAAGACAGGCGATATTTGTTCACCCGCCGGGATCATTTGTCCGTTGGTACCATAGGCGGTGCTTCCCAGTCTTTTTGTTTTCCAGCGGATTTGGCTGAACAGTCCCTCAACGGTGTTTCCCAAAAATGCTTCGCCCGCTCGCTGTTCCGGATGTTTAAAAGATGCCATTATCGACCGACCCTCCTGCCGATGCGCGTTATCTTATTAAAACGGTGTTGAATTAATATAAAAAATTTTTTCAATCGTGTAAATCAAATTGCGCCGGCCAATATCATTATGCCAAAAACCAGCATCAGCAGCCCCATAATCAGCCGGAGCCAAGAGCGGCTTTGTTTTCTCAGAGACTCGATTTTTTGGGATGAATATCCCAAGTAAACAACCATTAGAATTATCAGCAGCGGTAAAATAAATATAAAATTGTATAGGAGCAAGTAGGCGATGCCGGTGGCGTAGGCGGTCTTAACGGCCAATAAGCTCAAAATGGCGATGTAAACGCCGCCGGTGCAGGGCAGTTCAAAAGCGGAAACTAAAAAACCTAAAATAATCGCTGCCGGCCAGCTCGCTTTTTTTACATATTTTTCGATAATCGGCTTTTTGCTTTCAGGAATTTTCAGGCTGATTCCCCGTCCGTTCCAGAAAAAATCTTTAATGTTGATCAATCCCAATATGATCAGCAAAATGGCGGCGAATTTATAAATGGTCAGGGTCACGGTATTTGATCCGATTCCCAGCAGAGCTAAAATTCCCATGCCGGCCATGAAATAGGTCAAATAGACCATGCCGATATATGCCAGTCCGATGCCCAGCATTCTTTTTGGATTTTTTAGCGCCGCTAAAAAAGTAATCAGAAAAATAAGCACGGCGATGGCGCAAGGATTGATCGAATCGATGGCGGCCGCGCTGATTACGGCGGCGATGGAAATGGAATCAAACATTTTTTTTCTGTTTAATGATTCGATAGACCATAAAGCCGCAGACCGCGGCGATGATGACGATTGCCAGCACAATGACCTGCCGCGCGGCGGCGTTGCTTTGCGCGCTGACATTATCGATTGACGCGGTCGTGGCGGAGTGTTGTCTATCAAGATAATTATTGATAATGTCGGTTGGCGCAGGGCAATATTGGGCTTGGCACTTTTTTATGGCCGCTTCAATTTCATCATAGCGCTCTCCGATAATGGTTTGCTCGCCAATATACAAGGTCGGCACGCCCGAGCTTTGAATCCCATACGCTTGCTGAGCGTCTAAAAAAAGCTGAAGGTTATCTTTTGATTCTAGAATATCAAAACGTTTTACGTCGATTTCCGGGTAATCGCCGGCCTGCCATTCTTTTAGCTTTTCTTCGGTTTTGGCGCAGTGCGGGCAGCCTTGCTGGACGAACATTAGTATTTCGACTGTCTTGCTTGGTTCAGCGGATTCGACAGCGCTGGCTTTTCCGGGCGCGGCGCACCAAATCAGAGAGAAAAAAACAATTATTGAAACTAATATTTTTTTCATATTGTTGTTTATTATCGAATCAATATCGCAAAATTATCATAACACAGTTCGTATTGAAATAAAATAATCAAGCTTTATTTTTAAATGGTTCCGCGATCAGCAATATCAGAACACCGGTGACGATGAGTATGTCCGCGATATTAAAAATCGCGAATTGCCAATTAAAAATATTGATCGAGATAAAGTCGATCACTCCGCCATGGTAAATACGATCAAACAAATTGGATAAAGCGCCGGCGATAATCAGCAATATGCCGAACATGGCCGAATTGTTTTCGGATTTTATCGATCTAACTAAAAAAAATGTCAAAATGGCGAGCAATAGACCGGTAATGACAAATATGACCGGAACCGGCACATTGATGCTGAAAGCCAGACGCGTGTTGGTCACCAAGTTCAGCGACAGCTTAAACGCGTTGGCATTGATTAAAAAAATTCCTTGGTCTGGGAGCTTTTCTATCACAAGGAATTTTGATGCTTGATCCATTATTAGCAGCGCGGCCGCGCTCAAAAACGCCAGAATTTTTTTTGAAGTAGTCATTCTAAAGCGATTTTAATTTTGTTTTGCAGGTAATGCAGGCGCTGGATGTCGGCCTGGCCAAAAGTCGGGCTTCTTCTATTTCTTTCTGGCAATATTTGCATATGCCATAATTGCCCTTGGCGATTCGATCAAGTGATTTATTTACGTCTCTTAATTCTTTTTCCAAAGTGGCTTCCAAAGACAAATTAACGTCATACGCAGCGACCTCGCTGGTATTTTCGCTTTCATCATCGCCGTAATTGGGGAAGTTGGCCTGATAATCCGAGGGATCATTGGCGCTGGGACGCGCGAATTTAGCCAATTCATTTTCCAAGTGCGCTTTTTGCTCAAGCAGTTGAGATTTGATTTTTTCCAGAGTCTTTTTATTCATACGATTTATAGCTACATCGTAGCAAAATGATAAAGTAAATACAATATATCAATATTTTTTAAAAATGAAAAGGGCGCAACGATCAGCCCAATATTGAATTGGATGGCTTGTTGCGCCCAAGAGATAGAGGAGATTTCGCTACCTTCCGTCCGATTGGAGATCAGGCGGAAAGACAAAGCGATATTCCGGTTGCGCTCGACGCGCAAAAACCAGTTCCCGTTTCTTGGTGCTAGTCAATCTTATTGGTTTCGCACCGGAGGTTTTGTTTTTGTTTTTATTTTAGGCAAAGAAGTCCTGCCGAGAAGGGCTTCAAAAAAGAAACAGGACGGCTGGGTTTTCCTAGCTTGAAAAACTCAGTGTTTTTGTTGTGAGGAATTATGGTTTTGGTTGAAAAGAACACAAAGAACAAATAATTTGTACAGTGTTTTCCTAATTAGATGAGGAATATGATCCTATCTACTTACATTTTATCAACACCATTTTTTTGCGTCAACGTCGAGGTTTTTTTATAATTAAAAAAATTGCTAAAATTAGCAAAAATTGCACAAAAAATAAATTATAATTGATAATGATTATTATTAAAATAAATGTTCTGCTTGTGGATAAGTGGTGGCAATAACCCACCTTATCCACAGGAAAAGTCTAGACTAGTCTATACAAATGAGCATTTTTCGGTTGGGTATGACTAACTGGATGGCATCGAAGATAAAATGATCTGGATCACTAATCTTAATTTTAGGTTCGGTTTTAACATAGGAGCAGGCAGCACTAGCAGTTGCATTGGCTGACGGCAATGGAGCGCTTGATATCACGATACTATCTCCCATTTGGCTTAAATAGTATTCTTCCGCAGCTGCCGAGCAAACCTCTTCGTTATTTTTATAGATCCACGGAAAATTTGCCGTATCGGCAATTAGATGAGTGGCAGCGCTGCTGTCAGGGAGAATTCTGTTTTGATATCGGGGATATTTGGTGGCTAGATATGACGAGACGCTTTCTTTAATGACAGATTTATCCATGTTATTTATAATGACCGCCCAATTGTTCGCAAAAAATGCTAAATCAACGCATTTTGATTGGATAAAAATTGGCGGCAATGAATCGAAAATAGTGTTTTGGGTGGATAAGCTGTGAATGTAATATTGAAAATTTTCAGTATTAGCTAAATTTACATCGCTGTGGCAATTATCATCAGTTTCTTGATAATTTGAGCTGATAATCAGGCCGTTATTCAGAATTTTTACTTGCCAAAAAGAAGGGGTATTTAATTTTACCGCATATTGGGCCAGCGCAGTATCGTTAAAAAGTGCCTTCGGCTGAGCGAAATATATGTTAATTGGGCTAAAGTCCCATTTTTTATTGGATCGATATGCATTGCTTTTTGACAATGAGTTCACCTTGTCAAAAAATCCAGCTAAAAGCTGTTCATCTCCAATGCTATTGATAACCAGCTGGGGCGTGCCACTAGCGACATCTGGAAAATAAACTGACGATTTTAAAGGTTTGAAAATGAATATAAACTGTCCGTTATAGTGGGCAATGGCGAATTCCGATGAATTGTTTAACTTTTCTTCAAAGTTTTCCGGCCAAAAATAAGTCAACTGCTTTGTTTCCATAAGGCGCCGCAGCTGCGGATTGGTTTTATCTAAAGTCTTTTTTATTTGCCAATGGCTGTAAAAATCAACTTTGTCCGTTATTTGATCATCGATTGAATCGAAGTGATAAAACATGCAGAACCAGATCAATACAAAAATTCCTCCGGCGATCATTAATAAAACAATTGCCAGAGGAATGATTGTTTTTAATCTAGCGCCTCGGGCCTCTGCGCCTGAAGCTTGGTTTACCATGAGGTTTTTCATGGGATTTATCTCCGTCATGTTGTATTAGAGCTTTTATCGATAAGTTGACGCGGCCCTGCTCGTCAATGCTGATTACTTTAGCGGTCACTTCCTGGCCGATTTTAAGCACGTCTTTGACCTTGTTCACTCGATAAGGAGCAATTTCCGAAATATGAACCAGCCCTTCTTGACCCGGCCAAATTTCAACCATGGCGCCGAATTCAAATAATCGGCTGACTTTACCGGTGTACACTTCCCCGACCTTGGCTTCTTTGGTCAGTTGATTGATCCAGTCGATCGCTTTTTGAGCCGCTTCCTGATTGGTGGCGGTAATCATCACCAGACCGTCATTTTCAATATCAATGCTAACGCCGGTTTTATCAATAATGTCATTGATCACCTTGCCTCCGGGGCCGATAACATCCCTTATCCTGTCCGGATTGATTCGCAGACTGGTAATGCGCGGAGCGTATTTTGACAAATCCGGCCTCGGTTCAGCAATCGTTTTTTTAATTTCATCCAATATTTTGAACCGAGCTTGTTTGGCCTTTTCAAAAGTTTCCTTAACAATCTTCATGCTCAAACCGGATGTTTTAGTGTCCATTTGAATACAGGTAATTCCGTCGCGAGTGCCGGTAATTTTGAAATCCATGCCGCCATCGCTGTCCTCTAGATCCTGCAAGTCGGTTAATACTTTGAAATTGCCTTGATTATCCGATACCAATCCCATGGCAATGCCGGCGACCGGCTTGGCCAACGGCACGCCAGCGTCCATTAAAGCCAGCGTAGTGCCGCAGGTGGCGCCCATGGAGCTTGATCCGTTTGAGCCCAATACTTCAGAGACAACGCGAATGGTGTACGGAAAGCTTTCTTTGTCTGGCAGCAGATTTTTAATGGCTTTTTCGGCGATTGAACCATGGCCGATATCCCGTCGTCCCGGCCCCCTGAGCGGACCGACTTCGCCAACCGAAAACGGCGGAAAATTGTAATGATGCATGAATCGCTTCTTGCCGGTTTCCTCCATGCCGTCCAGCACCTGTTCTTCTCCGGGAGAGCCCAAGGTAACCAATGATAATACCTGTGTTTCGCCTCGAGTAAACAATCCGCTGCCGTGAATTCTGGTCAGTACTCCAACCTCGCAGGCGAGCGGTCGAATATCATCCACGCCTCGGCCGTCGACTCTAATGCCGCGCTCCAATATGGCTTTGGATATCTCTTCTTCGATAAAAGGCATGAAGTAGGTTTTTAAGAATTTATTTCGTTTCTCTTTCGGGGTTGATTTTTCTACCAGGTCGGCTTCGAGCATGTCTTGCAGCCGGCCGATCATTTCTTTTCTTTCGCTTTTTGATCCTTTCGGCACATTAAAAACATATTCCTCCAATTTAGGCCTTAAAAATTCTTTGCATTGATCCACGAACTTTTCGAATTCTTCCGCCGATTCTTTCTCTTCCGGAATAACTTCATCCTGCTCGCCCATCACGAAAATGGTTTGTTTTTCTTTGCCGACTTTGGCGCGAATATCATCGATGAATTTGAGCACTTTTTGCGATTGCTTAATGCCAAATTCAAACGCCTGAACCATGGACGCTTCGTCGGTTTCCTTCGCTTCGGCGTCCACCATAATTACTTTATTATCAGCGATGCCCAGCACCACGTCCATCTCCGATTTTTCACGCGCTTCATGAGATCCGTTAATCAGCCATTCGCCGTTGATTCGGCCGATTCGAATACCGGCGATTGGCCCGTTCCAAGGGATGTCGGAAACGTGCAAAGCAATGGACGCGGCGATCAATGATACCACGTCCGGGTCGTTTTCAGTATCGGTCGATAGCACGGTGGCGATTATTTGAACGTCATTTCTAATGACTTTATCAAACAGCGGTCTGAGCGCGCGGTCGATCATACGGGCGTTTAGTATCGCCTCATCTGTCGGCCGCCCTTCTCGCTTAATAAATCGGGAGCCTTTTATTTTTCCGGCCGCGTACAGTTTTTCTTCATAATCGACCAGTAGCGGAAAAAAATCAATGCCCTCCCGAGGTTCTTTGCCCATGGTGGCCGTGGCCAAAACCACGGTATCGCCATATTGGACCCGGCAGCTGCCATTCGCTTGCAGCGCCAGCTTGCCGATTTCCACTTGGAGTGTTTTGCCGGCGAATTCCATTTCGAAGTTTTGAACGTCGCCAGCGTCTTTTTTCCACTTTTTGAATAAATCCATAAAATTCGGCTGGTCGCGAGACTTTAGATTTCAAGAATCCCGGATCCTTGCCAATCTACTTGTCCGGCGGCCAGCGTGATTAATAATATTTTATCTTTTTAATAAATATTTGCTTTTACTTTGGCTCAAATCGATAAAGTCGTCGGCTTCGTCGATCAGCCGTCCCGAGGTTGTTTCCCCAAACGCGATAATTTCCACCAGGCAGCCTTTGTTTTCCTGCAGGTATTTAACCAGCGGCAGAAAATCGCCGTCGCCAGTAACCAAAACAATCACGTCTAATTTATCAGCCAATTTGATGGCGTCAACGGCCATGCCCACGTCCCAATCGCCTTTTTTCATGCCGCCGGGGAAAATTTGCAGCTCTTTCATTTTTACTTCAAATCCCTGCTTTGACAGCGCGTCGAAGAATGCTTGTTCTTCTTTGGTTTGGGCTTTAATAACATACGCGGCTGATCGAATTAGTTTTCTTTCGGCAATGGCCGCTCTTAAAATTTCCTGAAAATTGACCTTCTTGCCATAAAGATTCTTGGCTGAATAATACATGTTTTGAATATCGACAAAAACGCCGATTCTTTGATTTTTATGTTTGATCATACGAACAAAAAGCAACCAAAAGGGTTGCTTTGTTATTATTGGTTATTGGTTGGTTCGGCTATTTCCGGTTCTGCTTCTTGTTCAAATTCATCCATTGTTTTTCGCCGGCTGATTTTGATGCTCAGATCTTTTACCAGTTTTTCAAAACTGTCCAAATTATCGCTTTCCAAATATCGCAGCAAGCGTCGTCTTTCTCCCAGTTTTTTCAAAAGACCGCGACGGGATGAATGATCTTGTTTGTGCGCGTTTAAGTGCTTGGTCAATTCTTTAATTTCCTCAGTTAAGATGGCGATTTGCACTTCGGCTGACCCGGTGTCTTTGGCGTGAGTCTTATACTTGTTGATAATTCGCTGCTTTTTTTGAGCCGACAGCATAATGTTTACGAATACCGGAGTTCAGGCGCTTCCCTCTCCAGACTGCCTCAAACCCAAGTACCGTGCTATTTATTAAAATCTCTAAAAATTAGTCTATCACGATGGCTGAAATTTGTCAAAAGCATTGCGTTAAGGTTTAGGTGACTGCTCGGTTATCGGACCCAAGAGTATGGCTTGTTATTTTCGGACATTCACTTTTCAAATTCGTTTTTGTGTCGTAAAATATAAGTAGGGTTAAGAGATTTACCAGATCCACATGCGAGAGAGTACCAGATTTAATAGTCGTGTAATTTCGTAATTTCTTGTGCTCAATCTCGCCTGCCTGCGGGCAGGTATATATAGAAACAAAAATTCGTATGCCACAGAAAACAGAAATACAAAAACTTATACAAGAGTTTCTCGAAGACTTGGAAATAACATATAATCGCTCGAAGCGGACAGTGAGTAATTATGATTTTTATTTGAATCGTTTTGCCGGCTGGCTTTCGGACAAGGGCATTAAAAAGCCTCAAGACGTTACGCAGGATATGATCAGGCAGTACCGGTTATGGTTGAATCGTTTAACGAGCAATAAAAAAGAAGGGCTGAAAACCAACACGCAAAATTACCATCTGATCGCGGTGCGCTCATGGCTAAAATATTTGGCCAAGCGCGACATGAAAGCATTGGCGCCGGAAAAAATTGATTTGGCCAAAACCGCGCAGCGTTCCGTGGAATTTTTAGATGGGACAGATTTGGAAAGAATCCTCGAATCTCCGCTGGAAATCAATAACGCTCCGATTATAAAAAAAAGAGATAAAGCGATCATGGAATTGTTTTTCAGCACCGGTTTGCGCGTGTCCGAGCTGGCCGCATTGAAAGTTGATTCCATTAATTTGAAAAAGGATGAATTTACGATCAGGGGCAAAGGTGACAAGCCGCGAATCGTTTTCTTGTCCAATCAGGCCAAATATTGGCTGTCGGAATATTTAAAATTGAGAAAGGATACCAATCCTTATCTTTTTATTTCACACGATCGAGCTTCAAAAGGAAGAAAAACGATCGAAGATGCCGGTTTAACGCCCAGAAGCATCCAGCGGCTGGTTGAAAAGTACGCCAAAGCGGCCGGCATTACGAAAAATGTTACACCGCACACGATGCGCCATTCGTACGCCACGGATTTATTGATGAATGGAGCAGATATTCGTTCGGTTCAATCAATGCTCGGCCATTCGTCGATTACGACCACTCAAATTTATACTCATATCACCAACCAACAGCTGAGAGATATACATAAGGCCTTTCATGGGAGGAGCCGTAGAAAGAAATAACAAATAACAAAATCCCAACGACCCTTCGACCCTGCTCAGGGCAGGTCAAAATTCCAAGAGTTTGTTATTTGGAGCTTGGAATTTGAGATTTATTTGAAATTTGATGCTTGTAATTTGGAATTTATGAAAATACTTTATTTAATCACCCAATCTTCCTGGGGCGGCGCGCAAAAGTATGTCTTTGATTTGGCGCGCGCGCTGAAAGAAAAGCATGAAGTCGCCGTTGCCTGCGGCGGAGACGGCGAATTGCCCAGAAGATTGCGAGAAGTTAATGTGAAGGTGATTCCATTAAAATATCTCAGGCGGGATATTTCTTTTTTTTCTGAAATCAAAGGATACTCTGAATTGAAAAAATTGCTGAAGGCTGAAAAACCTGAAATTCTGCATTTAAACAGCAGCAAGGCCGGGGTGCTGGGCAGCTTGGCTGCCAGAAAGCTGCCGGTTAAGGTCGTCTACACCGTTCACGGCGCGGTTTTCACCGCGGCATTCAACAGATTATATCAATTAGCGTTTAAGCTCGTTGAACGGGGTTCCTCAAAATATAAGGATAGAATCATCGCGGTTTCCGAAAATGATCGGCAGCTTTGGCTTAAAAATAAGGTTTGCGAGCCGGAAAAAATCGTGACGATCAGAAACGGAATTGATCTTGACGGCGAAGCGGACATGCTGGCAAAAGATCAGGCCAAAAAAGCATTGAATATTAATAATGATGCTCGGCTTGTTATCGGGATAGTGGCCAATTTCTACGCGGAAAAAAATTATCTGTTTCTGATTCGCTCATTCGCAGAGCTGTTAAAATCAATGCCTGAAGCGGAGCTAATCATTATCGGCGAAGGACGGGAGCGTTCGCGCATTGCGCAGGAGATTAAGGCCTTGTCATTAAATAACAAAGTAGCATTGCTGGGATTTATTCCTGATGCCATGAAATATGTCCGTGCCTTTGACGTCTTTGTCCTGCCGTCTATCAAAGAAGGATTGCCAGGCACCCTGCTGGAAGCGCAGCTGGCCAAGGTGCCGATTGTGGCCAGCGATGTCGGCGGTATTCCGGAAATCGTTTCCGATGACAAGACGGGATTGCTTTTTGATTCAAATGATCAATCTCAGTTTGTCGACAAAATAAAAAAAATTCTTTTGAATCAAGAATTTCGTGCCGCTATAATGGAAAACGCTTATCGATCGGTTAAGGTAGGGTTTGATTTTAAAAAGCAGTTGGAAAAAACGGAAGAAATTTATCGCGTTTTATCATCGGCGGACAGGTCTTTTGAGGTTGTCTCGGATAAAATTCCGACCGGCGACTCAATATAAGCCGATTTCGATTGATTGAGCAACCCCTTTTTTACCGCCAAATTATAATATTGATCAGCCAGGGCTAGTTTGCCCATTTTTTTATAGAAAATCGCCAACTCCAGATACGGTTTGGCCACGACAGGATCTATGGCGATCGCCCGTTTGTATATGGTTTCCGCTTGCTGAAAATCACCGCGCGCGACAATATTTTCCGCCCAAGCCCAATAAATGTCATGTCTGGTCGGACAAACATTGACCGCCTTTTGAAAATATTTATCTGAAATTTCAAAAGCGCCGAAGACATTGTACACGCTGGCCAGATTCAAATAACTGACATAATTGTCCGGAAATTTTTCAATATCCTTTAAATATAATCCCTGGGCTTTTTTAAAGTAATTTTCAGCGGCGACATCGTTTCGAGTTATCTGAGCGAAACCGTTTTTTAAATAAAGCGATCCCAGACGGCTTTGGAAATGAGGATCCGGCCAAATTTGATAGGCTTTTGTCAGCAATGGCTCAGCCTTGGCGGGATCCCGCAATGATTGCGTCATCAGCCAATTGCCTCTAATTCTGGGGATGGAGCCGCCAATCAAAATGACCGAAAATAAAATGATGGCCGGAGCGGTTATCAGCAGCTTGTATTTTTTCGAAATTCCCACGGAATCAATTTTTTCGAATTGTTCAAGATTAAACTTTTTAATCATGATTACCTGGCTGAATACGAAAAAAATTATGACATACGCGGAAATGGTGGGATACATGAAAAAATATTGTATTGAAAATCCGAGCACCGTCCAGATGCCCAAAAATCCAAGCCAATTTTTTTCTGTCTCTTTTGTCGTGAAAAAAAGTTTTATGGAGGAAATCAGCAAATAGCCTAAAAGCGCCAGTAGGCAGATTAAAACGAATACTCCTTCTTCAACCATAACGTCAAGAAAAACATTGTGCGCCCGGTCAATTCGGGTCTCCGGCAAATCCGAAAGCTGGGGTGGATAATTCCGGTCAAACGCCAAATTTAAATTATCCTCTCCCCAGCCGAACAGCGGTTTTTTTAAAAAAGCGTCCCAAGATCCCTGCCAGAAATATATTCTCTGCATATTTGACAGATCATGGCTGTCGAAGACGCTCAATGCGCGGCTGAGGTATTGATTGGCGATAAGATTCGGATTGATTTTCGCGATGGTAATGAATGAGCCGATCAAAACGATTGCGGATGTGGAAAATAAAATCAACCACTTTTTGTTTTTCGCCGTTTTATATAAGTAACAAAAGCCCAGAATAAAGAATAAAATCGCGAAAGTCGCCCAAGAACTCCTGGATTGGGTAAAAATGAGGACAAAAAATTGCATGACCAATGTCACGGCCGTAAATATTCTTATGCCGATATTTTTAAATTGATAAAATGTAAATAACGTAATTGGCAAAGTAAGCATCATTAGCGCGCTCAAGTGCAGCGGATTGCCCAGCGTGCCGATCGGGCGGGCTTCAACTCCGCCCGTCCACTCTGCGCCGATCGCCCCGAAGTGCTGCAGGCAACTGATGATCGATAAAATGAACATGGCGATAACCATGGTGAGGGTGAAATATTTTCTTTTACGGGAGCCGATGATATTAAAGCTAAGCAATAAGAAATAGACCAGATAAAAAAACCAGGTTAAAAATCCTTCGAGTTTCGAGTAGCCTCCCCAAAAACTGATATACCCGTTAATACTCAAGAAAAGAGAGATAAGCTTGAAAATAAAAAAAGCTCCCAAAATTATCAGCAGCCATTTATATTTTTTCCAGAAATAAATGTTTTTTTCGATAAATACCCATATGCCGAAAATCAAAGCGAGCGACGCCAATGTAATGAATGCGACAGTTTTCAGTAATCGGAAGCTATTGTATAAGTTAGTCGAAAATATTAACGGGACAACAGCTAAAATCGCCAGCAGCGATATGTCCAACAGCTTTTGGGAAATATTTGTTTTCATATTTAATTTATGTCATTCGTCGCCACCGGAGCCGAAGAGGCGTTCATCGTCATATCAGAAAAGCCGTCGAAATATTTTTTGTACGCGATTTGGCCGACGACCTGTGGAATTATTCCTTTCTCATAAGCGATTTTTAGATTCTCTTCCTCTTTGTTTTTGTCTTGGATCTGTTCGTAAAACAGAGCAAGTTTATAATATGACACCGCGATTTCCGGATCGATGGCAATCGCCTTTTGATAAATTTCAATCGCCCGGTCGTCATCGCCGCGAACATGCAAAAAGCCCGCCCATTTCCAATAAATATCATGCCGCGTGGGGAAGTTGTCTATTGCTTTCTGAAAAGTGGCGTCCACTATTTCATAATTATTATCCAGGTCGTGACATTCGGCCAGCAGCGAATAGTTCGTGTAGTGATAGGGATAATCTTTAACCAAGGGCGTAAAAATTTCAATGCACTTTTTAGCGTTCCCGACTCTCTTCTCGATATCATTGGTCACCCGGCCTTCACTGGCCATTTTCAAATAAACCGATCCGAATTGCTGGCGATAAAATTCAGAGGGCATAATTTGAGCCGCTTTCTGAAAATGATCGAAAATGTCTTTTTGCCTGATCAAGGCGCTCCAGATATCACGGTTGGCGATCACCGGCCGGAGCAGCGCGAAGAACACGAAAACGGAAAAAACAATGCCGATGATCAAATATAAATTCGAGTTTTTTTTAAGCTTTTCCAAGACGCGCGATTTTATGACATGCGGCCGGTCGGACGTCGAATAAGATTCCACCATGACCAATGCCAGCGAGAAAACCACCAGCAGGTATGGCTCGATCAGTGCAAACATGAAGAAAAATTGGAGCAAGCATGCCGCCATCAGATAAATATGTATCAGGCCGATATGCTGTTTTCTTTTTTCTTCCGCCGACAGCAGTTTGATTGCTTTATAAAGACCGAATATCAGGACAGATATCATCGCCAGCCAGCCGGCAGCGCCTTGCATGACCAGCATATCCAAGTGCCAATTATGAGCTCTGTCGATGTGTGTTTCGGGCAGATCGCTGAGTTTGGGCGGATAATTTTTATCAAATGCGTACTGTAAGAAATCATGCCCCCAGCCGAACAGCGGCCGTTCCTTAAACGCCTCAAATGATCCCTGCCAGTAAAGTAAGCGCTGTTCATTGGATAGATCGTTCGGGTCAAAGGCGCTGAACAGTCGGTGAAGAACCGGCTGTTTGAATGAATCATAGTACTTGATTCCGACATACCCGAACGTCGTCGCTCCCAAAATTATTATAACTATCAACGAAATAAATATTTTTTTATTCTTTTTAAAAAATAGAAATGCCACTAAAATAGCGTTAGCGAACAGAAAGGCGATCCATGAACTTCTCGAACTGGAAAAATATAATGCCGCGGCGGCTGTTAAAAAACAGACCGCCGCAAAAATCCGGATGGCTAGCTGCTGGTAATGAAAAAATACGTAATAAATGAAAGGGAAAACCAAAATCAAATACGCGCTCAGATTAAGCGGATTGCCCATGGTCGAAATAATTCGTTCGGACACGTCTGCGGCCCAAATATTGGGAATTAATTCATATCGCTGAAGAACTCCGTAGGCGGCCACGAGAAATCCTGATATTACCACGATCAGCATGTAGGCTCGATATTTTGAGGCATCCCAACTGTTAAAGATTAAAAGCAAAAAGAAAACAATTAAAAACAACCATACGATTAATCCCTCGGCGCGCATGTAATCGCCCCAAAAACTTGTTTGTCGGCTGGCGCTGCTGATCCAAACCAGAAGTTGAATGATCAGTAATACTCCGGATATGGTTATGGCCGCTTTATACCTCCTCCAATCTATTTCTTTTTTTTCGCAGAAATACATAATGCTGAAAAATAGGGCTGCCAGAGACAGAAAAACAAACAATATGTTTTTCGGCAAACGAAAGCTGTTATAAAGGCCCGGCGAGAACATCAACGGGATAAAAAATAATATCCCGGCCAGTATAATGTTTTTGGCAATATCGGAGAATATGACCTTGGATTCACTTTTCATATTTATTTGGAAAAAATTTATTTATTGTTTTTAATAAAATTTTAATATCCAGAATCCAAGATCGATTTTTTAAATAATACAAATCGTATTGGAGCTTGTGCCGATGTTCCTCAAGCGTGGCGCAGTATGGATAATTGATCTGAGCCCAGCCGGTCAGCCCGGGCTTGGCCAGATGCCGCTGATTATAATACGGAATCTGCGTTGACAGCTGCTCGACGATTTGCGGCTGTTCGGGCCGAGGACCGACCAGCGTCAAGTCGCCCTTGATTATATTGATCAGCTGAGGCATTTCATCCAAATGAGTCCGTCGAAGAAAATTTCCGACTCTGGTAACGCGTTTGTCATTTATGGCCGCGCACACCTGGGTGTTTAAATCCGAATCCGCCATGCTTCTAAATTTATAGATATTGAATACCTTTTTATTTTGACCGATTCTTTTTTGTTTGTAAATGACGGGACCGCGTGAATCAATTTTTATCGCCAGTCCGATGGCCGGGAATAGCGCCAGTAAAAATGCGCTGCCGATACCGGCAAAAATGATATCGAGCGCTCTCTTGGCGAGCAAGTACAAATTTTGTCCCGGTTTCAGGTGATAGATAAACCAGCCCTTATCCAGCTGCTGCATGGCGATCCGCTGGTGGAAGGTTTCGTAAAAATCCTGCAACTCATAAAATTCGCTTTTTAGATTAGATAAGTTGGAAAACAGCACGTTAATGATATCTTGCGTTTGGTTGAAGTGTTTATCGATTATAATTTTATCAATGTGATTTTTTCCCATTTCGTTCAGCAGATTTTGCACCGGGGGATTAATGGTGATGGTGCGGCCGGCGTCGGTTTTAAATAGTACGGCATCCGAATAAATAAGAATTTTATTTTTTTGCGGTCCGACTTCGGATAGTTCTTCAAAAAGCTGATGCGATTGCTGGCTGTTGCCGATAATCAGAAAAATTTCGCGTGTTTTGGAAAGCCCCCAAAAGACGATATAACGGAAACTGCCCCATAAAATCAAAAAGGTTATGGCAAAAATCAATAAAAGCGTTTTTGGCGATACGCTTGAATAAAGCGGATACGCATAAAAAAATACAGCACTGATCGCTGTCAAAATAAACACGGCAATTATTTGGTTGCGCACATATTCGAGCTTGCCCTGAAATTTATTCAGCTGGTACAGGTTCAGCGTATAAAACACAAATAACCAAATAAACATTAAAATGCTGAATTTAATTAAATTTTCTCGGAAGTATTGGTATTCGAAAACAGTGCGATAGCGAATCAATAAACTGATAACAAAAGAAACAAAAAATATTAAAACGTCCCCCGCCATTAAAAAAAATTTTGATTTTAGTAATTTCCCCATAATCCTGATTTGATTATATCAAAAAACACGCGGAAATTTCAATGCGTGTTTTTATGGGGCATTATCGATAAATGGTGTAGGATTCGGCCATTTCGCCGGCCGGTTTTAAATATTGACCGTAAATGGTTTTCGGTGCGCTGTATATCCAGACGTAAATGATCATACCTTCGGGCCCGGGAATTATTCTTTGCCATTCCTGATAACTCTGCCCATTGATCGAGAACTCAATTATTTGCTCTTTGCCACCAAGTCGAAGACCGTTTTTGGTGTAAAAGTAATTTTTTGTGCCATGCAGTGTTGGATTTTCGGTTTGATTGGCCAATTGGCGGTTTAGCGCCGCGACGACACTCTCCGCGTCCTCAAACTGGCCGCCGCTGGATACGGTTTTCAATTTTTTTACTTTTATTGTTGCTGTCTGTCCATTATCCGCGGCCGGACCGGTGATAATCAGGCTATTGTCTACCTGATCGATTTGCGGTGACCAATCTGGCGGATAATCGATGGAAAAGCCGTTATCCGTATCAATATACGTATGGTCGGTGGTGGCTATCGGTATTGTGGGGGCGGATGGAGTTGATTCCGTGTGGAGAAAAGGAATGCTGCATCCGGAAAGCATAAATATCAGGGCGAGGCAGAATATTTTTTTCATATTTTAATGGAAAAAATAACGCTCGAGCGTTATTTTCTTAATCTTCGTGTATGTTTTGCCAAGAATTTGCCTTTTTTAGTCTTTTTTTTGGCATGAGTTGTTCGGGCTTTGGCCGCGCTGTTTTGTCCCATATTGTTTTGATCAAATATTTAATGTTGAAACATTGATATTCCCATAATGCTGAATACACTTGATTATAGCATAATTTTTTTTAAAATCAAAAAGTCCCCGAACCGGGGACTTTTATAAGAGTGATTAAGCTCTGGCAACATTGACCGCTCGCGGACCCTTGTCAGAATCCTCGACGTCAAAGCTGACCGCATCGCCTTCAGCCAGTTCATTAAATTGAACTCCTGAAAGAGCTGAAGAGTGGAAGAAAATATCTTTTCCAGGCGTATCGTCTGAAGCGATAAATCCA
This sequence comes from Patescibacteria group bacterium, assembly GCA_049319825.1. Taxonomy (GTDB): domain Bacteria; phylum Patescibacteriota; class Patescibacteriia; order UBA11705; family DATKZF01; genus JBMORT01. The sequence continues at coordinate 96,266 of JBMORT010000002.1, forward strand.
AACCCTCGGTCAGTCAATCTTTTGATTTTTCCTGTCATAATGAGGTGAAATTGTTAATAAATCTGCAAACGTTACCTTTTGCAGAAACTCGACTTATTTCTACGTATTAGGGCAAACTTTTTGCAATATCCATTTTAGCACATTTAAATATATTTGTCCATAGTTCAAAAAAACTCCTGATAATTTTCAATATCGGTTGATTGATGGGGTGGCTACCGGGAGTTGAACCCGGGCTAGCGGAGCCACAATCCGCTGTTCTACCGTTAAACTATAGCCACCACGTGGTCAAAGAACAAAAGATAAATTTCAAATATAAAATGGAATTATGGCCGTGCCATCCAAAGACCGATGGGACAAAGGATGGCGTCCGCGGATGGGGTCGAACCATCAACCTACAGCTTAGAAGGCTGTTGCTCTATCCATTGAGCTACGCGGACATAAATACTTCTGCATTATATCAAATTTTACCGTTAGCGTCAATTTATGCCTTAATTTTTTGATTTATTTGTAATATTATGTTAATATCTCAATAATTCTAATACCAAGGCCATATTTAACATGTTTTGTTTTACGACTCATTTTATTGTCTATATTGAGAAAAAAAACATAGAAAAGTGGCTCAAATATTGACAAAAATTGATTAATGTTCTATAAAATGTTTCACGTGAAACATTTGTACGTTGTAAGTGAAATTCATTCTTGCACCCGTAGCTCAGTTGGATAGAGCGAGACACTCCTAACGTCTAGGTCGCAGGTTCAATCCCTGCCGGGTGCGCCAGCTATTTATCATCAGCTTTCGCTTACGGATAATCTACAATTTAATTACCTGATCAAATATATATTCACAGAAGTCTAGACCAGTCTAGACTTTTGTGTTTACCCTGAATGAATAACTGCCCACAGTTATTTGTGCTTTTAGCCGAATTTATTCCTGAAAGTCTAGACTAGTCTAGACTTTCATCATGATTTTCTGAAATAGTGCTGACAAAAGTCTAGATTAATCTAGACTTTCGCAAACGACCAGGCAATTTTTAGTCAGTTTGGTGGTTTACCTGTCGATTTTGAATTTTATATATGCGAAAGTCTAGACTAGTCTAGACTTTACTTTACTTTACTTTACTTTACTTTACTCCTTTTTGTTGCTTCCAAGATGTTTCGGTGATGTCGAGATTATTTGGTGACTGAAAAAAAAGTAATAAGAAAAGAATGGTTAAATTGAAGCATTCTTTTTACCCAGACCAATCATTTCACATACCATCTGCCAGTCTATTGATTTATGGCAAATTAACCATACGCAAATCAATTCAATCTTAGGTGTTCGTATATGTTCGGTTGAATTTATGAAAAAATTGTTTCACGTGAAACAATTGATTATCTTTTGCGACGCAATGTAGATTATTTTGTTTAATTTTACGTAAAATTAATCTTCGATTCGAACGACTTTTTTATGGTTTGTTAAACCGGCGACTATTGATATTTTAGAGGGAGGCACATGAAAATATTTGGCCATCATCTTTCTTATAATTTTATTTGCTTTGCCTTTTTCCGGAACAGCAGTCACCTTGATTTTAAATTCATTGCCAGACAGGGAAGTGATTGACTCTTTCCTGGCATTGGTAATAACTCTTATTTTAATAATCATAATATTTTTGAAATATCCCCCTTACCTTGTCTGATAATCTTCGGTACCTCATCGGTTAAATCGATCACTGTTGACGGTTCATCTGAAATAATGCCGGCATCTAGAATCAAGTCTATTTGATCTCCAAATTTTTTTTCAATCTCCAGCGGATCAGTATAGTGAGGCTCTCCGGACACGTTGATACTGGTTGAAATTATCGGATGAGTAAGAAGACTCGCTAATTTTAGGGAAATTTCGCTTGCCGGAATTCTAATGCCGACTGTCTGCCTTTTCGGTAATATTTGTTTTGGTACCAGCTTTGTCGCCTTAAGCACAAAGGTGTAGGCGCCCGGTGTCAGCATTTTGATAATTTTAAATGCCGCATCGCTCACAATGGCATATTTACTGATATCCTTGAGGTCCGGAACGATAAAACTCAGTCCCGTATGCGGATCTTTTTTTTTGACATTATATATTTTTTTTATCGCTTGCTTATTGAATGCGTCAGCACCCAAGCCGTAGATGGTGTCAGTGGGATAAACAATCAAACCGCCGTTTCTTAAAACATCAACCGCTCGTTTTAATTTGGGATATGCGGGCGTTGTGGTATTGATTTCGATCAGCATAGGTTTTTTGTTAATTATTAATATATATTTTATAATAAGAGAAGAAAAATATGCAAGAAAAAAAATTAAAAATTTCAATTTTTATTATCGCCTTACTGTTATTGACAAGCTGTTCACGCGTTAAAAATATTTCACAGGTTTGTTTTGAGAGCGTTTGTTTTAATGTTGAGATCGCCGACAGCCGCGAAAAACAAGCCAGGGGATTGATGTTTAGAGAGCATTTGGATGTCGATAAAGGCATGCTTTTTGTATTTGATAAAGAAGATATTTATTCTTTTTGGATGAAAAATACGTTAATTCCTCTGGACATGATCTGGATTGATGAAAATGGCGCCGTTGTTTCAATTTTTCCCGATGCCCGGCCCTGCTCAAAAGAAGATTGTCCGACTGTTAAGCCTTTGAAAAAAGCAAAATATGTTTTGGAAATCAATGGAGGAATATCTACTGAAAAGGGGATTGGGGTGGGGGATGAGGCTATATTTCAATATTGATTAAAATCTTTTATCAAAAAAAACCGCTCGTGTACTGAGCGGCTTTATTTATTTCATTCGTTTTAATGTTTTAAGTAGTTCATTGTGTATTTTGCCATTGCTGGCCACCATGTCCTTGCTTTGAATATTCCATTCACCGCCTTGAAAATCGGTAACTTTGCCGCCGGCTTCGCGGACGATTAAAATTCCGGCAGCCACGTCCCAGGGCAGAGCCTTGGGAATAATTATTGAATCGGTGCGGCCCGCGGCGACAAATCCGAGTTCAAGTGACGCTGCTCCAAGCTGGCGAATAAAAGAGGCGCGCAATTTGTAATAACTGTAAATTTTAACTGCGTCTTTCCATGCTTTAATTCCGGTGCCATGACAGTAAGTGAGCAATGCGTCTGTTACTTTATTGCGCCAGGAAACCTTAATTTTTTTCCCGTTCAAATAAGCTCCTTTTTTCGGCTCCGCCACATAAAGTTCTTTCAATGCCGGGGCGTAAACGATCCCTAAAATGATTTCATTTTTGTAAACCAGAGCAATAGAAACGGCAAAAAGGGGATTATGCATGAAAAAGTTGGTCGTGCCGTCCAGCGGATCGATTATCCAAAGATAATCGGAACCGTTTTTTTCGCTGCCTTCTTCTTCGGAAAGAATGGAATGGTCAGGGAAATGTTTTTTGATGGATTGAACAATTAGTTTATTGGCAATTAAATCGGCCGAAGTGACCAATTCGTGCTTTGCCTTGTATTTGGCTGTGAATTTTTCTGAATGATAAAGTCGAAGCAATTCTTCGCCGGCTTTTTTGACGGTTTGGAGAGCGATGGTTTTGGGATGCATATGCAAGCGATGCCAATATACCCTTCGACTGCGCTCAGGGCAGACGAATGCATACTAATTATACGAATATTTGGATAATTAGTATCATTCGTATCAATTCGTATATTAGCATCGGGGTTATATTTGATCTAATAATATCAAGTTCAATTTTTTTGTTTTCGTGTTTAAAACTGCAAATGTGGCTTTATAAAACATTCCGGCTAACGTTCCGGGATTGGCCAGATACATATTTGCGATCTTTTCAATCCACGGCTTGTGCGAATGACCATAAAAAATAAAACCTAGGTCGTTTTCTTTTTCAATAAGCCTCTTTGCGGCCAGAGGATGATGAACCAGTCCGATTTTGATGCCATTAATATCAATGATTTTTTTTCTTGGCAGTTTGATCATGTCTGCGTTACCGCCAACCGCGTGCACCTCGCCTTTAAAATTATCTTGAAGGTAATTCCATGTCGACAGCGAAGTGATATCACCGCAGTGAAGCGCCATTGAAATTTTATTTTCAGCGCAATATTCAATGAATTTATGGAGATTGGGTAAATTATCGTGCGAATCGGATAAAATGGCAATTTTCGACATAGTCGGCTTGATTTATTCTTTGATTAATGATTTTAGTATTTTCATGTTTTCTTTATCAGACAGGTCATTAGCCTTCGGCGTTTCAATGATAAAATCAATATCTCGCAATTTCGGATGATTCATCAGTGCCCGAAAACCTTTAATTCCAATTTTTCCTTGGCCGATGTGCTCGTGCCGATCAACGCGCGATCCCAAAGCGACTTTACTGTCATTGGTGTGAATCACCATTAGTTTTTCCAATCCGATCAATTTGTCAAAGTCAGCTATTGTTTTATAAACGGCGGTTTTTGAGCTTAGGTCGTATCCGGACGCAAAGGCGTGCGCCGTGTCAAAGCAGACGCCGACATTTTTGGATTTAATGCTTTTTAAAATCTCGGCGATTTCCTCGAATGTATCGCCGAGAATTTTGCCTGATCCGGCTGATATCTCTATTAAAAATTTGGTCGACCCGACGTAGCTTGCCAGGATGCGGTCAATGCTTTTAACGGTTTCTGCAATCGCTTCTTTTTCGGAGCGTTCGCCCGCGCTGCCGAGATGAGTCATGATTCCTTGGGCACCCAGTAAAGAGCCTCTTGCCAGCTCCTGTCGGCAGGCATTGATCGACCCATGCTTGATGCGGCTGTCGAGCGAGGCCAGGTTGATGAAATACGGCGTATGAATGTAGTAATCGGTCAGCTTATTTTTCCGGCAATTGGCTTTGAATTCTTCGATTTCTTTAGCCGTAAAATCCACATATTTTCCGCCCCGCGGTGATCTTGAAAAAAATTGAAAACATTCGCAGCCTTGCTTGGCCGCGTTAAGGGGGGCGTTTTGTATGCCGCCGGCAATGGAGACGTGCGCGCCGATTTTCATAGAGATTCGTTATTTGCAAATCGAAATTGGAAGAAAAAATTATGGTTTGCGGTTTTGGGATTTGGGGCTCGATTTATGATATTTCAATCTTTTGCCTCAAGAATCATTATAACAAACTATTGTCTATTGATAAATTTGCTATGCCGATAATTTCTTTGTAAAATGGATTTAATCGAATAAATGCGGAAAGGGATGATCAAAATGAGAGTCTGCGTATCGTGTTCGTCGCTTAATTCCGAACATACCGGCGATTTTTGCTTCCATTGCGGATCCCAGATATTATCTCTGCGCGTTCGACCGCGGAAAAATCAAAAATGTACCGAGTCAATTCATTCAGATTTGCGAAACGCAAACCCGAGAACGAATTTTTGCATCTACTGCGGACAGCATATTCCCGCACGCCCTTAACATAAGGCGTGTTTTTTAAATTATTAAAGCGGCTTGGGTCAGCCGCTTATAATTTAAATTTAAGCTCTCGTCCGAATATCAGCCTACGCGAGCGCATTCGAATCGGTTTTGAAAATTGAGCCGCAATAGGCGGGCTTAGCTGACAGTAATGTTTTCCTTCAGAAACGCGATGACTTTGCGGTTGGCAATCAGGTTGCCAAAGTAGCGCCTGGCATTTTCGGATTTCAAATCTTTCTCCAACCGGCCGATATGCGCTTGATATTGAGGATGCAGTTTATATGAAGCCAATGTTCTTTCTCGTTCCTGCTCGATTTCCATGTCCGAGGCCTTGATTTTTTCTTTGCCGGCGATGGCTCGGATCGCCAGAGCGGTTTTTACTCGCTTCAGCGCGTCTGCGGAAAAATCCAGCATCAGTGCCGCTTCTGTTTTTTTAAGATGTTTGAGGTATTCGTCAAAATTCAGCCCCTGCCGGGTAACGTTATCTTCCAGCTCGTGAACCATTTTGTGAGCTTCTTCATTAACCAAAACATCGGGCACGTCTTCAAATTTGCTTTTTTCGATCAGCTGTTCGATTATTGCCAATTCGTGCTTTTGGGTTTCTTTGGCCTTTTTTTCATCCTCAATGTTTTTTTTAATTTGATTTCTCAGGCCATCAATATTATTCAGGCCAAGTTTTGAGGCGAATTCATCGTTTAACTCCGGCAAATCGATTTGATAAACGGCCAGCATTTTCACTTTGAATTTTGCCTTTTTACCGGCGATTGATTTTTGATGATATTCCTTGGGAAACTCCAGTTCAAATTCTTTTTCCTCATTTTTTTTCATTCCCGCCAGATTGTCTTCAAATCCGGGAATCATTTTATTTTCACCGATTACCAGCGGATATTTTTGCGCTTGCCCGCCTTCAAGCGGCACTTGATCGATAAATGCGTTAAAATTAATTTCCACTCGATCTCCCTGAGCGGCGCCCCGATCAACCAATTTTTCTGCGGCGCGCATTTTTCGCAAATCATTGATTACCTTATCAATATCTTCGTCCTCAACTGTAATTTCCGGCTGTTTTTTGACTTTAATTTTTTTATATTCCGGCAATTGAACGGCGGGGATCAACGCCACCGTCGCTTTAAAAACAAACGGATTGCCCGGCGCCATTTTAATGATATCGACTTTGGGCTGTTCAACCGTTTCCAGGTTTTCTTTATCGAGCGCCTGATGATAGGCGTCGGCGATCATGTCCGCGGAAGCGTTCTGCCACAGCGCCATTTCGCCGAATTGCCGAACGCAGACATCGAACGAAGCTTTGCCGGCCCGAAAGCCCTTGATCGGCTTGTCGGTTGACAGACGTTCGGCGGCCTGATGCAGATATGGCCCGACTTCATCTAAAGAAAGTTCGATTGTCAGCTCCATTACTTTTTTGGGCAGTTCGTTTTTTATGATATTCATAGACTACGAAACCGCGAAAGGCTACAAATTCTAAGAATACGGTCTGGGTGTTTGTTTTTCGTATTCGTAGATTATTTGCCGAATCGCAGTCAATAAAAAAATAATCGTTTTTTAAGATTATCATGTAATTGGGCGGCAGGCAAGAGGCCGTCGGCGAAAAAATAAATCAATCGAAATTATTTGTTTTATCATCTAATTATAATTTAGAGGTCACTATCAGCGTCGTTATATAAAGCGCGTATAAAATGACGAATAAAACCCCTTGCCACCGCTCGAGCAGCCTTTTTTTACCAATGAACATAAAGACGAATAATAGCAAAGTGGCGATGATGCAAAAGATTATATCCCTATTTAAAATTTGTTGAAACGGCAACGGCCGGATGATCGCGCTCACGCCCAATATCCAAAAAATGTTAAAAATATTGGAACCGATGATGTTGCCGACAGCGATATCCGATTGCTTTTTATAAGCGGCCACAGCGGAAGTGGCCAGTTCCGGCAGAGAAGTGCCCACGGCGACAATGGTCAGTCCGATAATCGCTTCGCTGACTCCCAGCGAGGTGGCGATTTTGACAGCACCATCGACAATCCACTTGCCTCCAAAAGTCAAACCCGCCAACCCGCAGGCAATCATCAATAATGACAAATAAACGGGCATTGTTTTTATTTGGCCGTCAGTTGGTTCACTATCCTTATTTTTAGACACGCCAAAGGTGTAATAAAGAAAAATTAAGAAGAAAGCGATTAAAATTAAGCCATCGATTCTCGAGAGCATTGAGATGGCAGCGCCATCGATCAAGGCATCGTTCATTAATACGCCGGCAACCAAAATTGCCAGCAAGCTGAGCGGAATTTCCTTCCAAACCGTGCTACTTTTTACCTTTAAGGCAAAAATTATGGAAGATACGCCCAGAATCAATAAAATATTGGAAATATTACTGCCGATAATATTGCCGATGGCCAAATCGGTTTTGCCCTGAAGACTGGAGATGACATTAACGACCAGTTCCGGCGCGCTGGTGCCAAAAGCGACTATTGTCATGCCGATCACCAGCGGAGCGATGCGGAGTTTTTTGGCGATCGATGAGGCGCCATCAACCAAAAAGTCCGCGCCTTTAATCAGCAGAGCGAATCCAATTACAAATAAAACGTATGTTAGCATAGATGAAATAAATTAATTGTATTCTAGCATAAAAAAAATAAAATTTATATGGTAATGTGGATATGAGCGTCTGACTGTTGTTTATTTTTTTGCTAAAATATGATATAGTTAGGATGATAAAATATATCCATAAACCGAGGTCGAAATTTTAAATGATGTTGAATGATAATGTTCCAAATCCCCGATAATCGTGCTTGATAATTTGAGATTTATTTTTGGAATTCAGATTTAAAATTTCGAGCCTGAAATTTGTCAATTATGCTCAAAATATTATTTTTCGGCGATATCATGGGTAGAATCGGACGCCAAGCGGCGATCCTGGCGCTTGAGAAATGGGAAAAACCATACAAACCGGATTTAGTTATCGCCAATGCGGAAAATTTGGCTCATGGCAAAGGCGTGACTCGAGGCACTTTGCGGGAAATGCTTGATGCCGGCTTTCATTTTTTCACTTCTGGAAATCATGTCTGGGATAAACCTGAAGTATATGAAATTTTCGAAGATCCGAATGCGCCGCTGATCAGGCCGGCCAATTATCCTCAGGGTATTCCCGGCGACGGTTTCAGAATTTTGGAAGTGGGCAAAAATAAAGTCATGATCATCAATCTCAATGGCCGAATTTCTTTTCGTGAGAATTTTGATTGTCCATTTCGGACCATTGATTTTTTGCTTGATAATAAACCCGCCGACGTTAAAACCGTGTTGGTGGATTTCCATGTGGAAGCGACATCAGAAGCCAAGAGCCTGGGACATTATTTAAGGAATCGGGCCAGCGCTGTTTGGGGAACTCATACGCATGTGGGTACGGTTGATTATGAAGTGTTAAACAATAAAATGGCTTATGTCACGCAGGTGGGCATGGTGGGAGCGAAAAACTCCAGTCTGGGCGTGGCATTTGATGGCGTTATTGAAAATTTTTTGACTCAGCTGCCCACAGCGCATGAGATTCCGGAAAAGGGTCTGGCCGAGGTTAACGCCATTTACCTAGAGATAAATGATAGCGGCGCGGCCAAGAAAATCAAAAAACTTTACGATGAAGTGGAAATTAAATAATTTGCAATATGATAAGATAACGGTACGGGATATATAAAAGCTATTGAATTTATGGCTGCCGGTATATCTTGTACGTAAATCTTCTAATTTTGTAAATTCAAAAATAATATGAACAAAGCAGAATTAGCCGCGGTCATTGCCGAAAAATGCGCGGTGACCAAAAAACAAGCGGAGGACATGCTGGATTGTTTTATATCAACAACCGTTGATACGCTCAAATCCAACGGAGAGGTGGTGTTAACCGGATTTGGCACCTTTTCGGCGCGGGTCAGGAAAGGACGCGTGGGCGTTAATCCGCAAAATCCATCTGAAACAATCGAAATTAAACCGACAAAGGTGGTTAAATTCAAAGCCGGCAAAGGGCTAAAGGACGCGCTGAAGTCCTCGCAAACAAGCAATGCTTAAATGACCGACAAAAACTCCCGCCTCGGGAGTTTTTAAAAAAAGCGCAAAGTCCGGGTGTTAAGAGAAAGCATGGGTTGGGGCGCTTGCGTCAAGGCTTGTTTTATTTTATAATAAAGTTGAATTATGAATAAAGACGAAAAACAATTTGATTTGTTGGAGCAATTTTTGGAAGATAATAATGATGTCTTTCTAAAAAATATCCGCAATGATTCGACCGATGACTGGCCGGACAACCTATACCGGCCGCTGGAGCGAGCGGTTCCGGAAATTGCGAGCGAAAAGGACGAAGGTCAACTGGCTTTGGATATTTTTCAGCAAGGCGATGATATAATCGTAATTTCGGCCATCGCCGGGATCGATCCCGATAAAATTGACATATCCATTCACAATGATATATTAACCATTCGAGGCGAACGTAAGCTAACGGAATCCGTTGATGAAGAAAATTACATTTATAAAGAATGCTATTGGGGACGCTTCAGCCGATCGGTCATTTTACCGTGCGAGGTGAAGGCCGACAAAATTTCCGCGACGATAAAAAACGGCATCTTAAAAATCGTGATGCCGAAAGCGGATCCCCAAAAAAAGATAAAAGTTAAAGTGCTTGATGAGCAATAATTATGAAAATCACGGTAATTTTGGATAGAATCGAAGAACAGCGGGCAGTATTTATTTCTCCAGATAAAAAAGAAATAATAATTCCCACCACCCTATTTGACGGCGAAAATATTCGGCCGGGGGACAGTGTTGTTTTGGCTTTGTCGCCCGAGGGCGATGTCGCCGCGGAAAATAAAGCGTTAGCCAAGCGGCTGTTAAATGAAATATTATCCAGTTAACATGACAGCGGAAAAAAATAATGATACTCAAACTCCAAAAAGCTATCGCGCGCTGATATTGGGTGTGGCGATCGCTTTTGTTATTTGCGCGCTTGGAGTTTCCGCGGTTTTTATTTATCAAAAAATTCATGAGGGGAAAATTTACAGCCAAGTGAACGTTGGTGAAGTTAAACTTTCCAGGCTCAGCCTGGTTCAGGCGGTCGATACGCTCCGCAATGCATTCAAGCAAAATTATGGCTCGGGTTTTTCTTTTTCATATGACGATAAAACCGCAGTGTTGCCTAATGAGATCGAGCTGGCGGAGGGAGTGGAAGGTTTGGTGCTCGAAGTCGATTATGAAAAAACAGCTGAGCGCGCGTTTTGGTTGGCCCGATCGGGGAATTCGCTCTTTGATTTAAAAGATCAGTTGATAATGTTGATATTTTCAAAAAAAATTCAGCCGGTTTACAAATTTGACAGACAATTCATGGCTGATTGGCTGATAGAAAACTTTCATCAATTTGAAGACCCGGCCGGTTCGGCAAAATTGATTGTGGAAACGGACGGCAAAACCCTGGACGCAATGAACGCGAAGATTTTAAATGAAAAAGAGGGTCTCGCCTTCGATTATGACGAAATCATCAATCAATTTGTTGATCAAGCCGAAAATTTTCAAAATTCGAACATCGCTTTAATCTTAAAAAAAGATTTGCCTGAAATAAAAGCTTCGGAAGCCTCCGATGTGCCGGCTGAAGTGAGGAAAGTAATTGGTGCCAATGAAAAAATCGTTTTCAATTATGATGATAAAAAATGGGCGGCCGACTGGCAGGAATACGCCAAGTGGCTTTCTCTAGAAAAAGACGGTCAAGGAGTCCATTTAACTTTTGATAAAGATAAATTCTTTGATTACCTGTCCGATATTTCTAAAGAGATCGATGTCCCGGCGAAAAACGCCAAATTTGAGCTAGAAAATGGTCGAGTCGATGAATTTCAAGCCAGCCAAAATGGGCTGGCTGTCAACGCGGAAGCGACATATTCCGGGTTGGTTGAGCAGTTTTTCAATAATGATCCGGAAATTGATTTGGTCGTTGAAGAGAAATCGCCCGAGGTGACCAGCGAAAATATCAATGAAATGGGGGTTAAGGAATTAATCGGTGTCGGTGAATCTGATTTTTCCGGCAGTCCGGCCAATCGGCGGCATAACATCAGTGTCGGCTCAAAAACGGTGCATGGCATTTTAATAAAACCGGATGAGGAATTTTCACTCACGAAAACATTGGGGCATATCGACGGAGCCGCCGGCTATTTACCGGAATTGGTGATCCGCGATAATCGAACGATTCCTGAATACGGCGGCGGGCTTTGTCAGGTCGGCACCACCATGTTTCGGGCCGCGATAAATACGGGACTGCCGGTGACGGAAAGAAGACCTCACTCATATCGCGTGTCATACTATGAGCCGGCCGGATTTGACGCCACGATTTATGATCCCAGCCCGGATGTAAAATTCATTAATGATACCGGACATTACATATTGATACAAACCGAAATCATCGGCAATATTTTACGATTCGAGTTTTGGGGGACAGATGACGGACGAAAGGTTGAAGTCACCGATCCGGTAATTTTTAACATTACCTATCCCGGCCCGACAAAGGAAATAGTATCGCCGGATCTTGAACCCGGACAGCGAAAGTGCACTGAGCGCGCCCATAATGGGGCGGATGCCGTGTTTTACCGCACTATCACCCCGGCTTCTGGCGATGCCATTAAAGAAACCTGGTCCAGTACTTACCGGCCATGGCAGGCGGTTTGTCTGGTTGGACCTGAGGCGCCAGCCGCCGAGGAACCGGCCGCTCCCGCTGAACCCTCGACTCCAATTCAATAATAAAATATTGAAAAAAAACCGTCAGTATATGGCGGTTTTTTGATGCATCTAAAAAATAATGAATTTTCGTAGAGCAGAGATCAGGTAATATTGACAAATTATATTAAAAATGCAATAGTCCGTAAGCCGTGAGGTAAGGCACGGTTTGGTATGGTGGGGTTTTGCGCGGTTGGGTCGGGTTAGGTCGGGTCTGGTAAGGTAGGGCTTCACAACCTTTTTTCATTCACACGGCAGGTTGCGCCTGCATGTGAAGCCATTTGAGGTCTGGCGTGGTTTGGCTAGGTCGGGTGAGGTGGGGATTGGTCTGGTGTGGCACGGTGCAGTAAGGTTTGGTTTGGTCAGGTGCGGCATGGTAAGGTAAGGCGCAAGGAGGTTTGCCAGCGATGTTTGTCTGAATCAAATTTAGACGATATTCGCTGGTTTTTTTATTTGAAATAGAGGCTTTGAAAGTTATTTATTATAAAAATTAGAGCCAATATAGGCTTTTTCGAGTTGTGTGTTGACAAAGTATATTAAATGTGTAATAATTACAGGTTGCCGAGAGGGTCTCGGTAATGTGCGCTAAGGCAAGGTTAGGAGGCCGCTATGAAGCGTTTTCACGTGAAAGTACGTTCCACTTGTCCGCTCCTTATGCACAAGTTCTCGACTGAGGCGTCGGCCGAGCTCGGTGCCACGGTCAAGAAGCGAAAGAGCGGCCCGCCCGTTCCGTCCGAAGAGGCGGAGCAGGGCGCGTACCGACTCGACCAAAAGGACGGCGAGCCCAAGGGACAGCTCTGCCTGCCGGGCGAGCACTTCTTCCAGTCCATGGTGCTGGCGGCCTCGGGCTTCCAGGTGCAGGGACAGGGAAAGAAGACGTACAAGGACCCAGTCAAGGGCAACGTCTTCGTCGAGCCTGAGTTCATCGGCCTGACGGACGGCCAGGGCAAGGCCATGTTCGACTACGCCATCGACACCCGCCCGGCGCGCATCAAGGCCGCACGGGTCAACCGCAGCCGACCTCTGCTCAAGGAGTGGGTGGCCGAGTTCGACCTGGTGGTCACCGATGACAACGCGGTGCCGCCGGCGGTCATCAACGCCATCCTCGTCTCCGCGGGCCAGGCCAAGGGCGTGGGCGATTACCGCCCGCGTTTCGGCCGCTTCATGGTGGAGCGATGCGAGGAAGCCAAGGCCTAGCCAATCGCCGCCCGCGCGAGGCGCGCGGGCTGGCCTCTCATCAACCACAGTTTTAGGGTGTGGTATGGTTAGATACGGTGGTGTTCGGTTAGGTTTGGTTGGGTAGGGTAAGGTAGGGATCCCAATTTTTATCTGTTCACGCCGCGGATTGCGCCTGAGGTGTGAAACTACTTAGGGTGAGGTCTGGTGAGTTGTGGTCCGGTTTGGCTTGGTTCGGTCAGGCAAGGTGCGGTTTGGTAAGGTAGGGCTCCCAATTTTTTACCGCTCACTTCGCGGGTTGCGCCTGAGGTGTGAAACTACCTCGGGTGAGGTTTGGTCAGGCTAGGTCGGGTTTGGTATGGTCTGGCGCGGTGTGGTTGGATTAGGTAAGGTAGGGACCACAACTTTTTTCCATTCTCCATGCAAGTTGCGCTTGCAGGATGAAACCACTTGAGGCGGGGTTAGGTCAGGTATGGCATGTCATGGTAAGGTGGGGTAAGGTCAGGCGTGGCATGTTATGGCAAGGTGGGGTACGGTTGCATAAGTATTGAGGAAGTTTGCCAGCGATAATGTTTGAATCAAATTCAAGCGAAAATTCGTTGGTTTTTTTATTTAAAAATTTTTTTAAATGGCAAATAAAAAAAAGCGTCGCTGGCGGCTTTTTAAAAAAACGTCCTCAAACGGACAGACAAGAAATTTTTACCCTGGCTGGACCGAGCCGAGGCCTGGTCCGACCATAAAATAAAAATCCCATGCTTGTCGTGTCTGTCCGGTTGAAGACGCTTGATATATCAATTTAGCTGAAATTGAGAATTTTGTCAATAGTGCGTCTTGAAAAAGCCAAAAAACCTAGAAAAATTAAATAATTTTATCAATTAAGCCGTATTCCTTCGCCTCTTCCGAAGCCATAAATTTATCGCGGTCAGTGTCTTTTTCCACTTTTTTTAACGGTTGACCGGTATGTTTGGCCAAAATCTTATTTAATCTGTCTTTGATTTTTAATATTCTTTCCGCTCTGATTTTGACATCAGACGCTTGCCCTTCCGCGCCACCCATTACCTGATGAATCAATATTTCGGAATTGGGCAAGGCGAATCGTTTTCCTTTCTGTCCGGCGGCCAATAACACCGCGGCCATACTGGCGGCCATACCGATACAAATGGTCGAAACATCAGGCTTGATATATTGCATGGTATCGTAAATAGCCATGCCCGCCGTGACCGAGCCTCCCGGGCTGTTTATATATAGCTTAATGTCTTTTTTCGGATCTTCGCTTTCCAAAAAAAGCAATTGAGCAATCACAATATTGGCGATATTATCATCCACCGGCGCGCCGAGAAAAATTATTCGCTCCTTTAGAAGGCGTGAATATATGTCGTAGGCACGTTCGCCGAAATTTGTTTTTTCGATTACTGTTGGAATCAAATTCATATGTATAATTAACCCTCCATTATTACATTTTAATCGAATTTTGTCAATCAGTCAAATCAAGTGCGCCATAATTTGCGCAATTTTAGCACAAAATATCCTCAGATTATCAACATCTATTGACAATATCTTACGAAAATGTTATAATGTTAAGATTAATTTTCAGCAAGATGTAGAGGAGAGACTGGTGGGCAAAAATAATATTATTGGCCTATCCAAAGCACCTCTATATCTTTTTGAAGGTTAGCTGGCATTATTGACTGAAGTGAGCGGATAGGGTTAATAAATTCTCTCTCCTCTATAATAATACTTTAAGGAGGTTTAACCCTTTCTCCTCACTTCAATGAATAATACTGCGTTGCCGCGAAAGCGGTTTTTTTTATTGAATAAATGTGTTAAAATGTTTATGAGAAATACTAATTCGGTTTTGGTATTATTATTAAATTTAATTTAGAAAATACATGCCGAGAAGAAAAAAAAGAAAAACAAAAGAGATCGAAGAGCCAATAAAAAAAGAAATCAGCCCAGAGGCGAAAAAAGCGATTTTTGCCGTGGTCATGTTCGCGTTTGGACTGCTGAGCTTGCTGAGCATCCTGGGCATGGCTGGAACTATCGGCGACTATGTCAATTCGTCCTTGGGTGTTTTTCTTGGCTGGCTGAAGTTTTTATTCCCAATCCTCATTATCTTCTACGGATACTTGCTGCTGCGCGGAGAAAAATATCAAATTTCTGCGGCCAATTACATTGGGTTATTTATTTTATTATTGGCTGTCACCGCGATGCTGCACATGGGATATCAAATAGATGAACTGGCCGAGATATCGGCGCTCGGATCGGGCGGCGGGTTTTTAGGCATAGTTTTATCATACCCTCTTCTGTACTTAATGGGCAAAATAGCTTCGATAATTATATTGATCGCCATGATTTTCGTTGGTTTGATATTGATTTTAAATACCTCAATCGAAAATATCATTTTTAACAATCCATCATTTGAATTTTTACGTCGTCCGTTCGGCGCTATTTTTCGTCGCGGTGATAATGAAGACGCGGAACCGGCAGACGATTATCGGCCGGAGTACAAAGACGATGAACCAGATGAGGAAAAAGAAGATCAATCAGCCGAACCTCTGGAGGCGGCGGAGCCCGACGAACCCAAGGCAGACTCATCAGACGAAACGACCGCTTCCAAATTTCCTGCCAAACACATTAAAATTGATTTGCCCCTGAGTTTATTGAATAAAAAAACTGGAAAACCCACTAGCGGCGACATTAAGCTTGGCATGGAAAAAATTCAAAAGACGCTGGAAAATTTCGGCATTGATGTTCAGATGGAAGGCGTTAGCATCGGCCCAACCGTCACTCAATTCACCTTTAAGCCGGCCGAAGGGGTTAAGCTTTCGAGGATTACTTCACTAAGCAATGATTTGGCGCTGGCTTTGGCCGCCCATCCAATCAGGATCGAGGCGCCGATTCCGGGCAAATCACTGGTGGGCATTGAAGTTCCCAACAAACAAACGGCCATGGTCGGACTGCGGGAATTGCTGGAAGCTAAGGAATTTAAAACCAGGAAATCCAATTTGACAGTTTGTCTGGGCAAGGACGTTTCCGGCAAGGCCTGGACATATCCGCTGGAAAAGATGCCGCACTTGCTAGTCGCCGGCGCGACCGGTTCAGGCAAAAGCGTTTGCTTAAACACTATCATTGTCAGCTTGCTTTATCAAAATAACACCGATTCACTTAGATTTATCATGGTCGATCCCAAGCGGGTCGAGTTTCCGGTCTACAACGGCATCCCTCACTTGCTCGCTCCAGTAATCACCGATGTCACCAAAACCGTTAATTCTTTGCGCTGGGCCATCACAGAAATGGATCGCCGATACGATTTATTGTCAAAAGAAGGAAACCGCAACATTGAAAGCTATAATTCGTCCCATCCAGATGAAAAATTGCCATACCTGGTGGTGATTATAGATGAATTGGCCGATTTGATGCTGACCGCCGCCGCCGAGGTGGAATCAGCAATTATCCGCCTAACTCAAATGGCCAGAGCTATCGGTATTCACTTGATCGTCGCCACCCAGCGGCCGTCCGTTGACGTGATTACCGGTTTGATTAAAGCCAACATTCCGGCTAGAATCGCTTTTAGCGTCGCCTCACAGACAGATTCGCGAACCATTCTTGATACGGCCGGCGCGGAAAAGCTTCTGGGCAAAGGCGATATGCTGTTCCAAACGGCGGAGCTGTCAAAACCCAGAAGAATTCAAGGCGCGTTCATCGGCGATGATGAGATCAAGCGAATTGTGGACTTCTTAAAACAAGCCGGAGGCGATCCGGAATATAATGAAGAGGTGGTGGAAAAGTCCAAAGGCGGATCTTCCAGCTTTGATTACAACGACTCCGAAGACGGCGATGAGCTGTATGATGAGGCCAAAGAGATTGTGATCCGCGCCAAAAAGGCTTCTGCATCGCTGCTCCAACGCCGACTGAGGATTGGCTACGCGCGCGCGGCGCGATTGGTGGATTTACTCGAGGACAATGGAGTCGTCGGTCCGGCTGACGGCGCCCGACCCAGAGAGGTTTTAGTTTCGCTGGATAAGCTTGCGCAGGGAACGGCTCAGGCGGAAGATCCGGTGGCCGAGGAAGAAGAATAATAAAAAATCGGGAAAAATTAATTTTCGTGCCATTTTTCTTTTCCCATGCTATGATCAGTTTCAATAATAAAAAAATTAACGCCATCAAAACTCTCGGTGAAAAACTGCAGGAACATCGACTGTCTTATGGTTTAAGCTTGGAGGAGATTTCGCGAATGACGCAAATAAATATCAATTATTTAAGCGCGTTGGAAAATGATAAATTCAATCTTTTGCCACCCGATGTGTACACTAAAAATTTTCTGCGCCAGTACGCCGATTATTTGGATTTGAATCCGGATACGGTCATTGAATCTTATGAGCAGGAGAAAAGCGTTTATTTTAAAACTCAAAAACGGCTCAGCAAGGAAAAACGCAATAAGCAGGGATTGTTTATAAAAACGATTAATTTCTTTTTAAAACCGCAATTTTTAAAATATTCATTGGCCATGTTCGTCACCGCCGCTCTATTGTTTTATATCGGTTGGGGAATCAATCGAATTTTCACGCCGCCCGCCCTGAAAATATTTGAACCGGCGGACAGCCTGATCACGACAGAGCGTCATGTGAATGTTCGGGGAGAAACGGAAAAAGAGGTCTTGCTGACCATCAATGGTCAGGAGATCATCAGTGATCAGCACGGAGTATTTGAGAGTCCGCTCGATTTGCAAAAAGGATTGAATATTATTAAAATATCAGCGCAGAAAAAGCACAGCCGTGAAAACATAAAATACCTGCAGATAATCGTCGAAGAGACTGCGAACGTCTCAAAAAATTAAATAATTTGGGTTTTTGATCATATTGAAAATTAATATCAAAGAAATCTTTCCATGCTTAAGATTTTTTTATTGTTCATATGGGAAAAGACGTTGAAGTAAAAGAAAAAAATTTAGCCGCGGAGCAGGCCATCAGCCAAATTAAGGAAAAGTTCGGTGACGGTTCAATTATGCTCTTGGGAGAGGCCAAGACCATGAATGTGGAGGCGATTCCCACCGGCTGTTTGTCGCTGGACATCGCCTTGGGGGTTGGCGGTGTGCCGCGTGGGCGCATTATCGAAATATTCGGTCCGGAAATGTCCGGAAAAACCACATTGGCTCAGCACATTGTTGCCGAGATTCAAAAAATCGGTGGCATTGCCGCATTCATTGACGCGGAACACGCGCTTGATCCGGACTATGCCAGAAAGATCGGCATTAATATCAACGACTTACTGATTTCTCAGCCGGATACCGGCGAGCAGGCGTTGGAAATAGTCGAAACCCTGGTCCGCTCAAACGCCATCGATGTTATTGTCGTTGATTCGGTCGCCGCGTTGACGCCAAAAGCCGAAATCGAAGGCGAGATGGGCGATCAACACATGGGGCTGCAAGCCAGATTGATGAGTCAGGCGCTGCGAAAATTGGCGGGATTGATTTCCAAAAGCAAAACCACGGTAATATTTATCAATCAAATCCGTCAAAAGATCGGGGTATTTTTCGGCAATCCCGAGACGACCACCGGCGGCAACGCGCTGAAGTTTTATTCATCCGTCAGAATCGAAGTGCGACGTTCGGCTCAGATCAAGCAAGCCGAACAAGTTATCGGCAATCGGGTTAAGGTAAAAATCGTCAAAAATAAAGTTGCCGCGCCGTTTAAAACCACTGAATTCGACATCATGTACAATGAAGGCATCTCTTTATCCGGCGATCTGCTGGATACCGGCATTGTCCACAAAGTAATATCCAAGTCGGGGAATTCTTACGGTTATGGAGAAGAAAAACTGGGGGTTGGTCGAGAAAACGCCAAGAAATATTTGAAAGATAATCCGAAATTAATGAAGAAAATCAGAAAAGAAATCTGGGATGCGGCTAAGGGCGGAGTTGTTGAATAAAAAATGATATTAAGGACCGCTGAGCGTCCTTTTTATTTTTAAAATTTGGTATTATAATTGCTTTGAGGAGGCAGAACGTGAAAAGAACGATCATCGCCATCGAGCTCCCGGATCGGGGGCTGGAGCTTTTTGAAAATTTGCGGCAGTTATTTCAACGTCTATGCCGCGTTCCCATTGACGATAGAATTATCGTCAGGTGCGCTTTTAGATTTTTACATGAGCTGGTGATTTTACTGGATCCCGGGAAAAGGTATGTGATAAAAATCTATGAAAGAAACGGTCCGCTGGTCGGCCAGCTGGAATTCAATCCGCCTCGACCGAATTTGAAATTGGTAGGTGATGATCAAACAATTCAAACCTGAGAAAACGATCTCAGGTTTTTCTTTACTTTTTAAAGCGGGCGTGGGAGAATGATTAATAAGTGAGTTTACAAGATTACTAGATCTTGCGTACAAGATTTACAAGATGCCATGTTGAAAATTTTGTATATCTTGCAATCTGTATGATCTCGCATATTGATTTGTAATCATGTAGCTTCAAATTTATGAAAATATTAGCCATCGAATCATCCTGCGACGAGACAGCGGCCTCGGTTGTTGAAGTTAAGGCCGGCAAATTCATCGCTTTATCCAATGTCGTTTCATCTCAAATAAAAACTCACGCAAAATACGGCGGTGTGGTGCCGGAAGTCGCGGCTCGGCTGCATGTTGAAAAAATCATTCCCATTATCGATAAGGCCCTGGATGATTCAAAGACAATAATTAAAGATCTGAAGGCGATAGCCGTTGTTTCCGGCCCCGGTCTGGCGCCGTCGCTTCGAGTCGGCGTGGAAACCGTCAAGACTTTGGCCTATGCTTGGGATACGCCGTTGATTCAGGTTAATCATATCGAAGGACATATCGCGGCCGCGCTGCTTGGCGGCGGAAAAGTGAAGCTGCCGGCGGTTTGTTTGGTTGTTTCCGGCGGGCATACCAGTTTGATTGATGTTAAAGACTGGGGAAAATATAAATTGATTGGCCAAACCAGAGACGACGCGGTCGGCGAATCATTTGATAAGGTGGCCAAGATTATGGGCTTGGGCTACCCGGGCGGACCGATCATATCCAAGCTGGCTGAAAATGCCAAGCCCGGCAAATTTAAACTGCCCCGGCCAATGATTAATTCCCATGACTTTGATTTTAGTTTTTCAGGCATCAAAACTGCTGTTTTATATTTGTATAAATCTAGAAAAAATTGGACAAGCAAATCCAAAGCGGATTTGGCGCGCGAATTTGAGGACGCGGTGGTCGAAGTTTTAGTGAAAAAGACTTTTGACGCCATCGCCAAGTACAAGCCAAAGAGTTTTATTCTCGGCGGCGGCGTTTCCGCTAACAAGAAACTGAGACAAGAGCTGGAAAAAAAGGGTAGCGGGATTAAAGGGCTGGAGATGCGCATTCCTTCACTCGAATTCACCACGGACAATGCGGCCATGATCGGCGCGGCAGCGTATTTTCATTATAAAGAGAAGGATTTTGCAGATAAATTTCATTTAGTCGCTGATCCCGGTTGGCATATTGTATAATCCGAATACCCCGAATATCTATTCGAATCCCCCAAATGCCCCGAATAAAATAAAAACTTTATGACCAAAATTATCCATGAAGAATTATCATATGAAATAACTGGACTTTTATATAAGACCCAAAATGATTTGGGACGATTAAGAAATGAAAAGCAATATGGTGATTATTTAAAAAATTACTAAATGAAAAGGAGATTAATTATAAGAGAGAACATCGATTTACTGATGTGCGAAATGGAGGAAAAGTCGCTAGAGGTATTTGCGATTTCATTGTTGGCGGAAAAATACTCTTGGAATTTAAAACAAAAGATTTCATTGATAAGGAAGATTATTATCAAGCTCAGCGGCATTTGGCAACCTTGAATTTGGAACTAGGGATCATTGTCAATTTTAGACAAAAACGATTAGTACCCAAAAGAGTATTAAACAGCGAATATCAATCCGATAATATTCGTGGTATTCGTGTCGGTCATTCGGGTCATTCGGATTAAACATTATGAAAAAAGAATTTATTACTACCTCAGAACAAGAAACCATGCAAGCGGCCCGCGACTTCGCCAAAACGCTCAAAGGCGGGGAAGTGGTTTTATTGACCGGCGAGCTGGGCGCGGGCAAAACCGTTTTCGTCAAAGCGGTAGCAGCGGAGCTTGGAGTTTTAAGGACCGTGACCAGCCCGACTTTTGTATTGATGCAGACTTACAGCACTGCGAATAAAAAAATTAAAAATCTGTGCCACGTGGACGCCTATCGGATTGATTCTTTCCAAGATTTTCAATCAGCCGGTCTGGACGAATATTTATATCGAAAAGACACGGTATGCTTTATTGAATGGGGTGAAAAAATAAAAAAGATGCTGAAAGACTATGTCCGAATCAATATAAAAATTGAAAAAAACAATCGAAAAATTTCAATTCAAAACTATGAAAGAAAAAAATCAACGTGAGTTGGCATATTGGCACAATCAAAAAGGAGGAGAATTCGATCCGGAAACCGGGGTAATTTTTGAGCCCGGGACAGAAGAATATAATAAGTGGCTGGAATTTTATGATTATATAAAACTGCTCGGGAAAAGTAAAATCGAGCAGACTCCAAATTACGAAAAAATTCATCAATTCCTTGAACAAATTGATCGGACGCAAGTAATTGGAGACTCCGCTGACAATAAAAAGCATCAACAAATATTACAAAAACAAAAGCAGACCGCAAAAAAAATGATTGATGACTCGATTGCCAAAGCAATCAAATATATTGAGATTGTTCTATCTCAGGAAGGGAACATAAGAAAATACGGGAGATCGAGCATAAAGGAAATTGAGACTTCAGAGCTGCGAAGACGCGCGGCTCACGACGCGTTAATTAGTTCTTTAACCATTGCCAATCGCTATATTTATCAACATTTTGGACAATTAACCCCCGAACAGCTGGATGAGTTTCAAGACCGTGAAGAAGCCGCCGGCAGAGAATTCATTGAAATAGATCGAATCGACATTCCGGAGATGACTTTTTTGACTGCGGATGTAAATTTGGCAAATCGCCAATCCGTTGCCCTGTGGGCATATAATTTATTGAGAGAAATAAGGTTTAAAGAGGCCGCATAAAAAAGAAGGATAGCGAGATCCTTCTTTGGTATTACAGCTTGCGTTTCGCCTCTTGGAGGCAAAAGTCAATGGTTAATCTCAGCAGCGCTGACAACGGTTCGATTTTAACGTATTGGGAAAGCTCTGTTAGTGCCCTGTCCAGCTCCTTGTCCAGCCGAGGCGTTGACTGGCCGATCAGGTTGTTTTTCCCGATTTGAAAAAATAATCTGAACACGCGTAAGATAAATGGTCTTGATCGATGTTTCTCGAAGTACGGTCTGAGACTTTCGGCGTTCATAACCAATCCTCCTGCTGCGTTTCCAATTACTATAATATTTTTTAATTCTTTTGTCAAGGGTCAATAAAAAACTGCCCGCAGCGGGCAGTTTGTATTTATTTGTTGCTTATTAATCGCTTACCCGGAACACTTCCTCGATTGTGGTGAGGCCCTCGGCCGCCTTAAGCAGTCCGTCCTGCACCATGGTCAGCATGCCGTTTTTGGCCGCCACTTCCAATAATGTGTATTCAGTCGCCTGGTTATTTAGGATCAGTTGCTCGATTTCCTTATTCATTATCATGATTTCATAAATGCCGACTCGGCCTTTGTATTTCAGTCCATTACACTTGGGACAGCCTTTCCCCATATAAAATTTCAAATTATCCAGATCCTTTGGACGCTGCGGATTATCTTTGGGGATTCGATCCAGTGTTTCTTTGACCCGCTCCAATGTTTTTTTATCCGGTACATATTCTTCTTTGCAATCGGAGCAGACTTTTCTAACCAGTCGCTGGCCGATAATGGCGTTCAATGCCGGCGCCAGCAGAAAACCTTTCGCCCCCAGTGCCAAAAATCTGGGTATGGCGCCGGACGCGCTATTGGTATGAATGGTTGATAACACCAAATGTCCGGTTAACGCCGCGTTAATGGCAATATCGGCTGTTTCGCCGTCCCTGATTTCACCGACCATAATAATGTCCGGATCCTGGCGCATTAGCGACCGCAGTCCGTCGGCGAATGAATAATCGCGCGAAGGATCAATTTGGCTTTGATTAACACCGGCCAGTTCGTATTCGATCGGATCTTCCAGCGTCATGATTTTAACTTCGGGATTATTAAGTTTGTTCAGAATGGCGTAGAGAGTGGTGGTTTTGCCCGATCCGGTCGGACCGGTGGTGATAATCATGCCGTTCGGCCGCTGGATTTCCGTTTTTAATTTTTCAAAAGCATGGCCACCCAAACCCAAATCTTCGAATTTTAAACTGACGGCGCCGGATCGCAGCAGTCGCATCACCACGCTTTCGCCGTATTGCACCGGCAAAAACGACGCGCGGACATCGATGCGCTCGGCCGCGGTTTGGATGCGAAACCGGCCATCCTGTGGCTGATCGGTCACATTTAGTTTGACCTTGGCCAATAGTTTTAACCGGGAAATAATTTTCGGCCAATCTGATTTTTTCAGCTCGGCCACGTCATTTAAAATGCCGTCCAGCCTAAATCTGACTTTGATTATTTTTTCTTCGGCTTCGATATGAATATCGGACGCCTTGGTTTGCAGGGCCGCGGCCACGATTAAGGCCACCATTTCGGTCAGATTGGTTTCTTCAATCATCGATTGCAGGCTGGCGACGCCTTGGTAGTTTTTCTGAAATTTTTCCAGATCGTTTGCCGAAATTTCGACTCCTTTGGGCGCCGGTTTTATTTTCGGCATTTTTTTATAAAGGCCAAGCGCTGTTTTCAGGCTGTGATCATCAGTCAGATAAATTTCGACATGCGCTTTAAATCGTTCGGCGATCTGAAACGCCAATTCTTTTATGGCCGGGCTTTCGGGCTGGGTGGCGGCGATGCGTATTTCCTGTCCGATTTCCAGAAACGGCACCACGGACAGTTCAGCGGCCTGGGATTCGTCAATTATTTTTAAAGCCTCGGAGCTAATCGGAAAATCGGTCAAATCAATAAACGGAATTCCTTTTTGTTGCGCGGAAGTTTGCGCCTTTTCTCTTTCCTCTTTCACTTGAATGGACTGCATCTTTTCCGCTAATGCTTCCTGAGCTCGTTTTGTTCCTGCGGCTGCTTGACCCGGGGTTGATTTTTTTAGCACTGATGGATCTTTAAGCAAATCCTCGATTGATTGGGCGCCGGTTGACATAGAAGTAATATTTTAGTTGACAGATGAAAGTTGCCTGTTAGATGAACGCAATGAAGAGCGTTTTTGGTCGTCTGACTGCGGTGGCAATTCCGCGATATTCGATTTCTTGCCTTTATGATACTATTTTTTCAAAAATTTGACAATTATTTCTCAAAAAATTAAAATATACATACTTAAATAATCTAAACATAAAAGCAATGAAGAGGAATTTAACCTCGATTTGCCGGAAGAAAAATATGCCCAGAAAAAAAATAACGCCCAGCGAAGAAACAAAACCGACCCCGGCGCCCGTCGCGGCCAGCACCGCCGTTTCCGCCAAAAAAAAATCATTAGTTAAGCATCCGGCCATCCCTGGCTGGTTCATTGCCGGTATTTTGCTTATCGCCGTGGTGGCGATGTTCGTGTACGCGCAAAAAAGCATCAGCAAGGTTCAGGATGAAAAGAACGAAGTCGAAGGGCAGACTCGCGTGCTGAAGAGCACGGTCACCAATTTGCAAGCCGAACTGAGCGATCTAAATCAAAAAACGGAAGACTTGCAGGCGACATCGCAAAAAAGCAAAGAGTTTTTCTTTAATCAGGAAATAATTAAAAGAAAAATTCCGGATTCGGTGGACACCAAGGATTGGCAGCTGTACAAGGATGACGACTGGACGATGGAAATGCGTTTTCCTAAAAATTGGCAGATTTCTAAAAGCGCCGATCAATCTCAGCCGGCTTCGGGCGACGCCAAAGCCGTGGCCAGAAAGAGCATAGCGCTCGAGCCGATTGGCGTATCCGAATTTGTCAGATCGCTGCAAATCATGCCCTATGATTTTGGCCAAAGATTTTCGGTTGAAGAAAAAGTCAAAGCGTTCGAATCAAAGGGAATTCTGGACAATCAAAATTTCAATGGCGGCAAATTGGTATATTTCGTGGAAAAAGCGGAAAACACCATCGTGCCCACCATCATGATATTATCTGATTTTGGCGATTATAAGGCCATATTCCTGGTAAGCGATATTTATCATCGGAATTACTTTGATTATTTGACCGATTTTGAAAATATTTTATCGGCAGTTAAATTGGAAGCCAAACCGGCCGCTCCGGCCGAGACGGCCTCCGGAGACGCGACTAAAAATCCATAGGCGGAAATTCTAAATTAGAATATCTAAATTCTAAACAAATTCTAATGATTCAATGTTCAAAATTCTAAAATTGTTTCGGATATTTGGATTTTGGAAATTTGGTTATTGTTTAGAAATCAGGTGAAACTTTACAATTAGGATTTAGATATTAGAAATTCAAGTGTCATGTCTTTCTCAATAGGCATCGTGGGTTTGCCGAATGTCGGCAAATCTACTCTTTTTAAAGCCTTAACCAAAAAACAAATCGACATTGCCAATTATCCGTTTTGCACCATCGAACCGAACGTGGGTATCGTCAAGGTGCCGGACGAGCGGTTAGATCAATTGGCGAATTTTTCTCAGTCCGAAAAAGTGATTGCGACCACCATTGATTTTGTGGACATTGCCGGATTGGTGAAAGGAGCGCATAAGGGAGAAGGGCTGGGAAATAAATTTTTAGCGAATATACGGGAAGTGGACGCCATCTGCCATGTGGTTAGGAATTTTCAAAAGGGAGATATTGTTCATGTGGAGGGGAAAGTCGATCCGGCTGCTGATTTTGAAGTCATCCAGATGGAATTGATTTTCGCCGATCTGGCCACGATTGATAAGCATATTTTAACTGTCGAAAAAGGACTGAAGAGCACGAAGCAGGGACAGGGAAAAGAGGAACGCGCCAAGTTGGAATTATTAAAGAAAATAAAAATTGCTCTTGAAGAGGGCAAACCTGTGAATAAACTGGGATTAACTGAAAAAGAGGCCGAGTTGATTAAAAATCTGAATTTATTGACCGCCAAGCCATATATAATCGTTTTAAATGTTGACGAAAGTCAGTTGAAAGAAGATATTCGGATACCCGGATTTGAAAATGAAACAGTGATTAAAATCTGCGCCCAGCTCGAAGCTGAGCTGGCTGATTTGCCGGAAGCTGAAGTGAAGCAATATCTGTCGGAAATCGGCGAAGAGCATACCGGACTGGATAAAATTATTTTGGCTGCCTATCAGCTTTTGAATTTGATCACCTATTTTACTTCCGGCCCGAAAGAAACCAGAGCCTGGACGATTACCAAGGGCACGCTGGCGCCGCAGGCGGCCGGCAAGATCCACACTGATTTTGAAAGAGGCTTTATTACCGCTGAAGTTATCAATGGGAAAGATTTGCTGGACGCCGGCTCAGAGGCGGCGGCCAAAGAAAAGGGATTGATCAGGCTGGAGGGCAAAGAATATGAGATGAAGGATGGTGATGTTTGTGTTTTTAGATTTAATGTTTGAGAAAGAGTTACGAATCACATATATAGTATAAATATTACAAATGCACTTGCGAAGGAAAAAGGTGAAAGTTATAAATTTCTGCCCGACTTTCAGTCGGCTTGTTTAATGATAAGCTCACTTGAAGGGGGGTAGCATACAAAATTTTTAGTCCCGTTTGGCGGGACATTTTTTTAAATAAGCAGAAGGCTTGCCTTTCTGCGACCGAATGCCGCTGGCGCGGATTTTTTTCCGGTCGGGGAAACAAAGTTTCCCCTCAGCGTCAGCAGGGCGGGCGGCCGAGTAAGTCAATGCCGAAGGAAATCACCGAGCAAATCAATGCCGAGGGGAATCTGTGATTCCCCGAACGGTCTTGCTCGGCATTTTTTAAAAATAAAAAAGAGGGAGACATTGGGGACTTCGTTCTTTAACGGACAACCCTCGAGTCGTCTCCCTCAAGTGGTGTAAGGCGCGGCGGACAATCAAACCGTCGTTATTTTTATACAGATCGACTGTCGTCCGCCGACAGGGTGTTATATCAAATAAAGTCATTGCTGTCAAGCGCCCGCGCTTTCCAATCTAGTCTTTATACCATCTCATTGACAGCGAATTTGACACCACACTCACCGAAGAGAACGCCATGGCCGCGGCGGCAATGGCCGGGCTGAGCAGCCAGCCGGTCAATGGATATAAGATACCGGCGGCGATAGGAATGCCGACAGCGTTATAGAAGAATGCCCAGAAGAGATTTTGTTTGATTTTTTTAAGTGTGAATTTGCTTAATTCAATTGCTCGGCTGACATCCAGCAGATCGCTTTTAACCAAGATGATCTCTCCTGTTTCCAGGGCGACGTCAGTGCCGGCGCCGATGGCGATTCCTAGATTTGCTTGAGCTAATGCTGGCGCGTCATTGATGCCATCGCCGACCATGGCCACGATTCGGCCTTCGGCTTGAAGTTCTTTTATCTTTTCGGACTTTTCGGGCGGCAAGACTTCGGCCAGAACTTCTTTTATGCCGAGTTGCTCGGCAATGGCCTTTGCCACTCGCTCATTATCTCCGGTAATCATAATGACTTTTACCTTGGTCGATTTTAGTTTGGCAACGGCATCCCGGGCATTGTCTTTTACGGTGTCGGCAATCGCGATCAGGCCGATGATTGATTGGTCAATCGCGACAAGAATCGAGGTTTTGCCTGCGCTGGTCAGCTCATCGATTTTAGCGTCGGCTCTTTCGATATTAATTTTGTTCTCGGACATTAATTTTTTCGTGCCGATAAGAATTTTTTGGCCATTGATTTGGCCGCTCACGCCTTGTCCGGCCAGTTCATTGAAATCAATCGTTTTCATTAGCGCTAAATTTTTTTCTTTGGCCGCTTGCACCACCGCGTTTGCCAGTGGGTGAGTGGAATTGTGCTCGATCGAGGCCGCGACTTTTAACAAATCATTTTTATCACCCGATAAAGCAATGATGTCCACCACTTTTGGCTCGCCCTTGGTCAGAGTGCCGGTTTTATCGAAAACAATGGTATTAATTTTTCGGGCGATTTCAAGAGCCTTTGAAGTTTTAATCAAAATGCCGCGCTTGGACGCCAAGCCTGACCCCATCATTACGGCTGTGGGCGTGGCTAAGCCGAGCGCGCACGGGCAGGCGATGATCAGCACGGAAATAAATGTTGTCAAAGACAGTATTAAATCATTTCTAAATACCAGCCATGAAATAAAGGACAGCGCCGCAATTCCCAGCACGGCGGGCACGAAATATAAAGAGATTTTATCTGCTAAAAGTTGTATTGGCGCTTTTGAAGAAAGTGCTTCTTCGACTATTTTTATAATTTGCGATAGCATGGTGTCGCTGCCGACCTTTGTGGCTTTGATTTTCAGTATGCCGGAAACATTAATGGTGGCACCGATGACCGTGTCGCCTTCTTTTTTACCCAGCGGAATGCTTTCACCAGTAATGGCTTTTTCGTCGATGCTTGAATGGCCTTCGATAATCACGCCGTCTGTCGGAATTTTTTGACCCGGTTTGACGATTAAGATGTCATTGCGGTTGATCTGGTCGATCGGCACTCGAATTTCTATGCCATTTTCTAAAACAGTGGCTTCCTTGGCGGCAATGCCGATCAGACTCCTGACCGCTTCGCCGGCTTTGCCTTTTGTTTTCTCTTCCAAATATTCTCCCAATATAATAAAGGTTAGAATGAAAATAGAGCTCTCAAAATACAAATGAAAAGGTAAGCTCCCAACATTGAATATTTTTAAAGAAAGCGCAGCGATACTGTAAAAGTAAGCGGCGGCTGTTCCCAAAAATATCAGTGAATCCATTCCCGGCCTGAGTTTGATCAAGCCTTTTACTCCCATTTTCCAAATTGAGAAATTGGTTAATATCACAGCAGAGGCCAGGCCGAGCTGAAGCATATAATTGAAATTTTCTGGAATTTTTTCGATCGGCAAGCCGATCATCGGCCCCATTGAAAAGATGATTATCGGGATCGCCAGTAAAAGTGATATGATAAAGCGCGTTTTCAGGTTTCGGCCGCCGTGCCCGTGTTCATGGCCGGCTGATAGAATCTGCGCTTCGCGGGCGCTGTACCCAAGCTCGGTAATTTTATGTTTGATCTCCTCTAGGGATATTTGGGCCGGGTCAAACTCCACTGCCGCTTTTTCAGTGGCGAAGTTGATCGAAGCATTGGCAATGCCTGTGGTTTTCCGAAGCGCGCTTTCAATATTAACCACGCAACTTTGGCAATGCATGCCCGATATGGAGAGAGATTTTTTTTCCAAATGATTCATATTATTTTATATTATATCGATCCGGATTTGACATTCGCATCTGCTCGCAAAGCGATATCCGCCGCGGGCCGAGCAGCCGGCATCATTTGATGGTATTATTTTTGTCAAATTTTTGCGATGATTCTTTGACGTCTTTTTCTGTGACAATGAATTTGCCCCAGACCATCCGCATCCGGCAGCTGAATTTTATTTCACCGATTTTAGTCGGAGTGAATTCAATAATATTTTCGCCGTAGCCGAGTTTCTTTCGAACATTATAATCCGGCATGATGATTTCATCAGTGCAGCCGCTCATTTGCTTGACATTGATCACCCAGCGTACCGGGATTCCGACCTTGATATATAAAATATTCGGAGAATAGCCGCTGTATGTCAAATCCATATTCACGGTTTGATATTCTTTTACCTCGCCGGTAACCAGGTATTCGGTTTTCGAATAATTGTCTTTGAAAATTCCGCCAAATCCCCAACCGAAGTTAGTTAGGCCTCGGTTAAACATTATCACGCCCAGCATGATCACTATCAGCCCGGAATATTTTATCAGCTTGTTGATTTGCGAGCCTTTGATTTTAGAAACTAAATTGCCGAATACAAACATGATCGGGATTGTTCCTGCAGCAAAGAGTGCCATTGACAGCATACCGGTCCAAAAGCTGCCTGAAGCCAGCGCGTAAATTTGCATGGCCTGAAGCGGTCCGCAAGGCATAAAGCCGTTAAGCAGTCCGATTATAAACGGACCCTTGGATTTTTTTGATTTGTTTTGATTAAAAAGGCATTTGACGATTGATCTGGGCATTCGCAATTGCAATTTTTGAAAAATTTTAAAATTTGTGAATAATGAAATACCCATGAACACCATTAATATTCCCGCAATAATGGTGACAATTCCAGTAAAAGTCGGATTAATGCCGAAAAATGAGCCGATCCCTCCTAAAATTCCGCCGATAATGGAGTAGGATATGAGGCGACCCAAATTATAACTAAGATGCCCCAGTTTTTTTGTTTTGGAACTAAGGAGATTTTTATTCATTGTCGCACTATAAGTAATAACCAAGCTCCCGCACATTCCAATGCAATGAAACCCAGCTAAAATCCCAATTATAAATATCAGCCAGTAGCTGACCTTTAATTCATTGATCCTGGCCAGCAGCTCGAAAAATCCTAGTTTTTCAATAAGAAAATATGCCAGAAAAAGTCCGGCAATGAGCGTGAGCGGCCAGACGATTTTTTTTATTTTGCTGTTTGAACAGTTGTCAGAATTTTTGACCCGACTGCCAGACTTGAGCGCACTTGCGCGATAATTCAATTTTTCGATCGCTCTGACGATTTGATCCACGGAAGCCGCGCTACTGTCATATTCAATTTCCGCCAGAGATTTGTTGAAATCCACCTCGGCACCGCTGATGCCTTCCGTCTCCTTGAGCTCGGTTTCGATCAAAGTGGCGCAGCTGGCGCAGTGCATGCCCGAAATTTTTAATTTTATTGACCGGAGCATATCATTTATTGGACATCTTGCTGACACGCAATATTTCAGCGACCATTTTTTGTTTTTTGGCCTCATTTTTAGCAGCCATGGCGTCTTTGAAGCAGCTACCGAGGTGGCCCTCCATTAATAATTGATGGGCTGATTTTAAAAGTCCGATTACGGCCAAATTTTGCTGCATGATATCAATGCAGTATTTATCAGCTTCCACCATGTCAATAATGTTTTGAATATGGCTTTTGGCTTTTTTGAAATTGACTAAAGCTTTTTCTTTTTGGCTGGTCATAATATTGATAATTAATTATTACCTATACCTATGGTATAGGTAATAAAAAATTAAGTCAAGAGAATTTGTCCACAATAAAGCCATAAAGCGCCCGCATCCGGTCGGGAAAACGAAGCTTTCGCCTCGGCGCCACCTGTTGTTCACGCCGAATTAAAAAAGCCGAGCTAGGTGCGGCTCGACTGTGGCAATTGGGATTTGATCCAGATGTGGCCTTCCGCCTGAGTTTGGCATAATCGCAGATAATAAACTTCATTAACGATCACGTCTTTTCCCATCGGTATTGCTTGGCTTACCGCTTCGGATGACGGTCGAATTTTCAGTGAGTTTGCTCCATCCATCTTAAAATACATGCCTAATGCTCGCGTCGCCCATCTTCTTGATACGGGAAGCACGCCGAATTCAAGAGAATGTTCAAGGTGAAAAGGCTCTTTTTTTACATAAGCCAAGTGAGCATCAGCGTGCGCGAAAGCCACCCGTTTCATCAAGGTAGAATATTTTTCACGCAGCGTTAAATCTTTTGGATTATCCATCATTTGCGCGCTGAGAATGCGCAATTCTTGAATCAGCTGATCGTTGTCAGCGGTCATCCAATTCTCCTTTGCGAAAATGGTATCTTAATTTTATCTTTTCTTCGAAGATATTGTCAATAAAAAACAGCCCTCGCGGGCTGTTCTATGTTTTTTCTGAGGATATCGTGCAGCAAATTGAATGTCAGCGTCCCAGCTGTTTCTTTTACATCATGCCGCCCATGCCCATGCCGCCCATGCCGGCCATTCCGGAGTGGTTATGTTTGTCGCCTTCTTTTTCCGGTTCGTCAGCCACTATGGCCTCGGTGGTTAAAATCATGGAAGCGATGGAAGCGGCGTTTTGCAATGCGGATCTGGTAACTTTGGTCGGATCAATGATTCCGGCCGCAACCAAATCCTCGAAAGCGTCTTTGGCCGCATTATAGCCTTCATTGCCGGATCGTTTTTTCACTTCCTCGGCGATTACTGAGCCGTCTTTGCCCGCGTTGGATGCAATTTGTTTTACCGGTTCGACCAGAGCTTTTCTTAAAATATCAAGGCCGATTTTTTGATCCTTATCAACTTCGACTCCGTTTAAGGCGTCTAAT
Source organism: Patescibacteria group bacterium (assembly GCA_049319825.1). Classification (GTDB taxonomy): domain Bacteria; phylum Patescibacteriota; class Patescibacteriia; order UBA11705; family DATKZF01; genus JBMORT01. The sequence continues at coordinate 128,823 of JBMORT010000002.1, forward strand.
ACTCTGATCAAAGCCACGCCGCCGCCGGGAACAATACCCTCGGCCACTGCCGCTTTGGTCGCTGCCAGCGCATCTTCGATTCTCAGTTTCTTTTCTTTCAATTCGGTTTCAGTGGCAGCGCCGACTTTCAGCACCGCGACTCCGCCGGCCAGCTTAGCCAGCCTTTCCTGTAATTTTTCCTTATCAAATTCAGAAGTGGTTTTTTCGATTTGAGACTTTATTAAATTGACTCTTTGCTCAACCATTGCTTTATCGCCTTGTCCTTCGATGATTGTCGTATTTTCTTTATTTGAGGTAACTTTTCTGGCCCGGCCGAGCATTTCGATTTCAGTTGATTCCAGCTTCAGGCCGACTTCTTCGGAAATAACTTTGCCGCCGGTCAGGATGGCAATGTCTTCGAGCATTTCTTTTCTTCGATCGCCGAACCCCGGCGCCTTAATGGCCAGAGCTTTGAAATTTTTACTGATGGTATTTAAAACCAGTGTTGCCAGGGCCTGATCAGTGACGTCCTCGGCGATGATTACCAATTCTTTTCGTCCCTGCTGAGCCAGCTTTTCCAGTATCGGCACAATGTCTTCGACATTGGAAATCTTTTTATCAGTGATTAAAATGAAAGGATCTTCATAGGCGGATTCCATTTTTTCCGGATTGGTGACCATGTAGGCGGAGATGTATCCATTATCGAATTGCATTCCGCGCACGATTTCTTTTTCCATTCCCAGAGTCTGAGATTCTTCGACGGTGATCACGCCTTCATTGCCCACTTCTTGCATGGCCTCGGCGATGATTTTGCCGATTGTCGGATCATTGGCGGAGATGGAAGCGACTTGCTCGATTTCCGACTGGCCGCCGACCGGTTTTGAAATTGTTTTTAATTTTTCAACCACTGCGTTGACACCTTTATCAATTCCTTTTTTGATTTCCATGGGATTGGCGCCGGCAGCGACGTTTTTTAAACCCTCGGTAATGATTGCCTGAGCCAAAAGAGTGGCGGTAGTGGTGCCGTCTCCGGCCACATCGTTGGTTTTCGTGGCGACTTCCTTTACCAGCTCAGCACCCACGTTTTCCAATTTATCTTTTAATTCAATTTCCTTGGCAATGGTGACACCGTCATTGGAAATGGTTGGCGAACCATATCCCTTATCCAAAACCACGTTTCGGCCCTGAGGACCCAAAGTTACTTTTACCGCGTTGGCCAGCTTATCGACCCCTCTTTTCAAAGCCTGCCGCGCTTGCTCGTCGAATATGATTTGTTTGGCCATAGTATTACAAATAAGGTTAATAAATAAATTAATTATAAATAATTACGAATGGTTGCGGGTTACATGGTTTGAGGTTGAGGTTTTGAAGCTGGAAATTATATTCTAGCCTCTATACCTCAGACTCAAATATTATTCGATAATCGCCAATATATCCGATTCAGATAACACTAACAGTTCTTGACCGTCGATTTTCACTTCATGCGGGCTGTATTTGGTGAATAAGACTTTGTCGCCGACTTTGACTTCCATTGACGCGTGCTGGCCGTTGTCCAAGAGCCGTCCGGCGCCGACAGCCACGACTTCGCCTTTTTCCGGTTTTTCTTTATCAACAGTTTCAGGAATAATAATGCCTGAAGCGGTTTCTTCCTGGGTGATAGGTTTAACGACAATTTTGTCTGTTAAGGGTTTTAGCATATTTTTTGTGGGTTACAAGACAGTATCAGTTGATACAAGCGATGCAAATATACGAATGCATGCGAATTATACGAATATCCGTAAATTAGTATCATTAGTATTAATTCGTATATTAGCATCGAGACTTAGTATTCTGTAACATCTCGTAACAATTAACGATTATTGCATTAAAAATGATTAGTTTATCTTATTTTTTATGGGTTACAAGACAGTATCAGTTGATACAAGCGATGCAAATATACGAATGCATGCGAATTATACGAATATCCGTAAATTAGTATCATTAGTATTAATTCGTATATTAGCATCGAGACTTAGTATTCTGTAACATCTCGTAACAATTAACGATTATTGCATTAAAAATGATTAGTTTATCTTATAATATTTCGATATCCCGTGTCAAGGCATGAAAAAAAAAAAAGAACATTTTCCCGTGTTTTTAGTTCCTGGGCTGTTGACTTCCTCGAAAAACAATGTTAATGCTGTTGAAGCGCAACGCGCGGCAATTGAAGCTAGAGCGACAGGAGGTGAAGCGCCATGAAGCGAATTTACATTTCTTTTTGGCCGGATATCAGGGTGATGCCAACAGACCACGAATTGGACCAAGATCCAAAAACAAGCAGCTGGTTTGACGCTGAGGCTTCTCATGGTCTGGCCGATCTGTTTGAATTCTTGCGATATAACCTGGCCGCTCGCGATGCAGTGAATACGCTGATTATGGAAGCCTATAAATACGGAAGGGTAAAAAAAAGCTGAATCAAGCACCCTGAATCAAGGGAGCTTTTTTATTTGAGCAAATTATTTTTTTCGTCAAAAACGAACTTAATGGTCAATGCGGAAACCGCCAAAAGCAAATTGCCGAAATGCAGACTCCAGAGGAAGTGGTCGAAAAAGCAAATTATGATCAAGCTGATGATGATTGATAATGAAAAAATTATTTCAATGTTGAACCAGCGGCCTTTGAGGTGTTTTATCATTTTTTTTACGATGAAAAATGCAATTGCCGAAAACAGCAGGGTTAAAATTATTCCCATTTCAGTCATTGCTAAAACGAAGCCGTTATGAACCGGCTGAAGCTGCCAGACCTGCCAGTCAGGATGAAGCTTTGAAAGCGCCGTCGTGTAATTGCCCGGACCAGTGCCGATAAATAAGTGTTGCTTAAATATCCGCCAGGTATCCTGATAGCCGGAGATTCTCTCGGTAATTGATTTGACTTCCAGTCGTTCTTGCATTTGGAAACGGGTAAAAATCAAATCGGATTTGACAATGGAAAAACCGATGATAACGAGCAGGGTGGCGATCACGATTTTATTGATCTGGGATTTATGCTTATTCCAAAAATCCTTTTTCGAAGACCCGATTATTAATATGAAAAGCAGCGAAGCAAAAAGCGCCAGCGCCGCTCCGCGTGAAAAAGTCACGAGCAAGGCAATGAAGAGAAAAATAAACGAAGCGAGTAAGAATTTTTTTTTCTTTTTATTGGTTTCCTCCAAAAATTGATAAATGATAAAAAGCAGAACAATTACCAGGAATCCGGCTAAAATATTGGGATGAGGCAGGGAACCATAGGCGCGCAAAATCCTTTGCCCGCCCGATTCAATCACTGACGTGCCTAAAACTTGCGGATCCTGGCCGGCCATGCCCAGCCACTTGCTGGCAATGACCTTTTGAGATAAGAATTGTTCGATCGCCAGAATGCCTTGAAAAAGTCCTGAGCCGATCAGCGCCCAGCTGAATTTTTTAAAGTTATACAGAAAGAAGATAATCAGTCCGGCCAAGGCCAGCGACTCGATAAATTGAATGGCTTTGTAAAATGAAAATCCCGGATTGTCGTTAGATGTGATATTGATAATCGCCAGAGCGATCAAAACGGCGGCAGCCATGGAAAAAACGGCCAATTTCTTCCGGCGGTATCTCTGAATGAAATTTTTAAGATTGAATTTTTGAAAAAAATAAATGATTGCCAGAACCAAAATGACCAGAAAAAGAATTTCTGTACCATAAAGGCTCCGGGTTTGATATTCCCAAAATTCGTCTTTGTAAGTCGCCGGCCGATACAGCCACCGTGTCTGAATCGGCAAGATAAAAATTAGCAGATAAAAAAGCCATTCAGCGGCTTTCAATGTTTTGTTCATAATGCTTGATCAGGGCTTGATATTTTAATCGCCAGCGTTGGTTGTATTCTTGACGTTTGTCCTGGACATGGAGTTTAATTATTTGGTCGGAGAGCATGACATTCGTATTCGGTTCTTTGGCGGCCAGCCTCAGTCGAGTCGGCAAAATTTTTAGCTGATAGTTTTTCAGCGGTTTGGATAAAAATTTTATAACGCTGCGACACAGTATCTTTTCGCATAATTTTTTTTCGGATATCTCCACTCTCCTTGCTCGGTTCGGTAATTGAGCAAAGGCATTTGGCAGATATTGTTTTATCCAAAGATTATTATGGAAAATTTGATCAGGATAAACGCTGTAAATCGGCAAAAATTGAGACAACCAAACTATAAAGTGGATATCCGGACATTCGCTTTGGCACTCTTCAAGATTCAAGCCGTCTTCGGAAAGGTAAAAGCTCAGGCAGATTTTATTTTTAAGATTGTCCTCGGTGGGACGTTTTTTAAAAAGATCGATTAAGAAAACAGCGAGCGAGCGCACCAGCCAAATTGTCCCGGGCCGGCAGATAATCGCCACGTCGATGTCGCTTTCCTCCCGAGCGTTGCTGTAAGACAGGGAATTGCAGACGCTGACACCGGTCACAAACGGAATTTTGGCCAGCAGCCGAAAATATTTTTTAGCGTTGGCCAGTTTTTTTCCGGCTAGTAAATAGCGTTGGCGACGAATGTTGATCAAGCTTGACCGATTCAACAAAAAATAAAATCCATGTTGGGATTCTATTTTTTTTCTGAGCAATGGTGAAGTTTCCAGCGCTTGTTTGACCGACGCATAACCGGCTTTTAGCTGCGCGCCCTTGGGGGAAATCAAGTATTTGTAAACCTCAAAACTTGTCAGCGGGTAATTGAATATATCGAAATATATAATCGTGGCCAAAATTGATTTTTCCAGTGGCGAGAGCATACTTATGGAAAATAAAATAAAAAGGTAACAGTGAACAAAAACTTTTTAATCTTGATTTTAATCTCGTCGATTAAGCCGCTTCGATTGGTTTATTTTCCGCGCTGTCGTTTTTATCCGATTTTTTTTTGAAGAAAATCAGTTGCTGTAGAGCGGTTAAAATTGTGGTGACGAACCAATAAAGCGCCAGGCCGCCCGGTAGCTGTAGGCCGATCAAAAACGTGATAATCGGCATGAAATATTTCATTGATTTATTCAATCCGGAAAGCATGGCCTCGTCTTTTGAGCCGGAGTCGACTTTCTGGGGGGTTGGACCGGTCGGCAGCATTTTTGTCTGAATGAATTGAGCGACGGCCGCTAAACCGGCCAAAACAGTGCTGGGTACGGCGAGGTCAATGATACCAAAAGATATAGAATTGATATGTCCGGGATTTTGGATGAACGAGTAGAGCATGTCTTGGCCACCATTTGTCAGACCGGTTCTGAAAACCTGATAGACGGCGAATAAAAATGGCAGCTGGATCAACAATGGGAGGCATGAAGATAATGGATTGACTTTTTGCTCTTTATAAAGCTTCATCGTCTCCTCGGTCAATTTTTGCTTATCACCTTTATATTTATTTTTTAAAGCTGTGAGTTTCGGCTGGAGAGATTGCATCTCCCGCTGTGATTTTATGGCCTGTTGCGACAGCGGCAGCAGTAATATTTTAATAATTACGGTTAGAGCGATTATCGCCAGACCGATGTCATTGCCGGGAATGACATCATACAGCCAGATGAGCAGATTATAGAGAGGCTGGTATAAGACGGTATTGAATAGTTGAGTCATAGTGATTTTCCGGAAAATTTATAAACGATATTTTTGGTGAAAAGAGGATAAAGACAGTTAAATATTTATTTTGTTGATTTCTTTTTAGTTTTGTCTTTTTTTTCCGCCTTGGTTTTTTTCTTCGCCTTTTCCTCTTGCGGTTCAGTTTCGTTGTTTTCCTCGACTTCCTTGGCTGATTGTTCCTGAATTTCTTTCGGTTGTTTCGGAGACTCCTGCTCGGCTTTGATTTCTTTTCCGGATTCCTGCTCAACAATATTGATCCGCCAACCGGTCAATTTCGACGCCAGCCGGACGTTTTGGCCGTCTCGGCCGATAGTCAGCGAAAGCTGATCCCCGGGCACAGTGACCTTGGCGGTCATGATTTTTTCATCCAGATTGATCGAGCTGATCTTAGCCGGCAACAGGGCATTGGCGATGTACTTTGACGGATTATTTTCAAATTTTATGATATCGATTTTTTCACCGTTTAGTTCGCCGATTATTGTCTGAATTCTGGCGCCTTTTTGGCCGACGCAAGAGCCGATCGGATCGATGCTGTCACTATCGGTGAAAACCGCCACCTTTGACCTTGAGCCGGCTTCTCTGGCAATGCCTTTGATGTCGATAATGCCGCTGGCCACTTCCGGAATTTCCAGCTGGAAAAGTTTTTTGACAAAATTTTCCGAATTTCTGGAAACGATAATTTCCGGCCCCTTGGTGGTCAGTGAGACGGATACCACATAAACCTTGATGCGTTCCCCGATTCGATATCGCTCAGACCGAACTTGTTGATCCGGCGGCATGATAACGGTGACATGGTCGACATCAATTAAAAAGTTTGGTCCTTCGCGCTTTTGAATTATGCCGTTGAGCAGCTGGCCTTCTTTTTCTTTAAAGTCCTGATACAGCACATTACGTTCCGCTTCTCTCAGCCTTTGAATGATCACTTGTTTGGCGGTTTGCGCGGCCATGCGGCCAAAATCGCCGGGCACTTCCAGCTCGGTTTTTAAAATATCGCCGATTTTTGCCGTTTTCTTTAGTTGCTTCGCCTCTTTTAGCTCCAATTCTGTTTTCGGGTTAAATCTGCGGATTTCTTCATGAAGCGGCATGTCTTCCGGCTTGACTCCCTGCTCGCGCAGTTCTTCTCTTTCCTTCCTGAGTTCCTCGATCGCCGCCAATTCTTCCTCGGTCAGATCGGCGACCACTTCTTTGATGTCAAAAACCTGAAATTGACCGGTGTTCATGTCCAGTTCAACTTTTATATTTTGATTCTTGTCGCCATAATCTTTACGGTAGGCGGCCGCGAGCGCCGATTCAATCGTTTCAATCACGGACTCTTCTGGAATATTTTTTTCCGCGCAAATTTGTTTAATGGCAATTCTAACTTCGTCTGTCAACATAATTTTTATAAATTAATCATTTATTAAAAAAGGCCAGTTTATTCAACTAGCCCGATATATTATGTATATCATAAAATGAGGAACAGTGCAAGCTAGAATCAGCAGGCGATACCGGATAAGTGAAAAATCAGGAAAGATAAATTATTGAGTCATTTTGTCATATTGTTGATTATTTCATTTAAATTGTGTCAGATTACAGTCTTGCCAAAAAAAAAGCTTTGTGTTAAGCTATGCTAAAGTATTAATAATTAAGCGGTTTTGTTGCCCAAACAGCCTCGAACTCGATATCCTCGATGCCGGGTCTGCGGGCAAGCCATCAATATGCCTCTAGCCTGTTGCAGAGCCGCTTTATTTGAACAATTATGAATGAAAAAAAGCATTATGAAATGCTCTACCTGGTGCCGTCAAAATTCGCGCAAAATGAGCTGGAGCAGATTATTGAAAAGATCAATAAAATCGTTAAAGATCATGGCGGAGAAATAACGAACAACAGCGTATTTGCCAAACAAAAATTGGCCTACCCGATAAAAGGGGTTCATCAGGGAGTTTATTTGCTGGTTGAATTCGACGCTGAAACTCAGTCAGTTAAAAAAATTGACGGTATTTTGCGGTTGACGAATGAAGTGCTCAGGCACATGATTGTTTCCAAAAAGAAAATGACACCGGAAGAAATTGCCGAGGAAAAGGAGCGTCAAGCCAAAATAGCGGAAAAAGAAACCAAGAAAAAAGAAGAAGAAATTAAAAAACAGGTTGAGGAAATCAAGGAAGAAAAAGAAACGCCGAAAGAAGCTTCAAAGAAAGAAAAGGTCAGCCTAGAAGACCTCGACAAAAAACTAGATGAAATTTTAAAAGACGATATTGGAGGGGTATAATTATTTATGAATAAGTGTTGCAAGCTTTTAAGAGTGCGCGTTGGCGATGGAGTTAGAAAACAGTTATTTGGAAAATAGAAAGTTGTAATGGCCATTGGAAAACGGAAAATATATTCCAATACTGACTAATTTCCAATTTCTAAACAACCAATTTCCCAACATCTAATCTTATTTGTCCGGCAACCGATATTCGCAAAGATTTTATGAACTTAAATAAAGCGATGATCATCGGCAATTTGACCCGAGACCCGGAAACCAGAACGACCACGCAGGGTTTGGTGGTCACGACCTTTTCCGTGGCGACGAATTTGGTTTGGACGGATTCAAACGGTCAGCGTCAAGAAAAAGCCGAATACCATAACGTGGTCGCTTGGCGAAAGCTCGGCGAAATTTGTTCTCAATATTTAAAAAAAGGCGGCAAAGTGTACATCGAAGGCCGGCTCCAAACCAGAGACTGGGAAGGGCAGGACGGTGTGCGTCGCTATCGAACCGAGATTGTGGCGGAAAACATGATTATGCTTGATCGTCCCGGATCGGCTGCGGCGACCTCAAGCGCGCCGGCGCCGTCGGACAACGATACTTTTATCCCCCAAGAACCGGCGTCAAGCGATCAAGGTCGAACCCAGGATAACGATTCAGAAGAAATCAAAATCGAGAATATTCCGTTTTAAAAAACGCGGGGGCGCGCAATAATGATCGGCGCTTCTCGACATGAGTCGAAGATCGGATTGTCATTAAGAATATTCGCCTGTTAAAATCGCCCCGAAGCGGGCCGTTCAGTGCAATTAACAATCAACAATCATTTATGAGAAAAAATATTAATGAAAAAAAACCTAAAGCGTGCTATTTGTGCGTTAACAATTTATCGGGAATTGATTACAAAGACGCGCAGACCCTGCAGAAATTCATTTCGTCATATGGCAAAATCGCGCCGCGACGACGTAGCGGTTTATGCGCCAAACACCAGCGCAAAGTGGCGGAGGCGGTCAAGCGCGCCAGAGTGATGGCTCTCCTGCCGTTCGCGGTTAAATAAAAATTAAATCAGTTTTATCTTATGAGCACCATTGATTCACTTCACGGCATTAAAATCGGAACAACTTTAAATTACGAGGGAGAACCTTATGTGGTTGTTTCCGCCAATTTTATGCGTTGCCAGCAGCGAAAGCCGGTCATGCAGACGAAAATGAAAAATTTAATCAACGGAAAAGTGATCGAGTATAATTTCAAGCCCGGAGAAAAGATCGAAACCGCGGATTTGGCCAGAAACAGCGCCAATTATCTTTATTCGGACGGTGATGAAAGTTATTTCATGGATAACGAAACTTTTGAACAGTTTTCCTTGGGCAAAGAGATTGTCGGCGCCATGACCAATTATTTGATGGACGGTCAGGATGTTGACGTGTTGAAATTCGAAGGCAAGCCGGTATCCATTGATCTGCCGAAAAAAGTCGATCTGAAAGTCACGGAGGCGCCTCCGGGAATAAAGGGTGATAGCTCGCAGGGAGCGACCAAGCAAATCACGGTGGAAACGGGCCTGCAGCTCCAAGCCCCGTTGTTCATCAAAGAAGGGGACGTGATCAGAATCAATACCGAGACGGGGGAGTACGTGGAGAGAGTGTAGCGTAAATTCTAAGCACGAAATTCTAAATCCTAAACAATATCTAAATTTTAATTTTCCAATGTCCCAAACAATTATATTCGCAGTTTGGAATTTAGGGTTTAGATATTAAAATTTGTTTAGAGTTTAGATATTAGAATTTAGGATTTTAAAAAGACAGGCCGGGTGGCCTGCTTTTTTTAGAAATTTTAGTTGGCTTTCGGCAGATAGCTCAGATCGCTGTCGCTGATCCCCAGCCCCAGCTCTCGCATGATCTTGAATGCGTCGTCAGGCTTCCCGAGATAGTATTTTTTTCTGTCCTTGGGAAAGATATAGTACGCCTTGCCCATGTCTTCGACATCAAGCAATATTCTGCCGATCACGTGTTCCGGCCATGTTTTTGTTTCATGAATAAATTTGTGAGTTGCGCCCAAACTCAGCTCGCGCATTATTTTGAAGGCGTCCGCTGGCCGTCCCAAATAATAACCCCGGCCATCCACCGGGTGATAATAATATGCCTCACCCTTGCTCTGAACCTGTAAAAAAATGTAGCCGATATATGGTCTGAGGTTTGGAGCGACCTTTGAGGTGGTCGTTTTGGTTGTAGTTGTCGTTGTTTTCGTAGCAGGCGATGTTATTTGTTTATCGGTTAGCGACATTAATCTGGCGCCGACCCAGCCGATAGTGCCGTCGGACAGCTTGACTTTGTACCAGCCGTCGGTTTCACCGATGATTTTAATGACCGATCCCTGCGGCACGGTTGTTAAAATGGTCGTTCCCTCCATGCACGGATTGTTACGGACAAACGCGCTGGTGTCCACGTGGCCGTTTAAATTGCGATCATAGATCGGGTCTTGATAACATCCCTCGCCGGCAAAAACTGCTGCCGGAGCAATTAAAAGCACTGAGCAGACAATTGCCAGGAAGAATAATGATTTCTTTGACATAATTATATTTTAATTATTAATTTCATCTATGAAGACGGTCAAGTTGTCGCTGCGTTACTCGCGGTTAATGAATTTTAAGGCAATGGAATTTATGCAATAGCGTTTGCCGGTCGGTTTTGGGCCGTCGTCAAAGACATGGCCAAGATGCGCGCCGCAGCGGGCGCATTTGACCTCGGTTCGCGGATAACCCAAGCTAGTGTCTTTTTCGTGATTGACATTATGCTCATCGAGCGGCTGAAAAAAACTGGGCCAGCCGGTGCCCGATTCGAATTTTGTTTCAATTAAAAATAAATCAGTGTCGCAGCAGACGCATTTATAAAGCCCTGAGCTGCGTTTTTCCGTCGAGCAAGTAAAAGGAATTTCCGTGCCTTTTTCTCTGGTCACGTGATACTGCTCGGGCGTTAGTATGTTTTTCCATTCGGCAACGGATTTTTTGACCGGCGCCAGCTCAACTAATTTATTTTGATGGTAATCGAATATTTGCATATATTTTTATTATATAACATCATTGGCCTGTAAACAAATGTATCAAAAAAGTCCCGCGAGGGACGCCATCTCTTTAATCTGTAATCTATTTCTTTTCTCTTTGCTATTTTATCTTTAATCTTTTTTGGCCGCGCCATCCGAAGCGCGCGCAAAAGTCGATACGAACTTTTTAATCAGGTCGTTCTTCGCTAAAGCTTCCTCCGCCGCTCCTTGAGCTTCGGAGGACAAGTCGAACGACAACCTTCGCTATCCTGTCTGCCGACAGGCAGGCGCGAAGGATGGTACCGCCACGGGGAATCGAACCCCGGTTACCAGGATGAAAACCTGGTGTCCTAACCACTAGACGATGGCGGCATATTGTTAAAAATTCTCTAATAAAATCGGGGCTAACCACTAGCTTGCCGGCCGCAGCTTTAGCGCAGGCCGGACGATGGCGGCATATTGTTAAAAATTCTCTAATAAAATCGGGGCTAACCACTAGCTTGCCGGCCGCAGCTTTAGCGCAGGCCGGACGATGGCGGCATATTGTCAAAAATTCTCTAATAAAATCGGGGCAAACCACTAGCTTGCCGGCCGTAGCTTTAGCGCAGGCCGGATGATGGCGGTTTGGAAATCAAAGAATTTTGAATAAAATAACGATATTATTATAGCAATTATAAAATCGGGTGTCAACATTTGTATTTTTTGAAATACTTGAAAAAATTTAATAAATCGGCTAGAATAAGAAGGAATTAATAACATGGAGCATGGAACATGGATCATGGATCAAATTGATATGTGATACGTGATACATGATTCGTGACGAAAAAATATGGGCGTTCCCAAACATCGAAAAACCCATTCAAAAACCAGAATGGGCAGGTCTCACAAAAAATTGCGCACTTCACAAGCTTCTGTCTGCCCGAATTGCCAGCAGCCGATCCGACCCCATCGCGCCTGCGTCGCCTGCGGTTATTATAAAGGCAAGCAGGTGATCAGAACCAAGGAAGAAGTGATCACCAAACGAACGGCGAAAAGAAAAGCCAAGGAAGAAAAAGCCAAAGGCAAGAAATAGTGGCATCGAGGCTGGTGAATTCATACCAACGATACTAATAATCCGAATTATTCCAGAAGCGTGTTATCGCTTGTCGGCGAATATTTGCAAGTCAGATTTTGGTCATATGTTTATGATTTTCATTCCCCGGTTTCCCGTTACCAATTTCTAATTTCATAACCGGCTTCTGTAATTCGAGTCTTTTAAATATGTCTATCGCTATCATTCTCTCTCTCATCGCTGCGGGACTGGCCATCGCCTATGGCTTAGTGCTGATCAGCTCAATTTTAAAGAAAAGTCCGGGTTCGGAAAAAATGCAGGATATAGCCAAAGCCATTCAGGATGGCGCTTCCGCATACCTGAATCGTCAATCCAGAACCGTCACGATCATCGCGGTTGTTATTGCCGTGTTATTATGGGTCGGGCTGGGCTGGAAAACCGCGGTCGGATTTTTAATCGGCGCCATATTATCCGGCTTAGCCGGTTATATCGGCATGAATATTTCGGTTAGAGCCAATGTGCGCACGGCGGAAGCGGCCAAGCAGGGTTTGGCCAAAGCGTTAAATGTCGCGGTCAAAGGTGGAGCGGTAGCCGGCCTGTTAGTCGTCGGGCTAGGCTTGCTGGGAGTGGCCGGATATTTTGCCATCACCGGCGATATTAAATCATTGATCGGACTCGGATTTGGCGGCAGCCTGATTTCGGTTTTTTCGAGACTTGGCGGAGGTATTTATACCAAGGCGGCTGACGTCGGCGCTGACTTGGTGGGAAAAGTGGAGGCCGGAATCCCCGAAGATGATCCGCGAAACCCGGCGGTGATCGCCGATAATGTCGGCGATAATGTCGGCGACTGCGCGGGCATGGCCGCTGATCTTTTCGAGACGTACGCCGTGACCACCGTGGCGGCGATGCTGCTCGGCGCGTTGACTTTCCAGGGATTTGACAATGGTTTGATGTACCCGCTGATGTTGGGCGCGGCCGCGATTGTCGCGTCGATCATCGGCACTTTCTTTATTAAACTCAGTTCCAAAAAAAATATCATGGGAGCATTGTATAAAGGATTGATCGCCGCGGGTGTTTTGGCCGCCATTGCTTTTTATCCGATCACCGATTGGCTGATGGGCGATAACACCTTGTATTCGGTTTTAAATTTATTTTTATGCACGATAATCGGCTTGGTTGTTACCGGCGCGCTGGTGGTCATTACCGATTACTACACTTCAAAAAAATACGCGCCCGTTAAATCAATCGCCGAGGCTTCAAAGACCGGGCACGGCACCAATATCATCGCCGGATTGGCCGTATCCATGAAAGCGACCGCCTGGCCGATAATTATTATCGCGGCGGCAGTTTTAGGGTCATATTGGCTAGCCGGTTTATACGGCATTGCCATTGCGGCCATGGCCATGTTATCGATGACCGGTATAATCGTCACCATTGATTCATACGGACCGATTACGGATAATGCCGGAGGTATTGCTGAAATGGCCGAACTGCCGGAAGAAATAAGAAATACGACCGATGCCTTGGACGCGGTGGGCAATACTACGAAAGCCGTGACTAAAGGATATGCCATCGGCTCGGCCGGATTAGCCGCGCTGGTGTTATTCGCCGATTTTACTCATGCGATATCGGCAGGCAGTGAAACCCAGCTGCAATTTTTACTGAGCGATCCGAAAGTGCTGATCGGCTTATTCCTTGGGGGACTTTTACCTTTCTATTTCGGAGCTCTGGCAATGAGCGCGGTTGGTAAAACCGCCGGCAAAGTGGTCGAAGAAGTCAGAAGACAATTTCGGGAAATTAAAGGTATCATGGAGCGGACAGCCAAGCCGGATTATAGCGCGGCCGTTGATATCGTTACCAGATCGGCGCTGAAACAAATGATCGTGCCGGCGCTGATCCCGGTGGTTGTTCCGATCTTGGTCGGTCTGTTGCTCGGCCCACTCGCCCTTGGCGGGTTATTGGTCGGCAGCATCATTACCGGTTTGTTTGTGGCAATATCGATGACGACCGGCGGCGGCGCTTGGGACAATGCCAAAAAATATATTGAATCAGGACACCTGGGCGGCAAGGGTTCGGCAGCTCATCAAGCGGCCGTAACCGGCGACACTGTCGGCGATCCTTATAAGGATACCGCGGGTCCGGCCATCAATCCGATGATTAAGGTGTTGAACATTGTCGCGCTGCTGATCGTGGGGTTGATAATACATTTCTGGATGTAATTACAAATAATTACAAATGACAAACGCATGAGAATGATTACAAATAATTACGAATAATTACAAATATAAAAAAAGTGCTCCGGAAGGGGCGCTTTTTCTCTTTTCACCTTTTTTATTCAGTCATTGACAAAGAAAATTGCGTTTAGTAAAGTTAAGTGAGCTGTAGCGCAAAGAGGAGGTAGCCAGGAATGAAGAGACTCGCGCGAATAATGACACGGGAACAATTTGAGGCATTCGAGGGAAAAGACGAAGGCCGGCATGAACTGGAAGACGATTGTTTCGCAATATTGGCTGATGACAATCCTCGGGCGAGAAAAGTCGCTTATGTTAAGGTCATCACCTGCAATCTAGTTATCATTATCGTGAACGTGACTCAAAGAAGAATTGTTATTGGCAATTACCTGGACGCGTCTTTGATTGATTTTGGAGAATTGGTTTCGCACTTTTTTGGACATTCGAAACGCACTCGAAAAGATGACATTCAAGTTTTTTTAATTGGTCATTCGGATGAAGATATTAACGAGGGAGAAGTGCTCGACGAACATTGGAGAAATATGGCGCAAGTCTTGCGGCAGCTCGCTTCGCAGCGAATTTATTTCTCAGAAATCAGATGGCTCAGGCCGGATGAAGGAGAGCATTTGAGCGTTTATGTTGACGTCACAAAAGGAATCAGTATCTTCCAATCCGAATTTGAGCCGATGAGGCAATGGGCGTTTTGGGAAGAATTTTGCGGACCGGTAACACAGGACGAAATGAGAGCGGCCGGGGTGTCGAACACTCAGGTGGAGCCTGATTAATCTCGTAAGCAAGTTGCGGGATTTTTTAATTAGATCAAAGAGCCCTGCCTGCCGGCAGGCAGGAAAATGCAAAGCAGAGAATGAAGATGAAAGATTTTGAGAAATGGGGATCAAGCGAAAAATCGCCAGCCTCGCGGTTTCTGTCGGGGCAGCGGGAGCCGCCCCTCAACATTGGCGGCTCGGCCGGCGATTTTTCGCTTTTTCCGATGTCGGAACTAGAGTTCCGACAAGACAGTTTTATTTCGCCTCTCGCCTGTCAGCCGACCTGTCGGCCGAAGCTTCAAGCGTAGGCGGAAGCTTTAGCGAAGGCTGGCATCTCGGAAAAAAAACCGCCCTTTCGGGCGGAATTTTTATTGAAATTATTATGTGCTACGTGCTATGTGCTCCATACTTATCTCGCGTACTCAATCACTCTGTTTTCCCTAATCACTGTCACTTTAATTTCACCAGGATATTTCAAATTCTCTTCAATATCCTTAGCGATCTTTTCAGCGATTTTATGAGAGTCCAGATCATTGACTTCGTCCGGCTGGACAAACACTCTGACTTCTCGGCCGGCCTGGATGGCATACGCTTTGTCCACGCCATCGATTTGAGTGGCGATATTTTCCAGCTCTTCGAGCCTTTGCAGATAATTTTCATAAGTGTCTTTTCTGGCTCCCGGCCTGGCGCCGCTGATGGCATCGGCCGCTTTGACGATAACCGATTCCAGAGTTGAAGGTTTATCTTCATGATGGGTCAAAATAGGCTGAATAATTTCATCCGATAAATTGAATTTTTTGGCAATGTCTCTGCCGATCTCGGGATGAGTTCCCTGAATCTCATGGTCTACCGCTTTGCCGATATCATGAAGGAACCCGGCTTTCTTGGCGACTGTCACGTCTGCGCCCAATTGTTCCGCCAGCAATGCTGACAAATGAGCGACTTCGATCGAGTGCTGAAGCACGTTCTGGCCATAGCTGGTTCGATACTTTAATCGTCCGATTATTTGAACCAGTTTGGGATCAAGGCCGGCAATGCCGACTTCGTAGCAGGCGTCTTCGCCGGCTTTTTTGATCTCCAGCGCCAATTCTCTTTTGGCTTCATCGATAGTGCTTTCGATTTTAGCCGGATGGATGCGGCCGTCAAGAATCAATTTGGCTAAAGTTCGCTTGGCCACCTCGCGCCGGATCGGGCTGAAAGATGATAAAGTAATGACTTCCGGCGTGTCATCAACAACGACTTCCACGCCGGTAAGCTGTTCGAATGTCCTGATGTTTCTGCCTTCTCGGCCGATGATTCTGCCCTTCATTTCTTCCGAAGGCAGATCAACGGTGGTGGTGGTGATTTCCACTGCATGGCTGGCCGCGCAGCGCTGAACTACGTTCGCCAGCATTTTTTTCGCTTGTTTATCCAGTTCGAGCGAAGATTCCTGGTCAAGTTTTTTTATTCTGCTGGACAAAGTCTCCGCCATGTCTCTTTCCACATTATCCAATAGAACTTTTTGAGCTTCTTCTTTATTCAATCCGGCGATTTTTTCCAATTTGGAAATTTGTTCCGCCTGAATCTGTTTGATTCTTTCCTTGGCGGTTTCCACCTCTTTGGCCTTATCTTGCAGTTTGGTGGTTTTCGCCTCTAAATCCAGTAATTTTTTATCGAACAAATTTTCTCTCTTTTCCAATCGTTCCTGCAGAGATTTCAATTCGCGCCGCCGGTTTGATTCTTCTTTTTTCGCCTCATCGATAATTTGAATGGCTTTTTCTTTGGCTTGATAAAGAGTTTCCTGATATTTAGTCTTGGCTTCCTTTTGAAGCGATTCCATTTTGGCTTCGACTCCCTTGGCTTGGGCTTTAGCCACTGTTTTTCTAATAAAATAACCGCTTAGTGATCCTACCAGCAAAGCGGCTATGCCAAAAATTGCATAATACATATATACTCTCTTCCTAAAAAGAGATGTCAGATTGGGCTTTTATTTAAAAACAATTACCGACCTGTCTGCTCGAAGGGCCAAATATTCAATAGTTCTTTTGTCGCTTGAGGTTTCATGAAATTATGGTTGGTAAATGTAATTTTAGATAAATTTTTTCCAATCTGAGCAAGTTTTTAGGAAGTTTCATCAATTATTATTACTTTACTGGTAAGGGTATGGTAGCATAGGAGGTTTTGTTTGTAAAGAGCGTGGTTATATTGGTGAAATGCGAAATGACAATGAGGGACAACCGTCGAAATAAAAAAACCCGCCTGGCGGCGGGCATTTTAATATTTCATTATTCTTTATTATCTTCGACTGTTTCTTTGGCTGGCTTCTCTTTTTTTTCGGTTTTGGTTTTCCCTTTCAGGCTCAATCCCAATCGATGTTCTTTCGGTTCTATCGAGATGATCGTGAATTCCAGCTCATCGCCGGGATTGGCAATGTCCTTGGGCTCGACCGGTTTATCAGAAAGCTCACTGACATGGGCCAGGCCGTGGATGTTTTTATCCAGCTCGACGAATAGTCCGAACGGATTGACTTTTCTGACCGTGCCTTTGACTTTGTCTCCGACTTTGAATTTTTTTTCAATGTCTTTCCATGGGTCTTCCTGAAGCTTTTTAATCGATAAAAATATTTTTGAGCGGTCGATATTGATTATTTCAGCTTTTATTTCCTGTCCGACTTTGAACAGCTCTTTCGGGTCATCGATTCGCTGCCAGGCCAGTTCGGAAATATGAACCAGTCCTTCCAGATTTTCTCCGAATTCAACGAATGCTCCGAAATCAGTCACCGCGGTGATTTTACCCTCAACCACGTCACCAACTTTATATTTTTCCAGCACTTCCTTTTGCGTTTCCTCCCAAGCCGCTTTTTCCGAAACGATCAGCTTTTCTTGCTTGTCGTCCACGGTAATCGCTTTGACATCAAAGCTTTGCCCAACGTAGGTTTTCAGCTTTTCCAGAATTTTTGTTTTATCACCGCCTTGAATTCTCGGGTAATGTTCCGGCGTCAATTGCGAGACCGGTAAAAATCCCGGAATGCGGTTGACTGTCACCAGCAAACCGCCTTTATTGGCGTCGATCACTTTCGCCGAAACAATGGTGCTTTCTTTTTGGTAGGTTTTTAGGGTGTCCCAGGCTTTCTGATGGCCGGCGTATCGGAAAGACAGTTCCATTTGGCCCTTTTCATTTTCCAGCTCGAGCAAAGTCGCTTCGACAGTGTCGCCCGGCTTGATTTCCGAAATCTCAAAAAAACCGCCGATAATCTCCCTTCCCCGAACAACGCCCGTGCTCAGACCCGGAACATCAATCAACACTTCTTTTTTTGAAGCGCTGATAACCGTGCCTTTCACGATATCGCCGGGAGCCGGAATTTTAGCGTAATTTGATTCCTCCTCGATTAATGTTTGAAAATCAGTTTGTTTTGTCAATGCTGACATGTGATTTTCTCCTTTCTTTGTAAAGATAGAGATATTCTAGCAAATTTTTAGATAATGTCAAATGCTGGAAATTGGATTGTCGCCACTATGCCCGGCGGGCGATAATCCCGTCCGGTTGAACCGTGATGAATGTGTAAAAAAAACATTTACAGCCGTTAAAATTTATGCTAAATTATAGGCAGTCATTATGGCGAAAATATTGTTTATTTTTAATATAAAACGTTTATGAATATCTCTTGGCTCGGCCATTCCTGCTTTAAGATAGAAACAAAATATCAAAATCAGAATTTGGTGATTATCACCGATCCCTATCATAAGGAAATCGGTCTGCGCGTGCCTAAAATGGCCGCGGACATAGTTACCATTAGCCATGAGCATGATGATCACAATAACCGCGAAGCGGTCGAGGGCAATTTGGAAAAAACACCATTTTTAATCGATCAGCCCGGGGAATATGAAATCAAGGGCGTATTCGTCCACGGGCTCAGCTCCAGCCATGACAATCAAGACGGAGCGCAGCGGGGCGGCAATATTATTTATCGGTTCGATATAGAAGGATTGAGCCTCGTTCATTTGGGCGATCTGGGCCACCAGCTCAGCGATCAGCAGCTGGATCAGCTGGGCAATGTCGACGTTTTATTTGTTCCTGTCGGCGGCACTTACACGCTCGACGCCAACGGCGC
The DNA here is from genome assembly GCA_049319825.1 of Patescibacteria group bacterium. GTDB lineage: Bacteria > Patescibacteriota > Patescibacteriia > UBA11705 > DATKZF01 > JBMORT01. The sequence continues at coordinate 147,799 of JBMORT010000002.1, forward strand.
GTCCAAGCTGGTTCGTGAAATAGAACCGCGGTTGGTGATACCCATGCATTATCGAGACGATAAAGTAAAATTGAAATTGGATAGCGTCAACGCCTTCAGGAAAGAAATGGGCGGTCAGGCGACAACAGAAAAGAAAATAAAGATTGCCGCCAAAAATTTGCCCGCCGAAGAAACAAAAATAATCATTTTAGAGAAATAATATGAATAGGGGGGAAAAAAACATCCCGATTCACATCCATCGGCAAGCGGGCCAAGCGGCCGGTCGGACTGATTTTTCGGAATATATCGAGAAGGAGGAAACATTAAAAAATTCCAGCGTGGCCGATCCTTTGGCGGCGACGAGCCAAATCCAGCCGGACGAGCCGGTGCGGAATTTGAATGCCATTCAGGGATTAATCGATCATCAAGAAGATTTTTCCGCCGGACCGGTGGCCAAAGCCGATAAACGAAACGCCCTGCTTTGGCTGTTCGTTTCTATTTTTACCCTGGCCACGGCGCTGATTTGGTTGGGAGTATGGCGCGCTAATTTTTCCAATGTTTCCGATCAGCTCAAACAACAGGATGATCAAGGAGGTTTCAGCAATATCGCCGAACAATTCCAAGACAGTTTCCGGTTTTTGCGAGATAACGTGGATAATTTGAATATACTTAAACAAGAAATTGAAAACGAACAAAAAAAGAATGAGGCGGTTCAGGAATTGAAAAATAAAATAGAAAGTCAGCCGGAACCCGGCGGCCTACCGAAAAGCATTCCTTAATATAAAGTTTTTAATTTGCGGTTTCTAGTTTCCAATCTCCAACATATGTCAAAAAAGAAAACACCAAGAGATAAAATATCATCCGGAAAAAAAATCCAATTGCCGATCGCCTTGCCGGCGGAGCGGATAGTCAATCAACCGCTTGAGGATGAGATGAAAAAATCGTACCTCGATTACGCGATGTCAGTTATCGTTTCCCGAGCGTTGCCGGATGTCCGTGATGGTTTAAAACCGGTTCATCGTCGAATACTGTACGCCATGTGGAGCATCGGTTTAAAGCCGGGCGCCAAATTCCGAAAATCCGCGACTGTCGTCGGCGAGGTGCTGGGTAAGTACCATCCTCATGGCGACGCGGCCGTTTATGAATCAATGGTGCGGCTGGCTCAGGATTTCTCCATGAGATACACGTTGGTCAAAGGGCAGGGTAATTTCGGGTCCATGGATGGTGACCGCGCGGCGGCCATGCGTTATACAGAAGCCAAACTGGATACGATTGCCGAAGAGCTGCTTCTGGACATCGATAAAGATACCGTTGATTTCGTGCCGAATTACGACGGCAGTCAAAAAGAGCCGCTGGTGCTGCCGGCCAAGCTGCCCAACCTGCTTTTAAACGGTATGATGGGCATCGCTGTCGGCATGGCCACGACCATCCCGCCGCACAACATTAAAGAACTTTGCGACGGCATCATTTATTTAATCGATAATCCCGACGCGTATATCGAAGACCTGGTGAAATTGATCCCCGGCCCGGATTTTCCCACCGGCGGCATCATTTACGACATCAATGAAATCAAGCAAGCTTACGCCACGGGCAAAGGCAAAATCGTGATGCGCGCCAAAACGGAAATCGTGGAGCAAAAGTCGGGAATGTTCCAGATCCTAGTGACTGAAATTCCGTATCAGGTTAATAAAGCGACCTTAATTGAAAAAATAGCGGATTTGGTCAAAGATAAAAAAATCGAAGGCATCAGGGATTTGCGAGACGAATCGTCAAAGGAAGGCGTGCGTATCGTTGTTGATTTGAAGAAAGACACATACCCGAAAAAGATTTTAAATAAGTTATTCAAACTGACACCGCTTCAATCGTCATTTAATGTTAACATGCTGGCGTTAGTCGACGGCATTCAGCCGAAAGTGTTAACATTGAAAGATATTTTGCATGAATTCATCAATCACCGGCAGGTGGTGGTGCGGCGCCGAACCGAATATGATTTACGGAAAGCCGAGGAGCGGGCGCACATTCTCGAGGGGTTGAAGATCGCCATAGACAATATCGACGCGGTGATTAAGCTGATTAAAAAGTCAAAAGACCGCGAAGAGGCAAAAAATGGTTTGATGAAAAAATTTAAGCTAAGCGAGATTCAGGCGATCGCCATATTGGAAATGAGATTGCAAAATTTGGCGAATTTGGAAAGATTAAAGATCGAAGATGAGTTAAAAGATAAGAAAAAATTGATAAAGGAGCTTAAAGAGATTTTGGCTTCGAAAAAGAGAATATTGGGCATTATTAAAGATGAAACGATCGGCATCAGGGATAAATACGGCGACGAGCGCCGGACATTAATCGTGCCCGGACCGGTCGGCGAGTTCGTGGCCGAGGATCTGGTGCCGAATGATCCGACAATAGTTTTGGTCACCAAGGACGGGTACGTTAAGCGGGTGCCGCCGGAAACATTCAAGGCTCAAAAGCGCGGCGGCAAAGGCGTCATCGGCTTAACGACCAAAGAAGAAGACGTGGTTGAGCACTTTTTCGCCTGCATGACCCACAATAATTTATTATTTTTCACCACCAGAGGCAGGGTATTCCAGTTGAAAGCGTATGACGTGCCTGTCGGTACCAGAACCGCCAAGGGCCAATCGATCGTCAATTTCCTGCAGCTGGCGCCTGAAGAAAAGATTTCATCGATCCTGCCGCTGGAAAAGGACATGGAGCCGAACTTTTTCATGATGGTGACTAAAAATGGCGTGATGAAGAAAACAGCGGTCGAAGACTTTGCCAATGTTCGCCGATCAGGTCTGATCGCCATAAAATTAAAGGAAGAGGACAAGTTAAAATGGGTCAAACCGACTTCCGGCAAAGATCAGATCGAGATCGTCAGCGCCAAGGGGCAGTCGATTCGCTTTGATGAAAAAAACGTGCGGCCCATGGGTCGATCCGCAGCCGGAGTTCGAGGCATTAAGCTAAAAGGCGAGGATAAAGTGGTCGGCATGGATGTCATCAATCCGAAAGAAGCGGCCAAAGACGAGTTGATGATCGTCACCGAGCTTGGTTACGGGAAAAAGACTTCATTGAAATACTACAAAATACAAAATCGCGGTGGATCCGGCATCCGCACAGCCAAGGTTACCAGAAAAAACGGCCCGGTAATGTACAGCAGGATCATCAGTCCGGATCAAATTGAAGACGGCCGCGACATCATCATTATTTCCAAAAAAGGTCAGGTAATCCGGATTCCATTCAAATCCATTCCGACGCTTGGCCGCGACACGCAGGGCGTGCGCATCATGAGGTTTAAGGAGTCGGGCGATACCGTGGCCAGTGTAACTTTTGTGGAAATGCCGAGCGAGGAAGAGAAGCAGAAATAAGCAATTTAATAAAAAGCAGCGCATTGAAAGCGCTGCTTTTAGTATTGATAAAAGCGCTATTTGACAGTTTTTTAGCATTGTGTTATAGTTAACTGTCGTTGTTCCTTGCCAATCACCCCCAAAAAGAGAGGAAATCATGAAGAAATCTGCTGTTTTCGCGCTTCTGTTTGCTTTCTCAAATTGCGGAGTTTCCGGCACGAAGCGTCCGACATGCGAATTTGATTCACAGAATTGCGATTGCGGCGAGTATGCTGACGTCTACCAACTTGCGCCTGATGTTCAGACAGTAAGTTGCGGCGAGGGAACTCATTTGGAAAACGATGAATGCGTTCCTGATCCGGTCGAAGGGCTTGACCAGGATGGCGACGGGTATCTCTACCCGGAAGACTGCGACGACAAGCGCGTCGATGTCTATCCCGGCGCGCCAGAACTTTGCGATGCTCGGGACAATGACTGCGACGGCGAGATGGATGGCGAGGGCGTGTGCTCCTACGAGTGCGCCAGCGACTTTACATTGGATATTGACTATGGTTCAGAAACCGAAGTCAGTATTAGTGCCGAGTATACGCTAGACTATGGTGATTCTGCCGTTACGAGCGGTTGCCGGAGTGATGCCGGAGATGCTTATCTATCCTATGTCCCAATTTTTGTGGAAGCTGGAGAGGATTTCTATAAAATTAGTTTTAAGTTGACTTTTTCTGTTTTATATGCTATGATGCTCAGTTGATCTTTTTTCCATGGCAGTGAACGAGTCGCTGCTTCATCAAACCGGCTAAGGAGGTTGTAAACATGGATACCAAGCAGGCGATCAATTATCTGGCACAATCATTGGTTTGCGGGCCCCAGCAAGCGCTGGAGGCGCAAGAAAGGAAGGGCCAAGAAGATCTGGTAGCCAGCCAAAGGCTGCCAGCCCGAGTGGAGCCGCCGGAAGCAAAGGAGTTTTTGGAAAAAGCGGGAGTGAAGTTTCTGGGACCGGCGGCCGATCCGCTGTTTCAGCTGGTGAGTCTGCCCGCTGGGTGGACCAAGGTGCCCACCGGTCACCCGTGGCTGAGCATGCTCATCGACGACCGAGCGCGGGAGCGGGCGCGGATTTTCTACAAGGACGCGTACTACGACCGCCAGGCACGCCTGGTGCTGGTGCCGAGATTCGGCGTGCACGAGTCATGCCACGACATCAGCCAGATGTTATCAGAATCGGAGTTTCTGGCCTACGTCACGGACGGGGGAGCAGTCACGGACTGCGGCAAGACCCTGTACGTGACAAAGGTCGTCAGCCTCGAGGGAGACAAGCTCCAGCGCTACCGGTCTGCGATGCGGGCGATCGAGGAGGCACGGAGCTGGTTGGAGAAGAATTTCCCGGACTGGCAGAATTCCTTCGCCTACTGGGACTAATTTTCAATAGACCTGAGCAAAGTCTAAAAACTGCTCTCTTTTTATTTTCAAAAAAAGTTTATTTTATCATCCATCTGCCCCCAACCTTTTCCAGCTTGCCGTCGATGGTAAATCCGGCCGCTTTTTTGTGGCCGCCGCCGCCAAGGCGCTGAGCCAGCTTGGAAACGTCAACGTCATTTCTGGTCGTGCGCAAGCTGCCTTTGATTTGTCCGTTGTCGGTTTCGCGCAGCACCAACACGAATTTTGGTTGATAAAGATTGGTTAAAAAATTTGATAAGCCGCCGATGACTTCTTCGGATAAATTTTTTTCGGCCAAATCCCGGCGGGTGATGACAGTGTACGCGATTTCATTTTCGCTTGAATATTCAAGCCGAGACAATATTTGCCCCCAAAATTTCAGGGTGTCGATATTTTTATTTTTCCAAAGGCTGGCCATGACCACTTTCAGGTCGGCGCCGCCGGACAGCAGCTCCGAAGCGATGGATAAACTGGCCGCCTTGGTGGCCCCGTTGGAAAAAAAGGTGGTGTCGGCCATGATGCCGGTTAAAAGCAAATTGAGTATTTTTCTGTTAAGCTTAACTCTTTGGGCCCGAAACAATTCGTAAATGATTTCGCTGGTCGAAGAAGCGTCCGGCATTACCAAATTCAAATCGCCAAAAATATCATTGGTGTGGTGATGATCAATATTAATGACGAAACAATTTTTAGACCGTTGAGCGATAAAATCATTTATTCCGGTTTGTTTGGCTTCTCCGCAATCCAGCGTGACGATCGTGTCATACCAATCAAATCTTTGGGAATCCAATTCATGAATAATCCGCAGATGATTTTTAAATTCGGAGAGATATTGCGGTATTTCATTTTGACAGAAACAGATAACATTTTTATTTTGATCTGTCAGGTAATTGAAAAAAGCGGCGGCAGAACCCAAAGTGTCCGCGTCCGGATTGACGTGGCAAACGATGAGTATTCTTTGCGCCGCGTTCAGTCTTTCAAATATTTTGTCGGTGGTGAAGTTCATGAAATTAGGGAAAATTATATTGAGGCAATGAACCGTCTTATAAACCTGTCTGCGGCGCTACCGATCTAACGATCCGCCTCCCAAATCCTTTAGCTCATCCAGCACCGCCTCGATTTCTCTGGCTCGCCTTTGCGATTGTTCATAAACGAATTTGAATTTGGGCATTTTTTTCATGCTTCTCAATTTGCCGGCCAGGTGACGCTTGATTTCCGAGCTGTTTTTGATTAAAAATTTGAGTCCCTCTTCTTTTTTTTCATCAGGCAAAACCGTATAATAAATCTTAATACTGTCCAAATCTGGCGAAGTGTCCACTTTAGCAACAGTCAACAAAAAGTCAAGCGGCCGGTCAAGTCGCTGATTGATAATTTCGGCAATAGTTTGAAGAAATAGGCTGTCGAGGCGTTGTTTTCTTTCCATAAATAGAGGAAATTCTAAGCACTAATATCTAAATTCTAAACAATATCGAAATAACAATGTTCAAAATTCCGAACACTCGCGTTTGGAAAATTCAGATTTTGATATTGAATTTACTTGCCAGCCGTAGCCTTGGCGAAGACTGGTTTAGGATATAGAGTTTAGAATTTTATAGTAATTAATTTATACTAACATTATTAATGTTTCTTGACAATGGCCGCGGCTGAGCGTAATATTTAATGCTCAGGCTTTTTATGCGAACTTCAACAGGAAAAGGAACAGCATGAATATTAGAAACGCGATGAGGTATCTTGAAAAAAGGCTGTCAGCCGCCAGATTTAATCATTGTGTTAATGTCATGGATATTATGAGCGCGGCGTCCGCCCTTTATCATTTAGATCATGATGAAGCCGTTCAAGCCGGATTGCTACATGACATTGCTAGGGAATTTTCAATTGAAGAAATAGTAGAAATTTTGGAAAAGCACGACCCCCTGCCGCTTTCGCAGCTGCCAATAAACTGTCATGTTGTGGAGCATTTGCATGGGCCTGCCGGCGCGGTTATCGTCTCGCAGAGGTGGGATCGGGACATAAAATCAGATAATGTCTTGATTGCGATCAGGCAGCATTCCGGCGCTTTTCTCGACATGTCAAAATTATCGCAATGCTTGCACGTGGCCGATGTGCTGGTTCCGATCAAAGATTTTCGAGGAAGGAAAAAATTGGAACGATTTTTTATGAGTGGTCGCCTGGCTGAAGCTGAAATTTTACTTTTTCATTTTGCGGCAGAATATTTTAGAGAAAAAGAACTTTCCATCCCGCCGGCATATGCCGTGAACGTCGAATCGCTTGCGAAAACTATCGGGTCAAAGCCGCCGGAGTTTTTTTCGAGAGAAGATTAGCCCAGATTCACAGATCAGGGCTTTTTGTTGCCGCGATTTGAATTTTCAGCCGAACATGATACACTTTTATTGAATTGATATGAAAACGTTTATAAAAAAATTAGTACCCAGGCCGGTTCTAGCCGCGTATCACAAATCTTTGGCTGTTATCGCCAAGGTTTTTTACGGCAATCCGTCGGAAAAAATGATCGTCATCGGCGTGACCGGCACCAATGGCAAATCATCAACTGTCAAATTGATCGCCAAAGCGCTGGAGGCCGGCGGCGGTAAAGTCGGCGCGACTTCGACCATTGAATTTAAAATTGCCGGCAAAGAATGGCTTAATGATAAGAAAATGACAATGCTCGGCAGATTTCAGCTGCAAAAATTATTGAAGCAAATGGTTGACGCCGGCTGCCAGTACGCAGTCATTGAAGTTTCCTCGCAAGGACTCGACCAGTTCAGGCATATCGGAATCAATTTTGACTATGCGGTCTTTACAAATCTGACTCCCGAACACATTGAAGCGCATGGCGGATTTGAGAATTATAAAAAAGCCAAAGGAAAACTTTTCGCGTTTTTAACCCAGAAAAAAAGAAAGCAATTCGGAGATAAAAAAAATCCAAAGGTTTTTGTGATCAATAAAGATGACGAGCACGCCCCCTATTTTTTAAGCTTTAATGCTGATAAAAAATTGATTTTCAGCACCAAAGATCCGCTCAGCGATGTTTACGCCACGGGCATTTCAGTGACAGCCGAAGGAACGACATTTAAAATTCGCGATCAAGAAATCAAACTTAAGCTGATCGGCGCTTTTCATGTTTACAATTGCCTGCCGGCCATCGCCATCGGCCTGAATGAAGGAATTGAAATGAAGAAAATAAAAGAGGCTTTATCAAACATCGAAGTTATTCCGGGAAGAATGGAGCTGATTGATGAAGGTCAGCCGTTTACAGTGATTGTTGATTATGCGACCGATCCTTATGCTCTAAAAACCAGCTATGAATCGATCGATTTGATCGATAAGAAAAAATTAATTCATGTTCTCGGATCGTGCGGCGGCGGACGCGATGTGGCGCGCCGGCCCATATTGGGAAAAATGGCCGGCGAAAAAGCGGATTACGTGATCGTCAGCAATGAAGATCCGTATGATGATGATCCGATGGAAATTATTAATGATGTCGCGCAGGGCGCCAGCGAAGCTGGAAAAATTTTGGATCAGAATCTTTTTAAAATATTGGATCGCCAGCAAGCGATTGAAAAGGCGGTTAGCCTTGCGGCAGAAAACGATTTGGTGTTTATAACCGGTAAGGGCGCTGAGCAGGCGATGGTGGTTAAAGACAATAAAAAAATTCCCTGGGATGATCGAAATGCGGCCAGGGAAGCGATACATCACGCGGGATTGTAGGCACAGGGCAAAACCCTGTGCCTGTCAGCGGCGGAGTAATGAGGAATATCGGCTCGCCATTACCCCGCCGCTGCGGCGCGCTGCGCGCGCCCAATCCCGCGTTTTTTATTATTGAACCTAAATTTTTATCAATATAAAATTTGTCAAATTTTTTTGTGGATAAGGAGAAAATTTCATTTAAAAATCAGACCATTTATCACTAAAATTAGCAAAAAAACGCCTGATCAAGAAAAGGCTTGACAGCCCCGGATAATATTGATACTATAAGAATACTGTTTACGCCGCTGCGCCCTTTATTTTAGGGCCAAAAGTAATATTTCACGCGGAAAAACTTATGCTCACAACCTAATTTTTATAATTTTCTAAAAAACTCGTTCCAAGGGAAGGGGAATATTTTTATGTCTAAAAAACTAAAAACAGCCGTAAAACGCAAATTTTTCACCCAGCCATACCGTTTGGAAATGCCTGATCTGATCAATATCCAAAAGGATTCGTACAATTGGTTTATCAATGATGGATTGCGTGAATTGTTTGACGAAATTTCACCAATTGATGATGTTTCCGGTAAGGATTTGGAATTGTATTTTGACGATTATTATTTGGATGAACCGAAATTTGACGAAATTACCAGTAAGGAAAAAAATATTACCTATGAAGCTCCCCTTCGAGTCAAAGTGCGCTTGGTTAACAAACAAACAAATAAAAAAGATGAACAAGAAATATTTTTAGGTGATTTTCCTTTAATGACCGATCGCGGCACATTTATCATCAACGGCATCGAAAGAGCCATTGTATCTCAGATCATCAGATCATCGGGCGTGTTTTTTACATCGAATTTCATCCGCGAACGCAATAAGACTTTTTATGGCGCGAAAATTATTCCCAATCGCGGCGCCTGGCTGGAATTCGAAACCGATACCAACAGCGTCATTTGGGTTAAAATCGACCGAAAGAGAAAAGTGGCGGCGACTTCGCTGCTTCGGGCGTTCGGATTTACCACGGACGAAGAAATCCGCAACGCGTTTAAAGACGTCGAAACTCATCCTGACATCAATTATATTGACGCCACCATTAATAAAGACGCGGCCAAAAGCGTGGAAGAAGGATTAATCGAAGTATATAAACGAATCAGACCCGGCGATTTGGCCACGGCCGATAACGCGAAATCCTTGATCTACGCGATGTTTTTCAATTTCGCCAGATATGATTTCGGGAAAGTCGGACGATATAAGTTGAATCAGCGATTCGGCGAGTCGCTGGACATAAATGAAGGCACCAGAATTCTACGCGTTGAGGACATTGTCAATGTGCTTAAGGAAATTATTAAATTAAACATATCGCAAAAAGAAGCTGACGACATCGATCATTTGGGAAATCGTCGCATCAGAGCGATCGGCGAATTGATCCAAAATAAATTCAGAATCGGTTTGGCGCGCATGGAAAGAATACTCAAAGATCGCATGACCACCATGGACCCGACCGTGATGACTCCGGCCAAGTTGATTAACGCCCGACCGGTGATCGGCGTCGTCAAGGAATTTTTCATGTCCTCGCAGCTGTCTCAATTCATGGATCAGGTTAATCCGCTGGCAGAACTGGAGCATAAGCGACGAATTTCCGCCATGGGCCCGGGTGGATTATCCCGAGAGCGCGCCGGCTTCGAGGTCCGCGACGTGCACTCCACTCACTATGGACGAATTTGTCCGATCGCCACGCCGGAAGGTCCGAACATCGGATTGGTCGGTCACTTGGCCAGCTATGCTCGGGTAAATGAGTACGGATTTATAGAAACTCCATATTTTAAAGTTATTCATAAAATCAAAAAGGATTTAAAAGATCCCGGCGGTAAAAAGATTCTATTTAAAAAAGGAACGCAGGCTAGCGGCGCCGAGCTGGAAAAATCCATTATTCCGGCAGCGGACATTTTGGCTGCTGTCGATTCGATCGTCAGTGACGAGGTGGTATATCTGAATGCGATTCAGGAAGAAAAATCAGTCACTTCTTCGGCCACCATTCAAACCGATGAAAATGGAAAAATTTTGAAAAAACGAGCCAATGTCCGCATGTACGGGGAACCGAGCGTGGCTTATACATTTCGATTGGATTACATTGATGTCGCCTCCAACCAGATTGTCAGCGTGGCCACGTCACTGATTCCGTTTTTGGAGCACGACGACGCGGTCAGAGCTTTAATGGGCACGAATATGCAGCGCCAAGCTGTGCCGACCGTTAACCCGCAAGCGCCGATAGTCGGTACCGGAGTGGAAGAGAAAGCGGCCCGCGATTCAGGGCACGTGATCATTGCCGAAAAAGAAGGCGTTGTCGTCGCGCTTAACGCTTCTCAAATCGACATTTTGGAAAAAGACGGTAACGTGCGTGTTTATCGTCTGAGAAAATTCGATTGCTCAAACGCTTCAACCTCAATCAATCAACGACCGATAATTCATATTGATGAAAACGTTAAAAAGGGGCAAATTTTGGCTGATGGCCCTTCCACCGATCGCGGAGAACTCGCGCTGGGACAGAACGTGCTGGTCGCTTACATGGCCTGGGAAGGCAATAATTATGAAGACGCCGTCATCATTTCCGAGCGGCTGGTTCATCATGATCGTTTTTCCTCGGTACACATTGATAATCATATCATCGACGTTCGCGATACCAAGCTCGGTCCAGAGCAGGTAACGGCGGACATTCCTAATATTTCAGAAGAAAAATTAAAAAACCTCGATGCCGAAGGCATTGTTAGAATCGGCGCGGTGGTTTCATCCGGCGATATTTTGGTGGGAAAAATTACACCCAAGGGTGAAACTGAATTATCCGCCGAAGAAAAATTGCTTAAAGCCATTTTTGGGGAAAAGGCCAGAGACGTTCGCGACACATCATTGCGCTTGGAACACGGTGAACAAGGCAAAGTGGTTGACGTGAAAATATTTTCCCAGGAAAACGGCGATAAATTGCCGCCGGGGGTGATCAAATCGATACAGGTCTCCATTGCCAATCTGCGAAAAATCCAAGTTGGCGACAAATTAGCCGGCCGACACGGTAATAAAGGAGTTATTTCCAAAATCGTGCCGATCGAAGATATGCCGTTCTTGGAAGACGGCACTCCGATTGACGTCATTTTAACGCCGCTGGGCATTTGCTCCCGTATGAATCTGGGGCAGGTGCTGGAAACACATCTCGGATTAGCCGCGCATAAATTGGGCTATACGGTGGCCACGCCGGTGTTTAACGGCATTGCCGAAGATATTATTAAAAAGGAATTAAAGGCAGCCGGTTATCCGGAAAATGGCCAATTGACTTTGTACGACGGGAAAACCGGAGCGCCTTTCGATCATAAAATAACCGTAGGATATAATTATATATTGAAGCTCAATCACATGGTCGAGGATAAAATTCATCAACGCTCGATCGGCCCGTACTCGCTGATCACTCAGCAGCCGCTGGGCGGAAAGGCGCAATTCGGCGGTCAGCGCTTCGGTGAAATGGAAGTCTGGGCGCTCGAGGCTTATGGCGCGGCCAATACATTGCAGGAAATCCTAACCATTAAATCGGATGATGTGCTTGGTCGAGCTAAAGCGTATGAATCCATCATAAAGGGAGAATCTATAAAAAGATTGAACGTACCGGAATCTTTCAATGTTTTAATTAGAGAATTGAAAGGCTTGTGTCTGGAAGTGGAATTGCTCAGTGCAGGCAAACCGATAGATGTCGATGAAGAAAGGGATAATAAAACAACGCCACATAATTTCAATTAATCAATAATACTTCAATAGTATGTCTGAAGCGTTAAAAATAAGAGACTTTGATTCAATCCGGCTTAAATTGGCTTCGCCGGAAGAGATTACTTCTTGGTCTCATGGCGAGGTGACTCGGCCGGAAACCATAAATTATCGAACGCAAAAACCGGAAAAAGACGGTTTGTTTTGCGAAAAGATTTTCGGCCCCTCAAAAGATTGGGAATGTTATTGCGGCAAATATAAAAAGATCAGGTATCGCGGCATCATTTGCGATAAGTGCGGAGTCGAAGTCACCAGAGCCATTGTTCGCAGAGAAAGAATGGGACACATTGAATTATCCAGCCCGGTCACTCATATTTGGTTTCTCCGCGGCGTGCCTTCAAAAATCGGTTTGATTTTGGATATTTCCATTCAAAAATTGGAAAAAATTGTTTACTTTGCCAATTTTATCGTTACCGATGTGGACGAGGAAGCCAAAAAGGAAGAGCTGGAAAATTTGAAGAAGGAATATAAATCAAGGCAAAAATCTATTGAAGCTCAGTTTGTTTCTCAATTAAACGCCACCAAGAATTCCTCACAGCTAAATGAAAAGGAAAAAAAGCAAAAGCTGCTGGAAATCAATAAATGGAAAGAAAAGGAGCTGGAGCGACTTGATAACAGTTTTGAAAAAAACCAAAAAGACCTGAAAGATCTCGAGCCAATGGCGATTTTGCCGGAAAATGTTTATCAGGATTTATCTTTAAAGTACGGACATATTTTTGACGCCGGCATCGGCGCTGAGGCGATAAGAGTATTGCTGGAAAAGGTTGATCTGGATCAGATGATCAAGCGCCTGGAAGCTGAAATTAAGAAGGAAAAAGTCACGAAAAAGAAAAAAGCGATCAATCGCGTTAAATTATTCAAGAGCTTGAAAAGAAACAACATCAAACCCGAATGGATGGTGCTTAAAGCTGTTCCGGTAATTCCGCCCGATCTCCGGCCGATGGTGCCGCTCGATGGTGGCCGATTCGCCACTTCGGATTTAAATGATTTGTACCGCCGTGTTATCAGCAGAAACAACCGATTGAAACGATTGATCGAATTGCGCGCTCCCGAAGTGATTACCAGAAATGAAAAGAGAATGCTGCAGGAAGCGGTGGACGCGCTGATTGATAATTCCGCGCGCAAGACCAAAACCACAACCGCTTCTACCGGTCAGAAAAGGAATTTGAAGTCGATCGCCGATTACCTTAAAGGCAAACAAGGCCGATTCAGACAAAATCTGCTGGGAAAAAGAATCGATTATTCCGGCCGAAGCGTGATCGTGGTGGGGCCGCATCTGAAGCTTCACCAATGCGGATTACCGAAAAAAATGGCGCTGGAGCTGTTTAAGCCTTTTATAATTTCCAGATTGATAAAAGAGGAACTGGTTCATAATATTCGCAGCGCCAATCGTTTTATCGAATCCGATCGCCCGGAGGTTTGGGACATCCTCGAAGACATTGTGAAAGGAGCGCACGTATTGCTAAACCGCGCCCCGACCCTTCATCGGCTGGGTATTCAAGCATTTCAACCGGTGTTGATTGAGGGCAAGGCCATACAGCTTCATCCGATGGTTTGTTCCGCCTTCAACGCTGACTTTGACGGCGACCAAATGGCCGTTCACGTGCCGTTGACCGAGGAAGCGAAGGCCGAAGCCCGCGATCGCATGCTGTCAATTAGAAATTTGCTGAAGCCGGCGACCGGTATGCCAGTGGCGGTGCCGACCATGGATATGGTTTGGGGCTGCTATTATCTGACATTGATGAAAGAATTCGAACACCCGAAGCATTTCGTGGATACCAAAGAAGCCAAAATGGCTTATGACCTGGGTAAAATCGGTCTGCAGGAAAAAATCGTCATTCAAGTGGCGTACTCGCCGGAGCTGAATTCTAAGTTGAAAGATAAACGAATAGAAACAACGATCGGTCGAGTGATATTCAATCAACATTTGCCGGAAAAATTGAATTTTTACAATGAATTGATTGATAAAAAGAAATTGGGACAGATTACCAGTTTAGCGCTGGAAAAATACGGTTTTGAAAAAACAGCTGAATTTTTGGATGATATTAAAAGTTTAGGTTTTGCTCAGCTCACCAGATCCGGCTACTCTTGGGGCATGGATGATCTGCCGGAAATTCAAGGTAAGAAAGATCTGATCAGGGAAGGCAACCAGCGAGTCGATGAGGTGCAGGAGCAATACGAAAGCGGCCTCCTGACTGAGGATGAGCGTTACAGCAAAGTGATTGAAATTTGGACTGATATTAAAGATAAAATTGTCCAGGTTAGTCAAAAATCGCTTAACGAGGACGGTCCGGTTTATACCATGATCACTTCCGGCTCCAGAGGTTCCTGGGGCCAGCTGACGCAGATGATGGGTATGAAGGGCTTGGTGACCAATCCGGCCGGACAAATCATCGAGCTGCCGGTCAAGGCCAATTTCAAAGAAGGCTTTTCAGTGCTTGAATATTATATTTCTACTCACGGCGCCCGAAAAGGATTGTCCGATACCGCACTGCGAACGGCCAATGCCGGATATTTGACCCGAAGATTGGTCGATGTCGCTCAGGACGTGGTGATTTTGAAAGAAGATTGCGGCGATACCGATGGCAGAATATTCACGAAACAGGAATCAGAGGCCATGGGCCAGACTTTGGCCGCCAGAATTACCGGCAAGATGCTGCTGGCTGATTTAAAAAATCCCAAAACCGGCAAAGCTATCGTTAAAGCCGGTGAAATCGTCACGCCGGAAATTGCTCGAGATATTGAAAGTATCGATATTGAGCGGGCTCAAGTCCGAACGCCGCTCAGCTGCAAATTGAGCCGCGGGTTATGTCAAAAATGTTATGGTTTTGATTTGGCCTATAATCGGATAGTCGATTTTGGCACGGCCGTGGGCATTATCGCCGCTCAGAGCATCGGCGAGCCCGGCACTCAGCTGACCATGAGAACCTTCCATACCGGCGGTGTGGCTGGTCAGGATATCACTCAAGGTTTGCCGCGTGTCGAAGAAATTTTCGAAGCGCGCCCGCCCAAAAAGAAAGCATTGCTCAGTGAAGCGGACGGCACGGTGAGAATTATCGAAAAACCGAGAGTGATACAGGGGCCCAAAGGCGAGATTATCGCGCAAACCGCTTTTGGTGAGAGAACGCTGCGCATAGAGTTCCTTGATGAGGAAAAAGAAGAATATCATTTTAAAGATCGGGAAAAAGTTGATGTCAAATTTAAAGACGGCGGCCAGGTTAAGCAGGGCGAAATTCTTTTCACCGAAGGCAAAAAGAAAGTTAAGGCGGTCAGAGACGGCCAAGTCCACATTAAGGAAAATTCGATTGAAGTCGTCAACAATATTAAAAAAGAAAAGGAATATGTCATTCCATCCGGCATCACTCTTTGGGTCAAAGACGGCGCCGAGGTCAAAAAGGGAGACCAACTGAGCGAAGGCAGCGTTAATTTGGAAGAGTTGTATACGCTCAAAGGCAAAGAAGCGGTTCAGGGTTACATCCTTAACGAAATTCAATATATTTATTCCTCGCAAGGACAAAAGCTAAACGACAAGCACGTGGAGGTCATCGCCAGACAGATGTTCTCCCGCGTGTACATTACCGATCCGGGCGACACATACTTATTGGAAGGGGAAATTGTCGAAAAAGCCGAACTTGAGGAAGCGAATCACCAGGTAGCCAAGGGCGGCAAGCTGGCCTTGGCGGAGGAAATATTCCTGGGCATTACCAAAGTGTCTTTAACCACCAAAAGCTTCTTATCCGCCGCGTCTTTCCAGGAAACGGCCAAGGTTTTAATCAATGCCGCCGTTACCGGAAAAATCGATCATTTGGAGGGGTTGAAAGAAAACGTGATCATCGGCAAGCTGATACCCGCCGGCACCGGTTATCAGAAAAAAGATTAATTCAATTAATAAATTGACATATGAAAAAAAGCATCGCTAAAAACATTACGGTGTTTGTTATCGCGCTGGTGATCATGGCCGCTATTTTCAGCATGTACAATTTATCATCCCAGGAAGTGGAGCAGATCGATGTCGTCAGAATGATTAACGAAATCAATCAGGAAGAAATTCAGAAAATTGAAGTTCAAGGATCGAATATTCTAATAACCTTAAAAGACTCCAAGCAACAGCGCTTGCGAAAAGAGCCTCAGGAAAATTTTTCGGAACTGCTTAAAAATTACGGCATCGATTCGGCGAAATTGCAAAATCTTTCGATCGAGGTGGTTGAAGAAAGGGGCTGGGCCTATTGGTCCGGAACGATTTTTCCTTATTTGCTGCCGGTGCTGTTGATAGTCGCCTTTGTTTGGTTTATGATGCGCCAGGTGCAGGGAGCCAACACCAAGGCGATGAGCTTTGGGCAAAGCCAAGCCAGAGAATTCGTATCCAAAGGTAAAAACAGAATAACTTTTAAAAGCGTGGCCGGGGTTAAAGAAGCCAAAGAAGAACTGCTGGAAGTGGTGGAATTTTTAAAGTTTCCGAAAAAGTTTTTGGATTTGGGAGCCAAAATTCCCAAAGGCGTGCTGTTGATCGGCCAGCCCGGCACCGGTAAAACATTATTGGCCAAAGCGGTGGCCGGTGAGGCCGGCGTGCCGTTTTTCAGCATTTCCGGGTCTGAATTTGTGGAAATGTTTGTCGGCGTGGGCGCGTCGCGAGTCAGGGATTTATTTAAAAAAGCCAAAAAGCACGCGCCGTGCATAATATTTATTGATGAAATCGACGCGGTCGGCCGTCAGCGCGGCGCCGGTTTGGGCGGCTCTCACGATGAACGCGAGCAGACATTAAATCAAATACTGGTCGAACTGGACGGATTCGACCCCAATGCCAACGTGATCGTTATGGCCGCGACCAATCGCCCTGATGTGCTGGATCCGGCTTTGCTGCGACCGGGCCGTTTTGATCGCCGAGTTGTTTTAGACATGCCGGATATAAAGGACAGAGAGCAGATATTAAAAGTGCATGCTCAGGGCAAGCCGTTTGCCGCTGATGTCGACTTGAACAAAGTTGCCATGCGCACTCCGGGTTTTTCCGGAGCCGATTTGTCCAATTTATTGAATGAAGCGGCGATTTTAGCCGCCAGAAAAAATCAAAAGCAAATCAATCTGGATAATGTTTTAAATAGCATCGAAAAAGTCATATTGGGTCCCGAAAGAAAGAGCCGGGCTTTTTCCGATGATGAAAAAAAGGTCACGGCTTATCACGAAGCCGGCCATGCGTTGGTGGCGCATCTTTTGCCCGGCACTGATCAGGTTCAAAAAGTATCAATTGTCTCCAGGGGACAGGCTGCCGGGTACACCCTGAAAATGCCCGTTGAAGACAGGCATCTTCATAAGCGGTCGGAATTCATCAATGATTTGGCGGTGTTGCTGGCTGGCCATACCACGGAAAAATTGATTTTTGGAGAAGTGACTACCGGCGCCTCGAGCGATCTGAAGCGGGCGACCGAGCTGGCTCGCGATATCATCACCCGATTCGGCATGTGCGAAAATTTGGTTCCCCGGGTATACGGTGA
Source organism: Patescibacteria group bacterium (assembly GCA_049319825.1). Lineage (GTDB taxonomy): Bacteria > Patescibacteriota > Patescibacteriia > UBA11705 > DATKZF01 > JBMORT01. The sequence continues at coordinate 165,529 of JBMORT010000002.1, forward strand.
AAAAGAGGAGCTGGTATTTTTAGGCCGAGATATCAGGGAGCAAAGGAACTACAGCGAAAAAGTGGCCGAAACAATTGACCGCGAAATCGATGGATTGATTAAACAAGCGGTCGAGACGGCGCAAAAGATCATTCATGATCACCGGCGAAAACTGGAAGAAATCGTGGAGAGACTGATTAGCCAAGAAACGATTGAACGCGACGAATTTATGAGACTGATGGATAAAAATAATGGTGAAAAGCAAAATCACCGGCCAGCTCAAGCTGACATAAAAATTAATTAAGCTGCGTTGAGCAGCTTTTTTATTATGAGAAAAATTATAATGATCAGCATATTCTCAATCGTCATCTGCTGCGCTTGTCAATATGAATATCCGCAGCAAAATCAAAGCTTGATCAACCACATCGACGAAATTTCTAAGCCGGATTTCATAGATTGGACCAGCGCGGCCGAAGGGATGAGGATTAAGCAATTTATCGACGCGGAGCAAAATTTGATCACCGTGGTGAAGGTCGATATATCAAAATACGATTGGGCGCTGGCGCAAGGCGAGCAGCCGCTTACTGTCGGCCAGTGGCGCGAGGCTTTAAAGTCTAAGGGCAAAGCCGCGGTATTAGTCATTAACGGCGGGTACTTTGACGAGAATTATCAATCAACCGGTTATCTGCGGGTTGGCGATCTGGAGTTTGGCAAGTTAAGCACCGATGGGAAAAACGGGTATACGGGCATGCTGTTAATTGATGACGCCGGGCCCAGCCTCAGGTATCTGCCCGCTCAAAATTTTAATGCCGCTGAAAGCATCGAGTATGGCTTGCAGACTTTTCCAACTTTAGTTTGGAACGGCCAAAACAAAATCGAGCAGGATAGCGGTCAAACTGCCAGACGCACTGTGTTGGCCGCGGATGAACGGGGTCAAATTTACATGGTCATCTCCGAATTATACATCAGCTTGCATGATCTGGCCGATTGGCTAATCGCTTCCGAATTGAAAATTCATTCGGCCATCAATCTCGACGGCGGCACATCGACTGGGTTAGCTGTCGAAACCGAGGATCTGCATTATCTGACAAATTCCGCGCCGGTGCCCAACGTAATTTATTTACTGCCGGCCGATAATCAATGATTTTCATTTGTTAATAACTTTTTCGCATAAAATTCTACCTCTGATATAATAAAATTAGCTTGAAGTCAAGTTAATTTTAGTAATTACTGAAATAAAAATAAAAATATGCCTCTTTATCGCCTTATTTTAAAAAGGGCCTGGAAAATCAGCTGGAAAAATAAGTGGCTTTGGTTCTTGGGTTTTTTTGCCGCGTTTTTGAGCAACGAGACGGTGTATGAATCAATAATGAGCAACTTCAACACCGGATTTTCCGGCCGCGACTTCGTGTTTATCACCAAAGATTTTTTAGGAGTTGGTTTGCTTGATATTTTCAAATGGTCATTCCTCAAAGATTGGTGGACCGGCGGCGGTTTGACCTTCTCATTCATGTTGCTTTTAACTGTGGCTTTTGCCTGCCTGCTCTTGTTTTTTCTTTTTATGTCGATTATTTCTCAAGCCGGCCTGGTGAAATCGGCCATTACCATTGATTTGGGCAAGAAAATTTCATTAAAACAGGCTTTTCAGTCGGGGATAGAAAAATTTTGGACGGTTTTATGCCTCAATATATTAACCAAAGTTATTTTTTTCGGAGCATTTGTTTTTATCGGCTATCTGTTTTCATTGTTGATAAAAGTTAATCCGATCGGGGTGATCGATTATTTTCTATATTTCCTTTTCGCCGCTATTTTGATATTCGGTGCGTTGATCATTTATTATCTCACCATTTATGGCACGGCCTTCATTGTTCTTCGCGGAAAAAAATTGTTTTCTAGCATCGGTTTGGCTTGGCACATATTTATCCGAAATATCGTGATTAATTTGGAAATGGCTTTGATTTTATTTGCAATCGTGGTTATAGTCACCATTGCTTATCTCATCACCGTCTTTATTTTGGGCGTCCCACTCGTTTTGGTTTATATGTTGCTGAGTTTTGCTTTGGCTCAAAAAGGCGCGCTGATCGCCGCTGGTTTGGCCGTGGTCATGCTCTTGATAGTTACGGTTTTATTCGGGGCCTGGTATTCAACCTTCCAGCTGTCTTGCTGGTCATTATTGTTTGAGGAGCTGGCGCTGAAGCGAGCCAAATCAAAGATCAGTCGGATAGTCGAATCGGTCAGATCATCTCTCGGTCGCGCTCCGAGCAGAACCGTAAAACGATCCCATCGCCGAAAAAAATAAAAAAACGCCGTTGATAACGGCGTTTTTCAATATTAATTCATGGCCAGATTATTTGTTTGTTTTTTGCCAAACCGTGATTCTTCTGATTAAATGTTGAGTCGGTCTGGTATAATCCTGATCCTCGATGAGTTTGTACCCGAGTCCGATGATCCGATTGTCGATGTTCAGGCATATCACGGTTTTACCAAATTTAAATTTTGGAAAAATGAAGACGATTGAGTGGCTCGGCGCCAACAAACGCTGAAATTTTTCAAAGGTCTGAAAATAGAGTTCCTCAAGGTCTTTTTTTATTTTATCCAGATCAATTCTTTTTTCCCTGCCGGAAAGAGGCTTGCCCAAAAACGGTTCAGTGACCACCGCATCGGGCAAAAATGAAAGATCGGTTCGTGAAATTTTTAGGATATCATGCGTCAGCAGTTGTATTTGAGAGTTGATTTTAAATGTTTTTTTCAACCAATCGATATTTTTTTGAGCTTTGACCACGGTTTCCAGATTTTTATCCGAACCGATGATTTTTTCAAATCCGGATACTGCTCCTTGCTGCGGTATTGTGCCAAATCCGCAAAAAGGATCCCAGAGATTATTTGTTTTTTGAGGGATCAAATTGATCATAATTTGCGCTATTTTCGGGGGGAGCATGCCGATCTTGGGATCAAATTCCGGTCGGCCATAGTCGAGTTTGTTCCAGCGTTCAAAGTTTTGAACCGCCAGAGTTTTGCCTGTCATAAACATACCGTGCAGATGAAAAAAGCACAGCTCTGTTCCGACAGTTATCAGTTTGTTTTTAGTCACGGCGACAGCGGATAATTCATTGCTTTTCGGGCTGACGAATCGGCAGGAAACTTTTTGTTTTATCAGTTTTTTCAATTCCAATCCGAGCCGGCGAACATTAAAATTTTGATTTGAATAATTGCTTAAACCAAAGGTGATTTTTTGCTTGTTAATATTTAACAATTCGATCAGCGCTTCCGGCTTCAATTGCTCGGATTCAAAGATTATCTGGCCGAACTTGACACTGCCGCCGAGCCGGCCAAACAAATCAGTGGGAATTTTATTTTTCGATTCGATCACAAAAACATTGTGACTGAAAATCACTTTTTTAAATTCTATCGATTCACCGCGAAACACGCTTTCCAATTCAACCTTGGATAAATTCGGTGTCCGGCCGAAGATGAAAAAATACTTGGTCATATGTATAATTGTGGCCGCTGGGCGGAAACCACGTAAGTGTCGATGATTGCCATAAATCAAATTCAACAAGTAATTAAATAAAAGCCTGCGTCCAGGCCAGGCCTCAGCAAAGAATATAGAGGAGAGAGATTTTTCGGTTTCGAATATGTTGTTACATACCCTGGCCGAAATATATTCAAGGCTGTCTAACTTGGCAAGACGCAGGCTTATATTCTCCAATGCTCAACTATTTTGACATATTTATCGGTAAATTGCAAGTCCTTGTCTAAATTTGCATAAAATATTGACAAAAATGATTGAATTTGATATAATTTAAGACTGAGCTTGAACATTTAAAAGCATAAAACATAAGGGAAAGGAACAAAGCGGTGTCTCAAATTCGTCGGTTGGCGGTGATCTGTCCGATGCGCAGTCATTGCGAAACGATCAGAGCAATTTTCGAAAACGGGGAGGTGTCGACTTTTCTGAAAGAGCATTTCAATCAGGATCTCGAAGAAATGGCCCGGTGCCAATACCCCTGGGGAATTGTCGCCGGAACCGGAACCGGGAAGACATTTTTCGTCAGGCAGATCGCTCAGACTTTGTTTGGCGAAAATTTCAGCTTCGATGTCGTCAATCGGGAAGAGGAAGCCACGGAAAAAACATGGCGTTCTGACGTTCTGGTGATCACCAGCGGCGTGGCCATGCACTATTTGAAGGCTGGTATTTTTTCCGAAAACGACATTATCATTATCGATGAGATTCATCAAACGTCAGAGCATTTGGAAGTGGCCATGGCTTTGGCCAAAAAGCTGGGTATCACCGTGTGCTGGATGTCGGCGACGATTGATTCCGATCTTTTCTCGAAATATTTCGGCACCAGCAAGATTTTGGCTTGCGCGATCAGCGATCCGGAAAAGCAGGCGAGCGTTAAGGTGCTGGAGTTTGCGTCGCGCGCTTCATGGTTTTACCGCTCTGGCATTCAAACTCAGCTGTCGCCGGTCGAGTATTATCTCTCGAGCCAGGGTGGCCTCAACGACATCATTCAACATAAGCGCGGATCGGTGGTGTTCGTGCCAACCAGGCGAGAAGCCGAGGTTTTCGCCGATAAATACGCGAAGACCGCCGGGCTGCATGTTGATTTTTATCACGGCGGCGAGAACGCCAAAAAGCTCAGAAAGTACTTGCGGGGAGAGATCGAGCGGCCGTTTTTGATCTTCATGACCGCGGCCGGATCTTCATCGCTGAACATTTCCGGGTTGGACACCGTCATCATTCAGGACGAAACTTTTCGGCAGGTCGTTCATTCCGGAGTCAAGGTGCTCGAAAAGGTCAGTTTGTCAAATAACGACATTCTGCAAATGGCCGGCCGAGTGATCGGCCGAGTCAATGGGGGATCGGTTATTATTTTGACCCATCGGTCGATTATTTTCGAAGAACTCCGGCCCCAGTTGCCGGAATTCGTGCTCGGCGGGGATTTGGAGCAAGTGGCGTTGATTTGCGCGCGGCTCGATATTTCGCTTGACGAACTCGATCCGATCGGTGATATCGATCGCGACGAATTCGCGCGCATCAGGCAGCTGCTTCGACAACGAAAGTTGATTTCCGAGGACAATAAACTGACCGGATATGGTGAAAAAATCGACCGTTTACCGGTCAGCCGAGCCTGGGCCGAAAATCTGATCACCGCTGAGCCGGACACAGAGCTATTCGCCGTGGTGCTTGTTTGCAGCTGCATTAGCTCGCTGTACGACCTGCTTATTCGGAATCAGAAGCAGGAATTTCACGGCATCGCGGAAATGATCATCAGCGGCAACGATTTTTTGACCGGCTACTCGATCATCGAGGAGGTGGTCAATAACGACGCGTTGTCATACGTTTGGAAAGATAACATCACCGGTGAAACAGAGTATCGCTTCACCAAGGAATTCCCACACTGGTGTCGTGACAATGGAGTTTCTTCAAAGGCGGTCAGAGAAGTGCTGCTGGCCGTCAAGTCGGTCTGCCGCGCATATCGACAACCCCTATATCGGGAGCTGCCGGTGATTTCCCCGGGCAATGATCTCGAGGGAAAATTCAACCGGCTGCTGATCGCGGTGCGGTCGCTTGAGTTGGCGGCCCATAACGGCCTGACCATCGCCGGCCACATGGTATTTCCGTCCAGCCGCAGTGTCTGTGGCCATAACGTCGGCGGTCAGCGCGCCATGCGCGGAGCAATGATCGGTCAAAGCCGGGCATTCAAAACCAAAAGCGGCCATCAGCTCCGCAGCTTCGAAGGCGTTGAGCTGAATGTCGATGACATTCATGAATACATCGACGGCATGGAAGTCGTTGAGGTGGAGATTTCTCCCGACGGATCAAAGGCCATCGTGGCCATTCGCCTTTCGGCCTTCGGTTTTAGCGATTTCATGATGGAAAAAATGGAGCGCGACCGGTTGCCGACAAATATCGAACCCCAATTTCTTAGCCGCGCGCAATACCATTTTTTCCAGTTGCTGGCCAATTATCCGGAACGATTGATGCCGGCGGAGCAAGCGGCGGAAAATCGCGCGGTTATCGCCGCGGTGTTGTCGCTCAAAAGAGCGGAGCAACCGCTGGCCTTCTTTTACGAGATGGACGTGGCCCGCGACTGCTATCGGCATTTGATCGGCGATCGCGTCGTGTACACGACGGCGATGGCCCGTGAGCAGGGAATTGATCTGAAATTGCGGCTCGATTCGTTTTATTCGCCCCAGCGCAGAGAGGCGCTGGAATCGGCGAAACTGAGGCAAGCTTTCCGCATCAGCGCGGCACGGCGCTGGTAAGACCAAGCGATAATTCGTTTGGTCTTTTTTATTTTATCCGTTGATACTGCGATAACCGTAAATTGACATTATTTTGAAAAATTGCTAAAATAAAAGCAAACTTTTTAATCGAATAATCAACAAGTGAAAGGAAAACTCCCATGAATGTCACTGAGTTAGCCAGAATTTTAAAAGTCCCGACCTCCGAGCTATTGGAAAAATTGCCGACGCTCGGTTTTGATATTGGGAGAAAGGCGATAAAAGTTAATGACAAATTGGCTCAGCAGATTATGGTTGCCTGGCGAAATTTTGAAAAACAGCAAATTGAAAAAGAAAAATATTTGAAGGGTAAAGAGACCGCCGATAAAAAAGATGGAAATGAAAAGGGCGAAGTAAAAATACCTCCGGTGCTGACCGTGCGCGAATTCGCCATGCTCTTAAATATGCCCGTAACCGAGCTGATCGCTGAATTAATGAAAAGCGGCGTGATGGCCTCGGTCAATCAGCGCATCGATTACGACACCGCAGCTATTATCGCGGAAGATTTGGGATTCCAACCCGTGGAAATGGAGCATTCGGAGTTGGAGGAGAAACAGGTGGTGGACAAAGCGCAGCGCGTTAAAGATGTCATCGAAAAAGAAACCGATCTGGCGCCGCGTCCGCCGGTCATTGTCGTTTTAGGACATGTTGACCACGGCAAAACCAAACTGCTCGACGCCATCAGACGAACCAATGTCATGGAAGGCGAAGCCGGCGGCATTACCCAGCACATAGGCGCATATCAGGTTGTGAAAAAGGGGAGAAAAATCACGTTCATCGACACTCCCGGGCATGAAGCTTTCACGGCCATGCGCTCGCGAGGGGCAAAAGTGGCTGATATCGCCATTTTAATCATTGCCGCCAATGACGGCATTAAGCCGCAAACAGTTGAAGCGCTTAAAATAGCTCAAGATGCCGGACTGCCGATTGTCGTCGCTATCAATAAGATTGATTTGCCCGAAGCCAATGTCGAAAAAGTCAAACAGGAATTGACTCAATACAATTTATTGCCGGAAGAATGGGGAGGAAAAACGATTGTCGCTCCGATTTCGGCCAAACAAAATATCGGTATTGACGAATTGCTCGACCAATTGTTATTGGTCGCGGATTTGGAACAGGAACGCATTGTCGCCAATCCAAACGGTCAATTCATCGGCGCTATCGTGGAATCTCATATCGATGAAAACTTGGGTCCGGTGGCCACGGTGCTGGTCAAAAACGGATCGCTGAAAAAAGGAGACGCCTTAACCGATGAGGGGGTATATTACGGCAAGATCAGAGCAATGAAGGATTATAAAGGGGACGAAATAAGCCAAGCGGACCCGTCGGTGCCGGTTCAGATCATTGGTTTTAAAGTCGCCCCGAAAGTCGGCGACGTGATTGAAGTGACTGAAGATGTGAAAAAGGCTAAAAGAAAAGCGGACTATTATAAATTATCAAAACAAGAACAATTTATATCGGTTCAACAACCGGAACAAGAATCCGATCGGGCCGGGGTGACCAAGCTGAGTATTATTTTACGAACCGACGTGCTGGGGTCTCAAGAGGCGATCATTGAATCTTTGGAAAAATTGGAAAATCAAGATATTAAAATCGATATTGTCGCTAAAGGACTGGGCAACATTACCGAATCCGACGTCCAAACCGCCGAAGCCAGCAATGCGTTGCTTTTGGGGTTTAATGTGTTGCCCTCTTCGGCCGCGCAAATTTTGGCGCAGGATAAAGGCATAAAAATCAAAACATTCAAAATAATTTACGAATTGATTGATGAAGTTAAATCCAAGCTGAATGAATTGATCAAGCCAATCATCATCCGGGATGATTTGGGTAAGATCGAGGTCCTGGCTTTGTTCAGAAAAACAGATAAGGGGCAAATCATCGGCGGCAAGGTTATTTCTGGAAAAGTCGAGGCGAATGCTCAGGCCGCCGTGTTCAGAAAAGACGAGTTTGTCGGCTTGGGCAAAATCTCGGAACTTCAATCTGGTAAGCAAGAAGTAACCGACGTTCAAAAAGGTCAGGAAGCGGGCATGCACTTTATCGGTCAAGTCGAAATCCAAGTCGGCGATACGCTTGATATTTATCGTGAAAGAGAACAAAAGCGCGTGATTTAAGTTTTGAAAATAATGATAGAATGTCAAATGCGACGGTGGATTCCAGCTATTGCCTTCACTGCGGCCAAAGATATATAATAAAATAGTCTTAAATAAAAATAAAGCCAGACAAGCAAGAAAGTAAAAAAACCAGACAAGTAATAAATTAAAAAACAAGCACTCCTCGAGCCTGAGCGCAGAGGCTCAGGCTTCGGAGCCGAAGGACAAAAACCAAATAACAAATAGGTAATAAGCTTCAAGTTTCAAATGGAAAAAAACAAAGTTTGGAATTTTGATCATTAGACTTTTAAAAATTGTTTGATATTTGGAATTTGTGATGTGGGTTTTACCTACTTGTCGCGCTTGCGTGCCAGCCGTGGCTTCACGCAAAGGCTGGTCTCGCTCGTCTTGCTCGTCTCGCTTATAATAATATGGCAGAAATAAAATTTTCTGATGATAATTTCGAATCAGAAGTCCTCGGATTCGAAGGCCCGGTTTTAGTCGACTTTTTCGCTGATTGGTGCGGCCCTTGCCAGATGCAGGGACCGATCGTCGAAGCGCTCGCTAATGACCTGGAAGGAAAAAACATAAAAGTCGGCAAGCTCAATGTCGATGAGAATCCGAAAATGTCGGAAAAATTCGAAATTATGAGCATTCCGACATTGATTATTTTTAAGGACGGCCAAGTCAAGGAAACTTTGCATGGTGTTCACGGAAAAGATGATTTAAAAGACAAGCTCGAAGCATTAGTATAATTAAATTTGGGCGCAATGCGTCCTTTTTTTTTCTGTCACCTGACACATAACAAATTGAAATTTTTGGCTTTGCTCTTTGCTATGTGCTATGTGTTCCATGATGAAATATGCTAAACAAAAATATCTATGACGTCGTAATAATCGGTGGCGGACCGGCCGGCCTGACCGCTGCCATTTATGCCGGACGAAGAGAGCTAAAGGCATTGGTTTTAACCAAAGATATTGGCGGCCAAGCGTCCACGACCGATGAAATCGAAAATTGGCCCGGAGAAATTTCCATTCTCGGCCCTGAATTAATGAAGAAATTTCAAAAGCAGGCAGAGAAATGGGGCGCAAACATTGAATTCGCCCTGGTCAGACAGATAAAAAGAGAAAAAGACATATTTACTGTTGCCACTGATGAAAAAGAATATCACGGCCGGACCGTGATTTTGGCATTCGGACTTTCCCATCGAAAGCTCGGAGTCGAAGGCGAGAAGGAATATTTGGGCAAAGGTGTCTCCTACTGCGCCACTTGCGACGGCCCGCTTTTTAAAAACAAGGTTGTCGGGGTTATCGGCGGCGGCAATTCCGCATTAGACGCGGCCGAGTATTTGGCGAAAATCACAGAAAAGGTTTATTTGTTTGTGCGTCGCGACGCTTTTAATGAAAAAACCGAGCAAGTGTTAATCGATGCGATCGACGATTTGGAAAAGCAAGGTAAAATCGAAGTCAGGTGGAACTCCGAAGTGAAAAAGATCACGGGCGATAAATTTTTGGAAAAAGTTGAAGTTTTAAATAATAAGACAAATGAAACCAAAGCGGTCGACCTGAAAGGATTGTTTATTGAAATCGGCTTTATGCCGCAAACCGAGGTGGTCAAGGGCTTGGTTGATCTGGATGAACGGGAGCAGATCATTATTGATCAGGGATGCCAAACAAGCCGGGAAGGAATTTTCGCTGCCGGCGACGTGACGATCAGCCCGTTTAAGCAATTGGTAACATCAGCGGGCGAGGGCGCGAAGGCGGCGCTGTCGGCATACCAATATATTCAGCAGCTCAAGGGCGACACTGTCGGTTCGATCAGGGATTATCGGATGAAAAAGATGTGAGGGTTCCGGACCTACTGAAAACCACGAAAATATATAACAGCGTCTAGTAGTTCAAAATCAGGGATTAAGTTTTTAAAGGATTAATAATTTTTTAATAAAATTAGGGTATGAGTAATGCCTTTGACAATGCCATGCGGCAGCTGGATAATGCTGCGAAAATAATCAACTTGGATAAAAATGTCCATGAAGCGCTAAAAAGGCCTCAAAAATTAATTGAGGTTTCTTTGCCGGTAAAAATGGACGATGGCAGCTTGAAATTTTTTGAGGGGTATCGAGTTCAATATAATAATTGGCGGGGACCGTTTAAAGGCGGCGTTCGATTTTTTCCGCAAGTGGATAAAGACGAAGTCAAAGCTTTGTCGTTTTGGATGACCATAAAGTGCGCGGTTCTGGACTTGCCCCTCGGCGGCGGCAAAGGCGGCGTGACTGTGGATCCTAAGACTCTTTCGGAAAAGGAATTGGAAAATTTAAGCCGCGCTTATGCCAGCGCTTTATTCAATGACATCGGTCCGGATAAGGACGTGCCCGCGCCCGACGTTTACACCACGCCGCAAATTATGGCCTGGATGGCTAATGAGTATTCCAATATCAAAGGCGAGCTGACTCCCGGAGTTATTACCGGAAAGCCGATTGAGGCCGGTGGTTCTGAAGGCAGAGACACTGCCACCGCCCAGGGCGGCTATTACCTGATCAAGAGGATAATGGAAATGGAGCAGCGTCGGCCGGAAAATCAAACAGTCGCCATCCAGGGGTTTGGCAATGCCGGATCAGTGATGGCAGCGCTGTGCTCAAAGGACGGCCTGAAAGTGGTGGCTGTTTCTGATTCGCGCGGCGGTATTTATAAAGCCGATGGGCTGGATATCGCCCAGGTGGCGGCGCACAAAGAAAGGAGCGGTACTGTTCAAAATTTCGAAGGGGCGGAAAATATTTCCAACGAACAATTGCTCGAGCTGGATGTTCAAATATTAATCCCGGCGGCGCTCGAAAATCAGATTACTCAGGACAATGCTGATAAAATCAAAGCGAAAATTATTCTCGAGCTGGCCAATGGGCCGTTGACGCCCGAGGCGGATGTGATTTTGTTTGAAAAGGGAATTAAGGTCATTCCCGACGTCCTGGCCAATGCCGGCGGCGTGACAGTGTCATATTTTGAATGGTATCAGAATGTTCACGGACAGAGATGGGTGAAAGAAGAGGTGTTTGAGCGACTGCGTCAGAAAATGAATGAGAATTTTGATAAGGTGTTTGAGAAATCGGGCCAGTATCAAATTGATATGCGCCGAGCGGCGTTTGTTCTTGCTTTGGAAAGATTGAAGGAGTCATCACCTTATTAAATAACAAATAAATTCAAAATTCCAATGATCGAAATTCCAAACAATGCTTTTGATCATTTGAAAATTGACATTCGGAACTTGTTTGATATTTGTGATTTGAGATTTGGAATTTATTTTCATGCATTACGAAAAAAAACTCCATCAGCAAGGCTATAAATTTATTGCTGGAATCGACGAAGCCGGAAGAGGGGCCTGGGCCGGGCCCTTATTTGTTGGCGCGGTAATTTTGCCGGTCGATAATCTGAAGGTATTTAAAGGCATAAAAGATTCAAAAAAAATATTACCGGAAAAAAGAGTTGATTTTTTTGAAATAATCATCTCCCAATCAATTTGTTACGCCATCGGCAGAGTCGAGAGTCATGAAATCGATCAGCTGGGTATGCAAAGCGCTCATTTGCTGGCAGTGGAGCGAGCTTTTTCGTCTTTGAGCCAATATCCTGATTATGTTTTGGTCGATCGGATCGCGAAAGTTAAATTTCCCGTTCCATTTGAAAATGTTATAAAAGGAGATGATAAATTTATAACCGTGGGTGCCGCTTCCATTATCGCCAAAGTAGCGAGAGACCGAGAAATGACAGCGCTGGCAAAGCAGTATCCACAGTTTGAGTTTAATGAGCATAAAGGCTATGGCACGCCGCTGCATCAGAAAAAAATCGCCCAATACGGATTATGCCCGATTCATCGTCGGCTTTTTGGGCCAATCAGGGATATTGACAAAGATCGTCGCCTGTTTTAATATATCATATAATATTGATAAGGGAGGAAAAACATGGCATCGCCTTTTTGGCATCAGCTTGGCTGGATCGTGATCACCCTCGGTGTGATGATGGCCGTCGTGGGCATTAATTTCTTAAAAAGAAAATTTGGAAAAAAAATGTTTGGTCAGAAAAACCGCAGAACTTCATAGAGTTCTGTTTTTATTTTTCGAAAGGCGAAAGGCGCTTGCCCGCCGAAGCCTTTGCGTAGGCGGGAGACACGAAACACGAGACACGAGACACGAGACACGAGATACGAGATACGAAGGGCAACAGGCAGAAGGCAATAGGCAATAGGCAATAGTAAAGCGTCAAGCTACTGCCTCCCTGCCTGCCGGTCAGGCAGGCTGCCTCTTGCCTGCTGCCTAAATATCGTTTTTCATTTTTCTAATTACCCGTTTTTTTCGACATTTGACACAACCTCGCGTTTATGATAATATTTTCAATTGTTGGGCAAAGTCGCCCAAAGAGGGGGATCGCATGGCTAAGAGCAAGGGCAAAAAAATCTTCATCGAGGCTTTCCCTGGCCAAAAAGGAGTTCGAAAATTCAATGATTCGGAGACACCTTCTGATCAGGCGAATCCGGAAGAGCTCACCTGCGCGCGGGATGCGGCGCAGCGGTTTCTGAGCCGCCTGCCGGCGCCAATGGATCGCGCGCTGCGAGTGGCCATGGGTATTCCCGCTCCGGATTCTCTCAATCTCACCGGCAAGAGGTTCAATCCGGACGCTCAGGCCCAAGTCGAGGCCATCGAACGCCGGGCGCTCGATCATCTCAAGACACGGAAGACGATCGAGTCTCTCAAGTAACATTTTTTTTAAAGGACTCCACGAGTCCTTTTTTAAGTTAAAAAGTTAAAAAAGCAGAATGTCTGCGGCGATAATTTTTCAGATTGGCGTTAGTATGATTTTCCTTGAAAAAAGTGTTTGGAAAGAGTAGAATAAAGATAGTTTTTAACATCGATACTAATATCCCTGCCTGCCCTGAGCGCAGTCGAAGGGTATATTAGCATCGCTATTGTATGAAAAAATACAATCATAAAAAAATCGAAAAAAAGTGGCAGGAATTTTGGGAGGAAAAAGAGGTTTTTAAAGCATATGATTTCAATCAGACCGATAAGCCCAAGTATTATTGTTTGATTGAATTCCCTTATCCCTCCGGCCAAGGGCTTCATGTCGGTCATCCGAGAAGCTACACGGCCATGGATGTCATTTCCAGAAAAAAGCGCCTGCAGGGCTATAACGTGCTTTTCCCCATCGGCTGGGACGCTTTTGGATTGCCCACTGAAAATTACGCCATCAAAACCGGCATTCATCCTCGCCTGGCCACCGCCCAGAATATAAAAAAGTTTACCGCGCAAATAAAAAGCCTGGGCCTGAGTTTTGATTGGTCGAGAGAAATCAATACCACGGATCCAAAATATTATAAATGGACTCAATGGATATTTTTAAAATTATTTGAAAACGGGCTGGCTTATAAACAGAAGATGCCGATCAATTGGTGCCCGTCATGCAAGATCGGCTTGGCCAATGAAGAAGTGATCGACGGCGCCTGCGAGCGCTGCGGTCATCAAGTCGAAAAGCGGGATATGGAACAATGGCTGCTGAAGATTACCGCATACGCGGATCGGCTGATCGAGGATTTGGAAACCGTGGATTATTCGGAAAATATTAAAGCCGCACAGAAAAATTGGATCGGCCGAAGCTATGGCGCTGATATTGAGTTTAAGGTAAAAGATTCGGATAAGAAAATAAAAGTATTCACCACCCGGCCGGATACGCTTTTCGGCGCCACCTATTTGGTGCTGTCGCCGGAGCATAAGCTGGTTAAGGAAATAACGACTAAGAAGCAAAAGGAAGCGGTGACCCAGTATCAATTGGACGCCCGAAAAAAAACAGACCTGGAGCGCACGGAATTGGCCAAAGAAAAGACCGGTGTGTTTTCCGGCAGCTATGCGATCAATCCGGCAAACGACGAGGAGATTCCGATCTGGATCGCTGATTATGTCCTATCGACTTACGGCTACGGGGCGATCATGGCCGTGCCGGCTCATGATGACAGAGATTGGGCCTTTGCCGCGAAATATAAATTGTCGGTCGTCGAAGTGATTACCGGCGGTAATGCGGAAGCAGCGGCTTATTCCGGCGATGGCCAATTGGTGAATTCCGGCTTTTTAAATGGATTAAATGTTGCCGAAGCGCAGACGAAGATCATTTCCTGGATTGAAGAAAAGGGATTTGGCAAATCCGCGGTCAATTACAAGCTGCGCGACTGGGTTTTTAGCCGACAGCATTATTGGGGCGAGCCGATTCCGGTCGTGTTTTGCAAAGACTGCGGCGCTGTCCCTGTCCCTGAAGATCAATTGCCGGTTGAGCTGCCGAAGGTGGAAAATTATAAGCCGACCGATACGGGCGAATCGCCGCTGGCCGCCATTAAAGATTGGGTGAACACCACTTGCCCGAAGTGCGGCGGCAAGGCCAAGCGCGAAACCGACACCATGCCGAACTGGGCGGGCAGTTCCTGGTATTTTTTAAGATATTGCGATCCGCACAATAAAAAAGAATTCGCATCGATCGATAAATTGAAATATTGGATGCCGATCGATCTTTATAACGGGGGCATGGAGCACACCACCCTGCATCTTTTATATTCGAGATTTTGGCACAAATTTTTATACGATCTTGGTTTTGTGCCGACTCCGGAGCCATATATGAGTCGCCGGTCTCATGGTATGATTTTGGGCGAGGACGGACAAAAGATGTCGAAATCCAAAGGCAATGTTATAAATCCTGATGACATTGTCGATGAATACGGCGCCGATGTGCTGCGAACCTATGAGATGTTCATGGGCCCCTATGATCAGGTGATTGCTTGGTCAACCAGCGGCATTAAGGGTGTCCGGCGTTTCATTGATCGCGTATATGAATTTAAGGGATATAAAAATGACATTCCCAAAGATACCGCGGCGGTGGACATTTTGCTCCAAAAAACCATCAAAAAAGTGACCGATGACATTGATAAAATGCATTTTAACACCGCTATCAGCGCGCTCATGATTTTATTGAATAAATTCGAGGATGCCAGAAGCATTTCCAAGCAATCATGGAAAACTTTTTTAATTCTATTATCGCCATTTGCGCCTCATCTAACCGAGGAACTCTGGCAGGAGATTGGAAAAAAGTCCAGCTTGACGCTGACGAACTGGCCGACCTATGATGAACAAAGAATATTGGAAGAAAAAGTTAGGTTGGTGATACAGATCAACGGCAAATTAAAAGCCTCGCTTGAGGCGGACAGCGGGATAACCGAAGACGAAGCCAGAGAGCTGGCACTGAAGGAGGCAAAGGTCCGCAAAGCAATAGGCGAATGCCGGATCAGCAAAGTGGTGTTTGTTAAAGATAAACTGATAAATTTCGTCACCAAATAAAGGATTATGCCAGCCGCTGCCGCGGCTGGTTTTTGAAATATCCCCAATTTATGATAAAATTGGGGGAGTGGGAGGTTTTGATACATGATCGGGGATCCATGATCCATGACCAAATATGCAATTAATCCAAGATTTACAAGCCCTCGGACTGAATGATAAGGAGGCGAAGGTTTACCTCTCCGCCCTGCAGCTGGGGTTTGCCACGGTGCAGGATATTGCCGAGGCATCGGACATCAATCGAACGACCGCCTATACTCACATAAAAAATTTGATTGCTCGCGGCATGATCTCCACGCAGGAACAAGACGGTAAAATATTATTTTTAGCAGAAAAACCGGATAAAATTTCTAAGCTGATCGCCGCGAAAGAAGAGGAAATCAAAAAACAGCAAAGAATTTTCGAGGAAATGCTGCCGGAACTCAAGGCGCTTTACAACATCTCCATTGAAAAGCCCCAAATCAGGTATTTTGAAGGAAAAACCGGCTTGTGTGAGATCCAAAACGACATTCTGTTAAGCCGAGAGCTGGAAATGCGCGGTTTTTATTGCCTCGACTATGTTTACAATATCTTTCCCAATATATACAAAGATTATTCCGTTCGTCGGGTGCGCCAAGGGATAAAAAGTAAAATTATTTACACCAAAAAGGCTGGCCCGGTTTTTTTCGATGATGATCCTGACAAGCTGCGCGAGCGCAGATATGTGCCGTTTGATCAGTACCCGTTTAAAAGCGACGTGACGATTTACGGATCAAAGGTGGCCGTGGCGTCGCTTAAAGATAATTTGCAGGGATTGATTATTGTCAATAAAAAAATTGCTGAAAGTTTCAATCTCCTTTTTCAGCTGGCCTGGGAAGGAGCGAAAAAATACAATTGATATGGGATGTGAATAAAAAACTGAAAGGTTAAAAAGGTTACGATGTTATGACGTTACGGGGTTAATTGTTGACTGTTATAATCCGAATATTTCATTGCCATCGACCAGCGACCACCTACAAGCTAAAATTCACCTGCGCCATGATATATGCAAAATTTAAAACAAAAATTGATTGAGTTCGGATTATTCGAGCCCGAAGCCGAGGCTTATCTGCGCCTGCTTAAGATCGGCGAGGGATCGGTGGAAAAAGTGGCCGACCAGTCTTTTGATTTTGCCGACGCGCTGGTGGCGCTGGATTCCCTGGCTGATAAAAATCTGGTTGAAAAAACCAGTTTGGAAAATACCATTTATTACAAGGTCAATGATCCGGAAAATGTGCTGAGCGATTTGAAAATTCGTCGAGCGCGGGCGAAAATTCACAGTGATAATTTTCAAAAAGCGATGATGAATCTGGATTTGATGTTTGCGCCGACCGAGCCTCGCTGCCAATCGAAAAATTATTTTGGATACGGCGGAGTGCTGGAGGTGAGAAAAAAGATATTTGAAAAAAAACATGACAACATTTACAACATTACTTCATTGCATGAGACACTGCCCAAAAATCATATTCAGTCTCTGCTGGGGCAGGTCGAAGCCGGTTATTATTTGCTAATTCCCAAATCCGATATTGGTCAGCTCAGGAATATCGGCGAAATCATTGCCGCTGAGCCAAAATTGCAAATTCGCACGCTGGATCAGCTGCCCGGGAATAGAAAATCGGAAATTTTGATCTTCAGCGACACGACAGTTTTTGGCGACATCGATGATCAGCAATTGTTCACCGTCATTGATGACGCGTCGGTTGCCTCGATCATGAGCCAGATTTTCATGATGCTTTGGCGATCATCCGCTACGGCCGATATTTGATTTTTTGCAATAAAACAGGACGCGAATGTGCGTCCTTACCCCTGCGTCGCGTTTTCCAAACTTGGTGGCTTGGCCACGGAGTCAATCGGATTGCTCTAGGTCCCTGTCTTGATCCCCTAAGGCGATGCAGTAGAACACATAGGCCAGGTCATTGAATCCGGTGCTGCCCGCCCGTATACGGTGGAACATTACCGCACGAGTGATCAACCCCAGACTCAGGAGGGTCGCTAGCCCTCGAGGCTTAGCAGCTGTGCCGGCCTTTCCCGTAGTTGCCGCCAGTTCCATCCGCCAACGCCCAAGGGGTTGCCTCATGTTGGCTACGCCCCTGGGCTAGGTCTTTCCCAGCCGCATGACAGCTTTCATCGACTCCCTCCTCAGGGTGGACGTGAAAGGCAGGAAAACGTGGCGCGGGGATATCGTTATTATATCAGTTATTTTCATCAAGGTAAAAAGGTTATGGCCAAAAAAATAATGATTGTTAGTGCTCGATCGAAAAAAGAAGCGGCCAAATCCGGCCGTCGGGCCGCACGGGCGTCCGGCGCGATTTTTCATCGACCGACAAAATCGCATCAACCGAAAAAGCAAAAATATGTCCGGTCCAAAACCAAGGCGGCGATCAGAAAAGAGTGGAGTGTGTAATTAAAAACGAAAATTATAGACATAAATCGCCAAAATAATAAAAATCATTCGAACCGCTTAGCTCGTATCAGATAATTTAAAAATCCGCCGTTGGCTACGGCAGATTTTTTGTCGGGCTGAGTTATTCGACAACCACGCCTTGATCGCTGCCTTGCTCGTCGAATTCAAGATTGCTGGTCAGCGGATTTAGGGTGATAAATAATGTTTGCCCGGTTTTGGCGTCCTTGGCCTCAATGGTGGTGGTTTCGGTTAACGGCATCAGCTTGCCCAAATTTTCATTGACCGGTGTCAGGCCGATTTCAAAGTTGGTGTGGGCTTCTTTGACATTCTGAGGCAAACGGCTGATTTCCCAAATGACCTGCCTGGCTTCGGCGTCGTATTTGATGCCGCCGGTGGACACAATATTTTTATTTTCCCAAGAGACGCGGTTGGCCAGTGTGGTTTTAACTTTGATATCGGTTATTTCATGTAGACTGTTGGACACGTCCCAGTACAATTTAAAAGTCGTCTTTTCCCCGATACGCGGCGGCAGCGGTCCGGAACCGATTTGATTGCCATTGGCATCGTAATACAGCGCTTTGATTCCCAGCGTCAGATTGGTGTTTAACGCGATTTCGATATCCGAGCTCCTGATCGGGCTTTCATTGTCGGAAATGTTAAATTCGGAGAAAATTTTTATTCGCTGTTCGGCCAAGCTTTCCGCGGAAAAATCCTGAAGCGCGGTTAGCTTTTTTACGGGTAAAGTGAAATCGTAGACGATTTCCGAACCAGCTTTCAAATTGTCTATATTCCAGTAAATTTCTTTGCCGGAATCGGTGCTGGAGAGAGTGCCCGATGCGATTTTACTGTCTTGCCAATTAATGACCGCCACCGGCAACTGATCGATTTTCAGCTTGGCCGTGATATCCGTCAAATCATTCGCGCTGGAATTTTTAAATACCGCTGTTCCGATGATATTCTGGCCAAAATTGATATTGCTGTTTTCCGATTTGCCGTTAACCAGCACATATGTCAGCAATTCCTGATCTGATAAATCGATTGAAAATTGTTTTTCGGACTGAACGAATTTCTCGCCCAATTCGTCAATATACAGCACTTCGAGGGAGAATTTTTGTTCTTTTTCGGTTTCGTCCAAATTAATGTCTTCACTGAATTTTCCCTCAACATTTATCTGTTGCTCTGCGGAGTCGGCTTTCAGATCAATCAACTCCCATGTCTGGTTGTCGCTTGCCGGGCTTGATTGAATAAATTCATATGACCCCGGCGATACCAGCTTGAGCGCGATTTTGGCGATATCCTGCGCCGTTTCATTTTTGTATTTTAACGATATATTGATTTTTTGTCCGGGAACGGCCGCGGCCGGGCTGTCAATTTCGGTCGTTAATTCCACCGGGTCGAGCCTCGTGGACTGGCTTTTAACCTTGCTGAATTCCGAATTGAAATTTTCCGGCACATAAATAAATGTTACGGTCATTTGCTGTTCATTGCTGATATGGTCGATTAATTTGCCTTTTATTTTAATTTGACCGGATTCATTGGTCCTTAGGTTTTCCAGTTTCCAGGTGTTGCTTTCCGTTTGCGGAGATTTTTCGCTGATGCGCAGTCCGCGCGGCGCTCTGACGATAATGGCAATGTCCTTTAAATTGATTGCTCCTTGATTTTGATAATTTATCAAATAGGTCACTTCGTCTCCGATCATCGCTTTTTCCGGTCCGATAATCTCCAGCGAGATTTTATCTTCGGCGAACTGGCGTTTCTTATTAAAGAAAAAAAATCCGAACACGCTGGCGGCGGCAATGATCACCAGCAACACAAAAGCCATCGCGATGATAATTCGTTTTTTTCGCTTTTTGCGTTTATCCATGATTTGCGCCAATATCTGTTCCTCTTCTTTGACGTCTTTGGCCACTGTTTGGTTGTCTTCAAACAATTTTTCCGCCTCTTTATATAAAGATTCAATGGATTCGGCCGAATCCGATTTTTTCCCGAAAAATTTAAATTTTTGCTTTTTTTTATGAGAGACCTTGTCTGGAGACGCTTGCGCCTCGGCTGTCGATGTATTCGCTTGGGGCGCTGGGTCGGATACTGCGCCATCAGCGGCTTTTATTTTTTTGGTATGTTTATTTTTCATAAGCGGTTGGATCAAAAATAATTCCCATGTATTTATCGGTGATTAAATCGGTGTTGAATGCAGCGGTATGCCAATCATCCAGCGTGATCGAGTCGGGATAGGTTTTTATGATTTTTAAATTTTCAGGCAAATCTAGTCGCAACTGATAATCGTTATTGGACGATCCGGATTGGCGCTGAATAAGCAAAGAATAAAAATTATTCGACGACGATTGCCGCCCGAAATAACCGGCTATTTTTTCAAAAAGCGATGTTTTTTGATATAAGTCGTAGCGCCACGGCAGTTGGTAAGTGATTTCGATTTCCGATTTTTCGCCGGGCGCGGTCATCACCCAATTGGCGAAAACGGTTTTACCCGATTCGGCTAGAATTTTAGTTTTGGATACGGGATCAAGTCCGATATTTTGAATTTTTTCCGCCAGCCCCGCGTCCGGCTGAGCACCGTCGATCGGCTGGTAGAAGCGCTCGGGGGGAATTTCCGTAAAGCCCCGGGCACTGATCAGCTGGCTGCCGAGCGGCACAAAAATTTTCAGGTAAGTGGTATTATCCAGGCCCTCGAAAATATCGGTCGGATCGCCATGATGCTGGCGTTTGATAGTCAGTTTATCGGTGATGAACCCCTTGTCGTCAATGGTTGTATTTAAAACAACATTTTGGGAGATCACCTGATCGGTTTTGCCTCCCATTAAATTAACACCGACGATTGCCAAATAATCTTTTGATGAACCTTTTACTTTGCCCGCCCAATTATAATCGATCGCTTGTGCCTGAAGCCGTTGATCATTTAAAAACACCATAATTTCCTTTCGGGCAAAGCTGACGTTAAGCGAGCTGATCAGCTTCGCCAATGTTGTTTCATCCGACTCCAATACCCGCGACAGTAATTTGGGAAACATGTCGGCAATGAATTTTTTCGGAGCGTTTTCATCCCGGTCATATTCCAGCTCGACCGATTTTTGTGTTTCATCCATGAAGTTTTTGGCGGTAATGGTTTTGCCGTACTCGTTCATGTCGATCGGCCCCAAAATATCAAGCAGCGATTCGACCAGGGTGGCGTTAACGGCGATCACGCCGTCCACCGTCGGTCCGCCGGATTTCGTTAAAAACCACTCGATTTTTTTGGCCGAATCCTCAAAATCGAAATACCAATTGGCATCCTGAAGTTGCCAGCGGTCATTGACGAGCAGCAGCTGCTCGGGTGGCATTATTTTATCGTACAGCGTCCCCTGAAAATCATAGGGGCCGCCGACGGGAATTTCAACGGTTTTAATTTCGCCGCGGTAGATGTCAATCAGCGCCAAGCTGCCCATAAATCCGCCGGTTGGCCGGAGCTCGCGGTTGTTTTGAAAAATAAACAGATACCTTTTTTCCGTGTGCTGACCGAGCACCTCAAGCAAAAAATCAGATAGCGAACTGAGCGTTTTCAGGTCGTGGTTCAATTGTCCGATTTGGGTTTGAATTTGTTTGAACTGCTCTTGATATTCAGCGGGAATGGCTCGCGAATTGATTTTTGACAAGGTGCTGGTCGTTTCATCGGCCAATTCAGCCAATTCAACCAGCCGGCCTTGCGCTGAATTCAATTTAACCGTTATATTCGACTGAGTATGGTAAAAGTTGTTTAGTATTTCGCTGACTCCCTGACCGATGGCGGCCATGTTTTCGCCGACTTCAAGCATTTTTTTGGCGTCATTAATGGTTTTACCGTCATAGGGAATGACGCTGAGAATTGGCTTTAACAAAAAATTTATGTCATCCAGCTGTCGTTTGGCGTTCTCGAAATTTTGTTCGGCCGATTCGAAATTGTTTTCGGCCGAAGATAAATCCTTAGACTGCACCTGTTGTCCGGCGTTTTTCAAATCTTCGTAAGCCTTTTCCGTCAGTTCAGTCACTTCGTCTTTGGTTTGATAGAGTTTATCTAAATTGCCCAGCGCCTGGAGCGGACCGGCGACCAAAAAAGCCAAACAGACGAATCCGATCATTGCCTTTTTCCAGCCGGCGGGCAATATAAAAATTTTTTCCGCCGTAAATTGGTCTTTAATTTCTTTGTCGCTCAACCTGATAAATTCTGGTTGGGTGGCGGCTAGTGCGTATTGCTCGCCAAGCGTGATACCGTCTTCGTCGCATAATTCAACTTGTTTTTTTAAATCGATGACGAATGGCGAGAGTCGCGGCGCCTGATTCTTGAAAATTATTTTGGCTTTATTTTTTGAGGGCTGGCCTTTAATCAAAGTTTCAATATCCGGTTCTGATTCGAAAATATCGGCCGCGGCCAGCATTTTTTGCCAATCAGCGTTGGCCCGGCCGCTCGCGACGGACCGATGATCCTTCTTTTTAAGTTGCTGGCGCGATTGTGTAGTTTTTCTTCGCCTATTTAAAGACACCTTCCTTTTTTTACCAGAAAGTTTTTTTGATCCTCTCGTTGACTGAGTTTTGGGTTTGTTTTTTTTGTTTTTGCTCGGCCTGGTTGTTGTTTTTTTCTTCAATTTGGCCTTTGTTTTCGACATAATATATGAGATTGGCAGCTGGAAATGAAAGCGAGATGGGCGAAGCTAAATTAACGTCCGGCCGCTTGTTCGTAAATCGATAAAGTTTGTTCCGCGCATTTTTTCCATGAATACTTTTTTATCTGCTGAAATCCAAGATTGACACTTTGCTCCCTTAAATTTTTATCAGTTAGCAACCGAAACATCACCGCGGCCATTTGCTCGCTGTTTCTGGGAGCAAAGTATTGGGCCGCGTCGCCCAGCACCTCTGGCAAGCTGCTGGTATTTGAGGCGGCGACCGGCGTGCCGCAGGCCATGGCTTCGATGCCGATCAAGCCGAACCCTTCGATGAAAGAGGGAATCACATACAGCTGGGCGGCGCTATATAAAACTGGCAATTCGCAGTCTTTAATGAATCCCGGCCGGATAATGTCATTTTCAAGTCCCAGTTTTTCCCATTCTCGCCGGACCTCTGGATAATTCGGGTCTTCATTGCCGCCAATCACCAGCTGGCCTGGAAATCGATATTTATGTTTTAAAATGTGAAAAGCGCGGATTAAGCCCGGAAGGTTTTTATGATTGCGCCAAACCCCAACATAAAAAATATAAGGCTTCGTAATCCCGTAATTTTCTTTTACTTTATTAATTATACCATAATCCATTGTCGGACGGAAGTCTGATTTTACCCCCAAATAAGTCACAGTTATTTTTTCCGACGGAACTTTAAAATACTTCATAATATCGCGCTTGGTGCTGTCGCTGACAGCTAGTACATGCTCGGCCCGTCTGACTGAATTTTTAAATACCAGCCGAAATCCGCTCCGCCGCAGCCAGCTGGACATGCGGTGCCCCGGGAAATGATAAGGTGTAACGTCGTGAATCGTCACCACCGAGGGTTTGAAAAACGCCAATGGTGAATTGAAGTGGGGGAAATGAATTAAATCGATTTTTTGTTTCGCCAGTTGCATCGGTAAAATAAATTGTTCAGCGTAGCTGTACCAGCGCGGGGTGACGCGGGCTTTGATAACATTGGGTTTGTCGGGAATCACTCGAGAAAATTGCGGTTCCCGAAGATATAAAACATATTGATTTTTTTTATCAATTTCAAAGAGATTGTCAGTCAAATTTTTTATGTAATTGCCGATGCCCGTCTGCTCCGAGCCGTACATGCGGCCGTCGATGCCGATAATCATATAAATTAAAGCAAATATTTAATTTAAAAGAAAAATGATAATTGCGTCCCCGATCGTATCATCGGTTTCTTCGCGGATTCGAGGCGGTTGCAAATATTCCGCGCTCATGCTAACTTGATCAAAAAGGAGGTGGCCGATGAGGCGGATATCAAAGACCAAAGCAAAAAAATGCTTAGTGCCGCTTTTTGAAACCATTACCGATTATCACTTGATAATGATCCGAAATCGCGAAATGGCGGTGTTGATGAGCATCAATCATTTTGCTAGCCTCAATTCGTCGTTCGATGGCATGGTGAATATTCACGAACTGCGGCAGCGCTTAGATGATTTTTGCGATCCGCTGCTTCGTCCGTTGATAGTTCGATCCGGACGCGTCGATGTGGGGGTAATCATGGGCTATAAGCGATACATGATCGCGAAGCTCGGTCTGCGGGTCGTGTCGGAGGGCTAAAGCCATTGCGAAAGCGCATGGCTTTTTTATTGGTTGAATAAAGCGACCATGGCTTTGGCTGAATCTTCCCACCTAAATTTTTGCGCGTGCACGTATCCCTTGCCGACAAGGCTAGCCCGCAGCTGGGTATCGGTTAATATCTCATTCATCGCCATATATATTTCGTGGACATTATACGGATCAATCAAAATGGCGGCGTTTTCGCAAATTTCTGTCAGTGACGAATTATTGCTGGCGATAACCGGAGTTTTACAGGCCATCGCCTCGAGCGGTGGAAAGCCGAATCCTTCATAGTAAGAAGGAAAAACGAACAAATCGGCCTGTTTATAGATATGAGGTTTGTCTGCCACGCTGACATAGTCGCAGAAAATGATATCCTGGTGATTTTTCGATTTTTTCGCGCCGGCTAAAATCGGATCGTGCTTCCATCCGGCAGGTCCCGCGATTACCAGCGCCTGGGGCACGTTAGCGTTTTTTCTAAGAAGATCGTACGCTTCGATCAATGTTTCGATATTTTTTCTCGGTTCTAGGGTCGACAGCGTTAAAATATATTTTTCCGGTAAATGATATTTTTCGATCACCCGCTGATCGACCGTGGCCGGCGCCTCGATTTTAATGCCCGAATGAACCACCGTTATTTTATTGGGATTGACATTGAAAACATTGATTAAATCCTGTTTGGTATTTTCGGAGACGGCGACAATTTTGTCAGATCGCAAAAACGCCCCTTGGGAATCGATTAGCCGATGCCACAGCCGTCGCTTAAAGTCGTAAAAATCGGGAAAAAGTTCATAGGAAAGATCGTGGCCGGTGATAATGGTTTTACAAAATGATGACACCGAAAAAAAATTGAGATTAGGGAAAAAAAATAAATCAATCTTTGATTTGTACTTGGCGTGGATCAGCGAGTCGAGAAACGGGCGATCGAAAAATTTTATCGAAAGATTAAGCAGACGATTGGGAATGTTGAACTCGCATAATGTGTTGCTCGGAGTTTTTAGTAAATTAATAAATTTTTTGTAGGGATTTTGTTTGTTAAAAAACAAAAAGTAGCGGTTTTGCCGGTCCTGCTTAAAAATTTCTTTCAGTAAATTGAATGTATATTCCCCGACGCCGGTTATTTTTTCTTCCATCAAACAGCGGACGTCGATGGCGATATTTTTCATATGTCTTTGATTGGCTCGTGGATTTAAGCTGCCAATTGATATCCGGTCATTTGCCGCCGGTCAATTAATTGTTTTATGAATTTAACAGATCTTTAATCCTTTTTTTAAAAATGCCGGAATCAAATTGCAGCGAGTGATTCCTGATTTGTTCGGCCGAGAAAGCGGATTCGTTAAAATGCAAAATTTGATAGGCGAGGTCCTCCCAGTTTTGCCGAGTGAAGAACAAGCCGGTTTGCCGCTCGATGACCGTGTCCCGAGCCCCACCGGATTTAAATGCGATTACCGGTCGGCCCGCGGCCATGGCTTCGACCGCGGTGATGCCGAAATCTTCTTCCTGCGGATTAATGAAAGCCTTACAGTCGGCATAGAGTTCGGCTTTTTGCGCTTCCGACACATTGCCCAAAAATTCGATATTTTTTTTTGCCATTTTTTTCAACCTGTAAGCATCCGGTCCGGTGCCGAAAATTTTTAACGGCATATTCAGCCGGTTAAAGGCGGTAACGGTCAAATCAAATTTTTTGTAAGGCACCAATCGTCCGCCGGCCAGAAAATATCTTTTTGGATTATCGGATATGAAAAATTTTGATGTCTCCACCGGCGGAAAAACAACCACGCTTTCTTTACCGTAATATTTTTCAATTCTTTTTTTGACCGCGTTGGAATTGGCAATAAACAGATCGACTCGATCGGCGGCGACTTTATCCCAAAGCCTCAGTCGGCTGAGAGCTATCGGCAGTATTTTTTTTATGATTCGATTCTGCCGCAGGTTTTCGATATATGACTGGCTGTCAGTCCATAAATATCTGGTCGGAGTATGGCAGTAGCAAATGTGTCTGGTGCCGGGCTTGGTAATCACGCCCTTGGCAAAAGCCGAGGAGCTGGAAATAATGGTATCAAATTCCGATAAATCGTAATTTTCCGTGGCGGCCGGCATCCACATTAAAAACCATTGATATTTTTTGACCCCCAGCGGCCATTTTTGTAAAAAAGAAGGGATTATTTTCTTTTCAGCCATGTCCGGCTCCATTTTCTTTTTATTATAAACCAAAGTGAAAATCGGGCTTTCAGGGAAAACGTCATGCAGGGCGCGCAAAACCTTTTCAGCGCCGCCTTCCTGGGTCAGATGATCATGAACCAAGGCAATTTTCATAGCAAAAAGTCAAATTTTTGTTTTAATTTAGATATTTTACAGTCGTATTATACATTAAAATACAAGAAAAGAAAAACCGCTTAATGAGTTAAGCGGTTAAGCTGCATCAATAGCAGCTCATGGAAATCGTCGCGCTGAAATTGCGCAGCGCGATGCCATAGTCGCCGGCGCTGGGAACGAAAAGCTCCAGCGAAACAGGGTGACTGGCCAGCGAACTGGTAAAAGAATTAATGATCACTGCGGAACCGGAGGAAAGCAGGTATGAAAGCGTACCGCACTGATCGGCTCTGGGGAAATTGAACTGGTTCGCCAGTGTCTGACTGGTGCTGTCAGCTTGATACAGAATGAACTGGACCTGGGCTTGGCTGTTGGCCGTATTGGAGTAGTACAGATTATTGACATTAACAGTCGTGTAGATCACTGCCGGATTGATGGCGGTAAAGTCTATTCCGTTAAAGTTAATAGTCGAGATCATCCCGATATCGAAATGATTGGGATAATAGCAGCACGGGTCGCTCGCGCATTTGGCATTGGGAATGACGTAGAATGTGCCGCTGACATCAAAGGTGTGCGACATGATATTGTCAATGCCGCTGTCGCAGTCATTGTCCAGGCCGTCGCAGATTTCCATGGCGCCAGGATAGGCCTGGGCAGTATTGTCATTGCAATCCGAGCCGCCGCAGGCCGCATCTCTGAAAGAGTCGCCATCGAGGTCTGGGCAGCAGCCCTCGTCGGTCTGGCCGTCACAATTGTTATCGACCAGATCGTCGCAGCCCTCAGGCACGCTTGGATTGATAAAGACGTTATTGTCATTGCAGTCTGACCCGCCGCAGGCCGCGTCCTCGTATGAATCGCCGTCCAGATCAGGGCAGCAGCCTTCATCGGTCTGGCCGTCGCAGTTATTATCGACCCAGTCATTGCAGACTTCCGGATGATTGGGCCGAACCGTGCTTGATGTGTCATCACAGTCGCCGCAGCTCGGGCTGTAGCCGTCGCTGTCACTGTCAGCTTCGCACTGCAGCCAGTCTCCGGCCAGGCATGACTGGTTGGCGCAGGTATGCACATCCTGACAGGCGCCGGCAAGCTGATGTGCCTGAGAGTAATAGTAAATCTGCCCGCCCAGATAGCCGCCGCACAGGGCCCAGCCATTGACGCAGCTGCTGAGCTCGGGGCAATCAGTATTCGGACAGTCATAATATTGATCTTCGTCAAATGATTCCTGACCATCGGCATCGCAGCGACAGCAGGTGCCGCAGTCAATGCCTTCAGTAGAGCAGTCCAGCCATTCATCATTGAGGCATAATTGGTATCCGCTGCAAGCGCCGTCTCCGCAGGCGCGCAGCTGTCCGTGTTCGCAGACAGTGCAGAAATACTGGGCATTTCCATATTCGTCGCAGGCGCAGCAATGGCCGCAGCTGTCGGTTTGGCTGGAGCAGGCGGGCCATTGGCCGGCAATGCAGATTTGATAACCACCGCAGCTGGCATCGCCGCAGGATCGCGCCTGGCCTTCCTCGCAGGCGACGCATGATGACTGCGGTTCGCCTTGCAAATCGCACAGGCAGCAGGTGCCGCAGCTATCATTGGCCGTACTGCAGCTCGACCACTGTCCGCTGACACATTCACTGTATCCCTGGCACTGGCCTGAGCCGCATGGCTGCGATTGCCCATCTTCACATACATTGCAAATTTCCTGGGGCTGTCCGTCTTCGTCGCAGCGGCAGCAGTCGCCGCAGGACTGGCTTTGGCTGGTGCAGGCGCCCCAAGCACCATTCACACAGATTTGGTAGCCGCCGGAGCATTCGTTGATGCCGCAGCCCCGCGTCTGACCGTCTTCGCAAACATCGCAAATATACTGCTCATTCCCATCAGGGCCACAGTAGCAGCAGTCGCCGCAACGCCGGCTGTATGAAGAGCAGTCTGACCAGGCATCGCCGGCGCAGACTTTGAATCCGATGCAGTCGCCCGATCCGCATGTCAGGCTCTCACCATCTTCACAGGTATTGCAGATCATTTGCTCCCGGCCTTCAGCATCGCAGCGGCAGCACTGACCGCAGCTTTGGCCGCCGGAGAAGCAGTCAGACCAGGCGTCATCGGCGCAAACGCGCACCGAAGCGCATTCGGATTGTCCGCAGGCTTGAACCGCCCCTTCTTCGCAAACCGCGCAGGATTGCGTCGGCGTGCCTGCTTCGTCGCAGACGCAGCATTCGCCGCAGCTTTGGCCGCCACTCGAGCATTCGCTCCAGAAGTCGTTCACGCAGTTTATCGGGCTTCCAAATTCATCGAAGCGGCATTGAGCGATTCTGCCGCTGACGCACTGCTTAAATCCGGCGCAAAGCTGATTGCCGCATGAGACTGCGGTCTCGTCTTCATCAATCAATTGATCGCAGTCGTTGTCGACGCCGTCGCAGGGATCGTAAAGCTCGGGGTAGATGCTGGCATTGTTATCATTGCAATCATCGCCGCCACAGATTAGGCAATTGTGCCCGTCATTATCCAAGTCATGACAATTGACGCAGTCAAAAGTTTCTTTTCCATACTCATCGCAGTAGCAACAATCTCCGCAATCGGCGTCAACAGTGGAACAAATGGACCAGAGACCGTTTACGCATGACTTTTCTCCCTCGCAGGCGCCTCGCCCACAGGGCTTCGTTTCATTTTCTTCGCATTGCGGAGTGAAGTTTTCATCGGTGCCGCAGCTAATAATCAAGATACCGCAAAATATGCCGGTGACCACACTTTCCCTGTTCATTTACCGCTCCTTTCGCCGTTTTTCGGCTGTCAAAGATCATATCCTCTTATTACCACTCTAGGCATCAATAGATATTTTTGTCAATATCGGAAAACAAAAAACAGCCTGCAGAGCAGAACTGTTTTTTGATGCCATTGGGATTCCAAATTTTCACCCGATCATCATACTGCTGCCAAAAAAGACAGTTGGAGAGAGATTTAAGGAACATCTATCTTCGTTGGCAAGACAGTATGATGACAAGGTTAGAGCAAAAAAGAAAATATCGGTGAAAGAGCGCCGCGCGGCAATATTTTCTTGCCTGATAATTTCAGATTTTGAAATGCTCGGGCAGGAGAAGGAAGCGAGGCCTCCTTCAAAGCGGCCAGAGGCGCACCATGTCGCCGTAGTAGAAGTCGTAGACTTCGAACTCGGCGCTCACGGCGGTCAATTTGGCAATGACCGGCACGGTTTGATTGTGCTCGGCTTTATTAACGAGAATGATGTAGCGGCAACTCGGCTCAGGAGCAAAGTCGCCGACCTCGACGCAGTGAAGGTGGGCGGGCGGGGTCATCCAATGCGATCCGATGATCAGCACTGACTCGAACTGAAATCCGGCACGCTCGGCCAAGAGTTTCAGCTCAGTGTGACACCCGCCGCTCCAAAAGAGAATCAGGGTGGTCATGGGTTGAAGTCTCCTCTCAGCCTGGCCTCGGCCACGAATACGATGTTGCTCGCGCCGCTGAGACCAGCGGTTGGGATGAAGATCCTCACGACCTCCAAATGGCCGTTCCCCTCTTTCAGATAGAGCTCGGCGAGCTCCAGGTCTTCCATATCCACGATGACCGGAAAGCGGCCGTCTGACATGTAGGTTACCTTGCGTCCCATCTGCTCTTTCCCCGCTGTTGAAATTGATAATTTTCCTTGTCGATGAGCAAAACAAGTTTTACAAATACTTTCCGCACTTGTATTCCTTGTTATGCCTATCCACTCGTTGCTCAAGTAAAAAAAACACTTGTCCCTACACGAGGTCCAAGCGTTTTTCGATCGAAGGTCGCTTAAACCTCCCCGCAGTCAACTAGATGCTCCATGATCCATGCTCCATGATCCATGATCCATGTTCCATGATAATTGACTACGGGGAGGCGGACAGTACTTGATTAAGTCTGTCCACCGTAAATGAGGCTCTGCTTCCTCAGGCTCTCCACTTTGCATCCGGTGGGCGAGGCCGGACACAGGCAGGGGACGCCTTGGGGGGGGCCGGCTCGAACGCGTGTAGCGTTAGGGCCAGGTCATGTCGTCTTCTCCTTGCCGTTGTTTAGAGTTTCATGTAAGCCACCGGCCCAATATTCGTTTGCGAGCCGCGCGGCATATAGGACTCCCCGCAGTTAACTAGATGCTCCATGCTCCATGATTCATGATCCATGATAGCTAACTATGGGGAGTCAAGCACAGTTTGTGAGCCGTGCTTGATGGTATGGTGGCACTTACAGTGCTGGGAAACGCGATGCCCAGCAAAGACTCTCCCGACGTCCCTAGCCGGTAGTCTTCCATCCGTCGGGGGTTAGGCCACGTTTATTGTGATGTTCAGTTTCACCATTCCCGGAATCGGCCGCTTCCAGAAATGATCGACTGATCACTTGAAAGGCACCGAGGATTGATGAGGGAATTTGGTGGGTCGAGGGCTTTGCGTTATATCGCTCTAGCTGGCCCTCTCAGCTTTTTTCCAGACGGGGCGCGCATTCAGTTTTTGCTTTTAACTTTACGTTGCGCTGCTAGGTGTGGGCCCCTTCATTTTTGTTGTCGCGCCAGGTCTGGGTCTGGCGCTCATCTAGAAACCCGCATGATTCCTCCTTTTTCGGTTGTGAGTTTCGGCCCCATTTATATCGCGCTAGGGGGGCCATGGCGCGTTTTTTGGCTTTGCCCGTTTTCTAAAGCGCCGGAGCCAGCGCTATTCTTTTTTTTAGAGCAAGGAATTTGAGGGCAAGTTTCCTGACCCGGGAATTTTGGTCACGACGTTTTGTGTAACCCGGAGTCAAGAAGATTTGCCCCTTCCGCTGAGCGGATGTTTTTGCGCCCCTTGCTCCCCTTGGCTAGCGGGCATGGCGACCTTCTCGGTCCTGCCGGCTGCCTTGCGAAGGATTGGCGCTTACATACTCGTTTTCAAGAAACCTCATTTCCGCGGCTTTTTATGTTATGGTGCCGCGTTTGCCTGGCCGTCGATGGCGTTGATGCCGCCGTGCGTTGCCAGGTCAGTTTTCAATTCATTTAAGTTATACAGCCCATTTGTACCGCGCCCGGCTGACTTGGCGCGTTACATCCAGAAGAGCCGGAGATTACACATCTCCACAACACTCCTTTCCATACCGTTTGGCAAACTATTTCCGATAGCCAGACAGGGCATCTCGGGCCTTTCGGCTATCATCGCGCCGCTTGCGGGCGCTCAGATCGACGGCTTGCTCATTGGGTTCTTCCTTTGAATGGATTAACTGCAATGAGGAAGCTCGACGCTCCTCTCTGAATTTCCAAACAGATTAAAGTTGAAAGTTGACAGTTGTAAGATAACTGACAACTTTAATCCTTCAACTTTCAACTGCGTTTAGACCTTCAGAGAGGTCGAGGACAGATTTGAATGTCCTCAACGGTGGGAAGGAACGGTGGGCTTGCTAGGCGGCCTCGGCGAGAACCTCGGTGGTCTCGCTGACGACCTCGGGGAGGGCGGCGGGAGCGGCGGCTTCGGTGGCCTTGACCTCGGCCTGTGCCTTGGCGATGGCCTCGGCGGCGACCTTGGCCGCGATGGCCTTGAGCCGCTCGCGCTCCGCCTCGCGCTGCTCGCGGGCCTGGCGGTCCAGAGCGGCGAGGGCGCGGAGGCCGGTCATGGGCGCTCCGCCGGCGCTGCCAGTCGAGCTCGACTGCCTGCGCTTGCGGATATCGCCCAGCCCTCTGTTGACGCGGCCGTTGCGTTCCTTGTTGAAACGCTTCTGATCGGCGTCCTCGAGGCGGTTCTCCCGACACGCCTGCTGGTGGAAATACTTCTTGAGATTGTGCGTGATGACCTCGTCGGCCTCGCGCACCACAACGGCGACACTCGTCGTCTTTTTCATTAAAAATCTCCTTTTGGTGAAGTGGATGATGCAGAGCAGAAGCTAGGGGAGATTGGCAGGGTCAAAAAAAATTAATTTTATCCCTTGATCTCCTAAAGCCAATTTGGCTCGACCGATCAGGCCGCAAGCGGCTTAATCAGTATTTGAGCCTCTCTCTCCTCCACATCATTCACTTCGCCAGTTTTGTAAGAACAAAAACAGGCAAGAGAGAATCTTACCCGTTCTTGCCCGCATACACGGTTTATATAAACATTGTATTGCTAGGCAATAGTTGGCTGGCCCATTTATCAGGGCTCGACTCTCTCCAAGAGTTTATTTGGTTTTGAGGTTCCGGAATTTTCAGTTTGATTTTGTATTATATCATAAAAATAAAAAAATGTCAAGACTAGTCCTTGACAATTATACGTATTTTGGCTAATTTTACGTAAATACTAATGAATTGATGCGAATAAACGAATTATGCGAATGATACGAATATTTACTTTTTTATATATTTATTTTTCGATTCAGTGTCTATTCTGATAATTCTTTTGGGTTTTATATATTTGTTTCTGAAGTTTACTAAAAGGCCTAGTTTTATATTAGATGCTTGTAAATATCTTTGAATTTGATAATAATCGTCTTTTAAAATGAATTGTTTTGCTTTGGCTTCGATGATTATTTTATTTTCGATCAGGAAATCGGCAATATTGCCTGTTTCTCCAATTGGATATTCTCGTATGAAGTGAAGGTTGATTTCTTCAAATTTTTTCTGCATAAAATCCTTATATTGCTTTTCTCTACAAAATCTTCCTAATTGATTATGTGTTTCAAAAAAAATTCATGTAATTAAAAAGGAAAGTTCGGGATAAATGATTTTATTGTTATTTGTATAATTCGTATGCATTCGTATATTAGCATCGCGCTTTATATCGCGTTTTTACCCTTCACCACTGCCCATGGCGTTTTCAGCAATATCCAAAAATCGAGCTTCAGCGACCAATTTTCAACATAAAAAATATCCATTTTCGCTTCCTCGTCAAACGGCAAATCGCTCCGGCCGCTGATCTGGGCGATGCCGGTAATGCCGGGCTTGATGTCCAAAGTCCGCAGCTGCTCTTTGGTATAATTGTCCACTTCTCTGGGTTGATGCGGTCTCGGACCGACTAAGCTCATGCTACCCGCCAATACATTGAAAAACTGCGGCAGCTCGTCAATGCTGAATTTTCTAATGAATTTACCGACAGGAGTCACTCGCGGATCCTTTTTTATTTTGTATAATGCCCCTCGAGAGGCGCCTTGTTCTTTGATTAATTTTTTTTCGAGTTCCAGCGCCTTTTCTCCCCCAGGCGCGTCCGGACCGGTGCTCATCTCCCAAAACATTGAACGGAATTTGTAAACATTAAATTTTTTCCCTCTTTGGCCGATTCTTTCGTTTTTATAAATGATAGGTCCCCGTGAATTGAGCTTGATCACGATCGCCGTGGCCAGCAAAACAGGGGAGAAAACGATGATCAGCAAAAACGCGCCAATTATATCGGACGTTCGTTTAATGATTTTTTTCCAACCGTCCAGCGGCGTTTTTTTAATTTCAATAACCGGCAGGCCAGCGATCATATGGGTTTCGATATTGGTGGCGCGAGCTTCAAACGGGCCGGCGACATATTTGAAAATAATATGATTATATTTGGTGAAATTGAGCAGGGCCAGAGAATCTTTTCTGGAAATGTTTGGATCCGCTTGTATTATTTCGTTGATTTTTTGTTTTTTATGGAGTTTTTCAATTTCGCTTATAATTTCCGAATTAACGTATTCATAGTGTTTTATGATTTTCAATCCCAGCGATGCGTCGAATTCGATGGCTTCTTTAACCGCATCGGTGTATGAATTTTTTCCGATTAAAATAACTTTATGAACTCCCCAGCCCTTTTTATATAAGCCATTTTGAATCAGTCTGATGATCATGCGGCCCAGCATGATGAAGACGATGCTTAATATCCAAGCGGTCAGTACGATAAATCTTGATTCAAACAGTTCTCTGACGAAAAACATATATAAAACCACCGCGGTCATGCCGGTGGAACAGGCTAAAATCACCTTTGACAACTCATCGGTGATTTTATATTTTTTAAATCGATATAGGCCAGACCAAAAAAAGAAAATCAGCCAGATAATGGCCACCACTATTGATATCCAGAAAAATTTTTCCAGCGGCAAATTAAAAATTACTGGTCTGACAGCGGTAATCGCCTCGCCAAATCGCAGAAAATAGGCGGCAACAGCGCCCAATATCAAAAGGATATAATCGGTAATGAGTTTGATGAGGATGAAAATGAGTTCGGATTTTTTTATCATAATGGTTACGAATTCACAAATCTGTGCAAATATTACAAATGGTTACAAATATTTTTTAAAAAAATTGAAAGAAGGATGCTGGTATCATTATCGCAAGTTTTTGGAAAACTTTCAATAACGCATCCGCCTTCCAATTTATCCTTAAAAGCCCAAGTATAAAACTTGGGCGAAGAAGGATAGATCCAAACAGGCCTGTAAGCCGAATTTTGTAGCCTCCGCCAAGATTTCGGGCGGCAGAATATTTTGCCGACCTGTCGGCCGAAGCCTTGGCGAAGGCCGATGATCATCTATCTAGACCCGGCATTACTGCCGGGCTCAAGCGAGCTACCAAATTTGCTCTTGCACCAGATAAGGTTTACCACGTGCGGTTCGAAGCATTAGCGAAGAACCGCGCTCAATGTTGCCATTGAGTAAGAGAAGTATGAATTAAATAGTCACGTGAACCATTTAACCTTTTTCCTTCTCACTTTTCACCTTTGGCCACGGCTACGCGGTGGAAATTCTAAATCCTAATTTCTAAATTCTAAACAATATCGAAATTCCGATGATCTAAATTCCAAACACCCTTGTTTGGAAAATTAAGATTTTGAAATTGGAATTTGTTTAGAATTTCGTGTTTCGAATTTAGTGCTTCCGTCGCGTAGCAATGGCTAGTATTGTCTCTGTGGCACTGGCTGTCGTCCGGCTTTATTTATTATGCCGGAATCGCCCGGGCGTTACCCGGTATCACTCCGCGACAAGTCGCGGTCGGTGTTCGGACTTTCCTCCCTCCTACGCTCTTCGCTGCGCTCGAGCTTCGGAGGGCAAGCCCAGTTAATTTTTTTGGGCCTGACCTTCGTAGCTCCGAACGGAGTGAGGAGCGAAGAAGGGCGATCATCCAGCCTATTTGGATCATGATAATTATATCAAAAATAGGTAAAAATGTCAATAATAAGCTGTTTTTAAAAATAAAAACTACCAAAGTGTTATTTGGTAGTTAGCGATAATTATGGTTCGACGCAGTCGACTTCGTCGACTTCGCCGTCGCAGTCCTCGTCGTCCTCGCTGTCGCAGACCTCCGGATGAGGCGGCAACATTTGCTCGCATTCGCCCCAGCTGCCGCTGACACAGAGCATGTTGCCAATGGAGCAGATGCCGTGCTGCCCGGCAACCAGGCAGAACGCTCTGGTCGACGAGCAACTTGATGGAGTCGGACAATCTTCGGTGCAGGTTTCCGTCGCACCACAGAAACCGTCACCGCATTGATTTTGGCATGCAGACTCGTCGACGTGCCCGTCGCAGTCGTCATCGAGCCCGTTGCCGCAGGTGTCATTGAGCTTGGCGGCATAGGCTTGCATGCACGACCCCCAGACGTTGCTGGCGCAGGTCTGTTTGCCGACCGCGCAGTTGCCGACGGAGTTGCCGGGTCTGAGGCAGAACCGTTCTTCGCCGTCGAAGCAGCTGCCGCAGTCTTCCCAGCAGGTCGTGTCGTTTTCGCCGACAATCGGCTCGCAGACATCATTGCCGCACAGCCCTTCGTCGGTTTCGCCGTCGCAGTCGTTGTCGAGGCCATTGAGCGATTCCGGTGCGCCCGGGTAAACGTAGATATTGGCGTCGTCGCAATCGACGAGGCTGTTGTAGCCGTCGCCGTCGGCGTCCACGCCGCTGCAGGCGCCGTCTTCGTCGGTGGCGCCGTCGCAGTCGTTGTCGATGCCGTCGCAGGCCTCGCCCAGCGGCCCACAAGTGCCGCAGGCGTTCTGGACACCTTCGTCGATTCCGTCGTTGCAATCGTTGTCCACGTAGTCGCACAGTTCCTCGGCGTCCGGGTTGATGGCCGGGTTGGTGTCGTCGCAGTCTTCCGGCGGATCGAACCCGTCACCATCGGCGTCGCAGACGCCGTCTTCGTCGGTCGAGCCGTCGCAGTCGTTGTCGACTTCGTCGCAGACCTCGATCGGATCCGGACCGCATTCGCCGCAGACGTTGGTGACTGCCTCGTCCGCGACATCATTGCAGTTTTGGTCGACTCCGTCGCAGATTTCATCCGCGGCCGGATTGATGTCCGGATTGAGATCGTCGCAGTCCACGTCACCGTCGAATCCATCACCGTCGAGATCGACCGAACAGACGCCTTCCTCATCGGTGGCGCCGTCGCAGTCGTTGTCTTCGCCGTCGCAGAATTCGACCGGATCCGGACCGCATTCGCCGCAGACATTTTTGGCGACGCCTTCATCGGTGGCGCCGTCGCAGTCGTTGTCCACGTAGTCGCAGACTTCGGTGGCGACCGGATTGATGTCCGGATCGGCGTCGTCGCAGTCGACATCGGCGTTGTAGCCGTCGCCGTCGCCATCCACCTGACAGATGGCGGCGTCGTCGGTCTCGCCGTCGCAGTCGTCATCGAGGTGATTGCCGCAAATTTCGGCAGGCGCCGGCCCGCACAGTCCGCAGTCGTTGTAGTCGAATCCGTCGTCGATGACGTCGTCGCAGTCGTTGTCCACGTAGTCGCAGACTTCGGTGGCGGCCGGATTGATGTCCGGATCGCTGTCGTCGCAGTCGACATCCGGGCCAAAGCCGTCACCGTCCGCGTCCATCATGCAGTCATCGGCGTCGTCGGTCTCGCCGTCGCAGTCGTCATCGACGTGATTTCCACAGATTTCGGCAGGCGCCGGTCCGCACAGTCCGCAGTCGTTGTACTCGAATCCGTCGTCGATGACGCCGTCACAGTCGTTGTCGATGAAATCGCAGACTTCGGTGGCGGCCGGATTGATGTCCGGATCGCTGTCGTCGCAATCGACATCGGCGTTGTAGCCGTCGCCGTCATTGTCGATCGGCTGTACCGTGTCGCCGGCCACCTCGGCCGGCGTGATGTCTCCGGCATCCGGATTCAGACAGCCCTCGTCGACGTCGCCGTCACAGTCGTTGTCCAGCCCGTCGCATCGTTCGGCGGCGCCGGGGTAGATAGTGTTGTTGTGGTCGTCGCAGTCGGTGGAGGCGGTGAATCCGTCGCCATCATCGTCCGGTACCGGTAGGGTTTCGGACATTTCTTCCGAGGTGTCGAGCACCTCGACATCGGCCAGTGTCAGACCGAGCGTCCGATCATGGCCGCAGTACGCGGCAAAATAGGTTGTCAAGGAGATCATCAGCACGAGTCCAATCTTGTTCATGGAGCCCTCGCTTTCCGTTCGTTTTTCCAGAATAGGGATATTTTCCCTGGAAATGTCAAAATTATTCAAAATTACCAGGAAAAATATACATCTGTTACAGTTAATGGATATTACCAAAAACATGGGAAAAAGTCAATACCAGCGAGGTCTTGACAAAATTCGATTAAATATGTTATTCTTGAATATCTCGATTTGGTCCAGTCAACAAGGAGGGAGCCAATGAGCAGAACCATTTTCTTTGCCTTTCTGATCTGTTCGCTGATTTCACTCATTTCGTGCGACTTTTATCCCGAAGCCGCGCGTCGTGAAGCGGCCCAGAGAAAATGGGCAGAAGACAGTGAGCCAGCGGAGCGAGTGCGGCCCGATGCTCGTGAGCGGACTCGCGAAGCAGCATCCGATCGCGAGCGAGCGCTAGAACCGGCGCCCGCGTCGCCTCCGGCGGTTCCGCCTCAGCCCAGCAATTATCAAGAGGCGGCCAGGTCGAGGCCCATCTCTAGCAATGTGCTGTACTATGTGCAGACGACCATTACGTTGGATAATCTGCGCGACTATCCGCTGCCGGAAAAGCACTGTGAAATCACGCGCATCAATTTCACGGCCGCGGGCATCCCGATGACGGTATCCAGCGTCGAAAACAGCATGTACGTCGAAACCGAGGTGAGGGATGTCGTCGCCTTCAGACAGTATGCCAGTGATGCGCTATCCTGGTGGAAAATCAGTTCGGGAAAAATTGAAGATCTCGGGTCGCGGCTGTCCATGAAAGTCGCGACGCGGCAAAAATACGATTTTGCCATGCTCCGGCAGGCCATGTTCGATTACTACGGCAGGTACTTCGACGATGTCAGCGCCACGGTCACTTGCGGCAATTTGCCCGAATGGATCGTGACGGAATATCCCGTCGAGTGGGAACGGGTGATTCGCGAGGCGCCGATTCGCGAAGATCTCGCGCCGCCGGAACCAACCGCTCGTCCGGGGAAAAGGCGCCCACGATAACTACGAAATTAAAGCTCTGCATCAGAGCTTTTTATAATTAAAAAAAATGAAAAAAACACCGATCTAACCGGTGTTTTTATTGTGATGGGGAGGTCGGGTTATTGAGGGTAGTTGGTGACATCGATTACTTTGCCGTCATCATCCAGTAAAATCGTCACCGTCGGTTCCATGTCGGTTTGGTTTGGAAATGCCTGGACTTCCCAAAGATAATGAAAGTCGAGACCGTTGTAGCGCAGCAGTGAAATAATGACCACCGCGTCGGGGTTAGAGGCTTTGAAAGCCTCGATTTCCTTTTTGGCCGCGTTATAAACCGCCGGACTGTCCATCTTCAGCGCCTCACCGCCTTGCTGATCGTAAGAGCATTCGCCCTGATCGGTCATGGAAACGACCATTTCTTTTTTTACGGTCAGGTATTCGACTTTATTTTGAGACGGAGAGCAATAGTAGAAGTACCAAGCGTCGCTTCTGCCGGTTTCATCGATCATTGATTGAAAGTTTTTTTCCACTACCGCGTCGGTCGCCCATGTCTTCGCTTTGACATCTGCCACTTTCTTCGCTTCTTGGATGGTCATCAGCGTTTTGCCTTCGACTTGATTTTGTGATTGCTGCTGATTGGCGGTCGGGGTTTGCTGCCCGCAGCCGGTCGCCATCAGCACCAGCGTCAACATCGGAATAAAAAGAAATGCTTTTTTCATAGTTTTTATTCTTTAATTAATAATCCGATTTTTTTATATACTTCTTCCAATTTCCCCTCGGCTATTTTATTGGCGGCTTTCGAGCCTTTATCTAGAATTTTTATGACTTCTTTGTCGTCAATTTTTTTTAGCCGATCTTGAATCGGGGCAAAAAATTCGATTACTTTTTCCGCCAGATCTTTTTTAAAATCGCCATAACCTCGGCCTTGAAACGTTTTTTGTATGTCATTCATGCCTTTTCCGGTCACCAGATGGTAGATGGTCATTAAATTGGAAACAGCCGGCTTATCCGGCGCGTAGGCTATCTCTGAGCCGGAATCAGTGACCGCCTTGGCGATTTTTTTTCGAATAATATCAGGCTCATCGGTAACGGCGATGTAATTGTACTCGGATGCCGCTGATTTGGACATCTTTTGATTTGGATCGTCCAGCCCCATCAGGCGGGCGCCGAGGTTGGGTACAAAGCTTTGCGGCACAGTGAATGTTTGGCCGTACAAATTATTGAATTTTTTGGCAATGGTTCTGGCCAGCTCCACGTGCTGTTTTTGGTCTTCGCCCACCGGCACGACTTCCGTGTCGTAGAGCAAGATGTCGGCGGCCATCAGCACCGGATAATCAAACAAGCCCGCGTTAATATTTTCTTGGTGTCTTTGTGATTTGTCTTTGAATTGCGTCATGCGCTCAAGCTCGGCCATCGGCGTGATGGTGTTCAAAATCCATGACAGCTCGGCATGCGCCGGCACGCTGGATTGAAGAAACAGCGTGCATTTTTTCGGATCAATACCTGATGCCATGAACAACTTGGCCAAGTTGATCGTATTTTGTCTGAGTAATTCCGGAGGTTGGTGCACTGTCAGCGCGTGCCAATCGACAATGCAAAAAAACGAATCATATTCATTAATGAAATCAAGCCAATTTTTAATGGCGCCGAAATAATTGCCGATATGGATTATGCCGCTCGGCTGAATGCCGCTGAAGATTCTTTTCATATATTTATGAAGCTGATTTAAATTGACTTAGACTTCAATGACCACGGGCAGTACCATGGGACGTCGCTGCGTTTTTTTGAATAAAAATGCGCCAACTTCGTTTCTGAGCTTGTTTTTAATTTCGTTTGGATCGGCCGGACATTTGGCATTTTTATCCTTGACGATTTTTTTCACCAGACTTCTGGCGCTCTCCACCAATTCCTTGCTTTCCTTCATGTAAATGAATCCGCGAGAAATAATATCCGGACTGCCGACCAGCTCCCCGGTTCTCCGGCTGACCGTGGCGATTACCACGAACATGCCGTCTTCGGCCATTTGCATGCGGTCGCGCAATACAATATTGCTGATATCGCCGACGCCCAATCCGTCCACCATCACATACTCGGTCGGCACCCGTTCCTTGGTCAATTCGCCCATAATTTCCCGCCCTTTTTTATAGAATTCCATTACTTGGCCGTTATCGGCGACAAAGATGTTCGATTTGGGCATGCCCAGACTTTCCGCCAGTTCAGCGTTGGCTCGGAGCATGAAGTGATTGGCTTCGATCGGTATGTAATATTTCGGCTTGAGCAATCGAATCAACATCTTCAGGTCTTCCTGCCGAGCGTGTCCGCCGGCATGGACATCCATCATTTTATAATGAAAAACTTTGGCCCCCTGCCTGGCGAGCGTGTCTTTTAAACTTTGAATGGTTCTTTCATTCCCGGGAATAACCGATGATGAGAAAATCACGGTGTCGCCTTTGGCAATGGACATAAAGCGGTGATCATTGTTGGCGATCCTCATTAACACCGCATTACTTTCGCCTTGCGCGCCGGTGCCGATCAGCACCTGTTTTTGCGGCGCCAGCCGTTGAAATTCTCCTTCTTCGACAATGGTGCCCGGCTTGATTTTTAAATATCCCAGCTGATGCGCGATTTCCACATTGGACTTCATGCTGCGTCCGTCAAGATAAACTTTTTTTTCGAGTTTTTCGCAGATGGAGATGATCTGCTGAACTCGATTTAATAAAGAAGCGAAAGTGCCGACGATAATGCGGCCGGGAGCTTGTTCGAGTATTTGTTCCAAGTCTTGGCCGACAGTGCTTTCGGATATCTGGTAGCCGGGTTGCTCGGCGTTGGTGGAATCGGCCATTAGCGCTAAAACGCCGCGGGCGCCGAACTGGGCGATGCGGTTTAAATCCGCCGGCTTATCATTGATCGGGTTAAAATCAATTTTAAAATCTCCGGTGTGCACGATCATGCCGACCGGCGAAGTGATCACCACGCCGAAGCTATCGGGTATATTGTGGTTGACTCTGAAAAATTCCGCTTTCAATTTTCCCAGCGCGATGCTGTCTTTTTCCGGAATGATTGTTTGAATGTTGAGTTTGGGCTGTTTGGATTCTTCGTGCCGCTTGGCGATGATGCCGGCCGTCAATTTGGTGGTGTAAATCGTCGGATTGCCCAGCTCCGGAATCAAATAAGACACGGCGCCGATGTGGTCGTAGTGGCCGTGAGTGATGATCACGCCTTTGATGTTTTTGATTTTGTTTTTTAGATAGGTGATGTCGGGAATGATAAAATCAATGCCCGGCATGTCTTCTTCTGGAAACTGCAATCCCATGTCGATAATGACTATGTCATTGCCGTATTCGACGACAGTCATGTTCCGGCCGACTTCTTCGAGTCCGCCAAGGGCCATCACGCGCAATTTATTGCCGCGCTGAGCCCAAGTTCTGGATAATGGCCGTCGCTGTCTGATTTTTCTTCTGTCCATAATGTGTTCGATGTTTAATTATTAAAGAGAGAGCGGCGCCGCCTTCGGCGGCCACCATAAATTTCGGATCTCGCCGAAATTCGGGATCATTATTTGAAGATATGGAATTCTTAAACGATGAATGTCGCTATTCTGATTTTTTGCCCAGCCGGCGATCGGTATTGACATACCAATCGGAGATGCCGGCATAACGATGAGCGGGCATGATTATTTGGTGAGTTTCGATGCCTTGAATTTTTTTGGATATGGGATAAGTGTAGGTCGTGTTGATTAAAAATATCGCCGGCAATTCTTCCGCTATGATATTTTGAAATTCGACGTATTTGGTTTGCCGATCTTCCGTGTTTGTGGTTTTTCGGGCTTCCTCCAGCAGTTTATCGGCTTTGGCGTTTTTAAAGCATGACAAGTTCAGGCCCGGATGCTTGCATTGGGTAGAATGCCAAAACGGATACGGGTCGGGATCGGTGCCCAGAATTTCACCGTAAAGCAGAATGCCGAAATTTCGATCTTTTATTTTATCTCGCTGTATTTGAGCGGCATCTAAAATCTCCAGGTTGGTTTTAACTCCGATTTGCTGCCATGATTGCTGAATGCTTTTGGCGATTTTTTCATACTCCGTTTGAGCGGGGAGAGTGATCGCCAGTTCCAAAAATTGATCTCCTTTTTTACGAACTTGAAATGGGTACGGATCACTGCCTTCGCTCGTTGGATAAGCGGACAGCTTCCAGCCGGCGTCATCCAATATTTTTTTGGCTTGCTCTATATCGAAGCCGTATTTTTTAATGTCTTGGTTGTAGCCGATAAATCCTTCCAAAATCGGGCTGTCGATAGCAATGGCCGAATTTTGGTAAATCGATTCGACGATCTCGTTTTTATTAACGCCAGACGCCAGCGCCTGCCTGACGTTTTTATCTTTTAAAATTTCCGCCACGTTCAGATTGATAAATAAGGCAATGTATTGAGGCAGAGAAAATTGATAAAAATTTAAACTGCGGTTATTAAAAATATCCGATTTGTTTTTTTCCGGCAGATAGCTGATGCCCTCGATGTTTTTATTGTTAAGAGCGTCAATGGCGCTGGTAAAGTCAGGATAGAATTTGAAGGTTAAGGTTTCTATATAAGGCTGCTGTCCGTGATATAATTTGTTTTTCGTCAGAGAAATGATTTTAACCGCACCGTTTTTTTCTTTGTATATTGATTTGACTTTATATTTTCCGCAACCAACGGGTTTAATGTTCGTTTCCGCCAGATTCATGTTTTCCGCGGGGATATCAATCCAAACATGCTCCGGTAAGATGCCGACCGTCAGCGATTCCATAAATGGGGCAAAGACTTCCTCCAGTTTGAATTTAACTGTCCGATCGTCAATTCTTTCAACGCTGACGCCGCTGAAATTGAAAATCAGCGGGCTTTTGGCCTTTGGATCTTTTATCCGGTCAACAGTAAAGATAACATCGTCAACCGTTAGTTTTTCACCGTCATCCCAGCTTAATCCTTCACGCAAAGAGAGCGTGTATTCTTTTTGATCGTCGCTGATTTGAATGCTTGACGCCAGATCCGGAACCAATCCTTGGCTCGGATCAAATCGCAGCAGACCGGAGAAAATCAAATAACTCAAATCAAGATCGACATCGTTTGTTTGAGCCAGAACCGGATTTATGTATTGGGGCGATCCGATCAATCCTTCGGTGTATTCGCCGCCTGCGGCGGCGGACACGTATGAGTTAATCCAATATAAATTTACGGCCAGCGCCATCACCGCGAATACGAGCAGCGGCGCGATTATTTTAATTAGCAACGATTCTGTTTTAGATAAATATTTGGAAACGTATTTAAGCTGCTTTAATGACGGTAGCCGTTTGGCGCCGCTTAAATTTTGGACCAGTCGCTGATCCATTTGGGTCTGATATTGTATTCTCTTTATTTTTTCGCGATTTCCGGCGCCGATTCTCCCACGTAAAAATTTGTGAAAATATTTATTCACACGATTGTATGTAATTATTCATTATAAAACGATTTGAAGAAATGAAACGCAGATGAATAATATGGAGAAAATAATGGTCAAAGTAAAAAGAGTTTTTTCGATACCGCGTTTGGTGCGATAAACCGCGCCGCTACCGCCGAAAACCCCGCTGAGGCCGGTGCCCCGATTCTGAAGCAAGATAACGATGATCAATAAAACTGACAGCGTGATTTGGATAATAGTTAATATTCTTGATAAATCCATAGATTTAATTAATTTTCACCAATTAGTAATTTGGTAAAAAATCGTATTTTGGGATAGTTTAACGTTATATAAAGGATTATAATGTAAACTTCGCGGCTTGTCAACGGCCGAGTTTTCGTTTCTTTTTTAAAAAATGCTATAATATAACCAATGAAAAATAAACAAC
Source organism: Patescibacteria group bacterium (assembly GCA_049319825.1). Taxonomy (GTDB): domain Bacteria; phylum Patescibacteriota; class Patescibacteriia; order UBA11705; family DATKZF01; genus JBMORT01. The sequence goes on from JBMORT010000002.1 coordinate 210,372, forward strand.
AATGGCGTCAGCGGAGTTGGTTCAAACCGACAATGATTATGGTCGGCGTTGTTTTGATAATTACGGCCGTCGAGCTGGCCGTTCATCGTCCTTTTGGTAATTTCTTTAGCGCCCTGCTTCATAAAACGGCAGTCAGAACATTTGACATGGAACAAATCGTCACCGCCGCCGATCCTTATCTGGGAGATCAATCCGCTCCGGTAAAAATAGTGGAATTCGCCGATTTCAATTGTCCGTATTGCCGGGCGGCTTACCCGGTGGTGCGAGAAGTGCTGAGCGAATATCAAGCCAGCGAGGTTTTTTTTCAGTTTCGGGATTTCCCGGTGGTCGCTGCCTCTTCGGTCTGGCTGGCCATGGCCGGATCATGCGCTCATGAGCAGAACAAATTCTGGCCTTTTCATGATAAACTTTTTTTGCGACAGGGGCAGGTAACGGAATCAAACATCGGGCAGCTGGCTCAAACCGCCGGCCTGAATGTCGATTCGTTTCAACGCTGCCTTGATGGCGAAAAATATAGAAACGAAGTGGCCGACGATTATTTATCCGCGGAAAACAACGCCGTCGACGGCACGCCCACTTTTTTTATAAACGGTTTGATGTTTCAAGGCGTGCCGGAAAAGGAAAATTTGATAAAAATCATCGATCATTTTTTATCGACACAAGATTCGAAGGTCAAAACGGAGAAGTGAAATGAATGGAGAAATCGGCATTGCGTCTATTGCCGAATTATCGCCGATGTTTAATGTTTGCGGCTTCGCGTTTTAAATTAATTTCATATGAAAGAAATCAGAATACACGGTCGGGGAGGCCAAGGAGCGGTGACCGCCGCGGAATTGCTGGCCAGAGCCGTTTTCTATGCCGGAAAATATTCGCAAGCCTTTCCCAATTTTGGAGTTGAAAGACGTGGCGCTCCGCTTGAGGCTTACGTCCGGGTCAGCGACCAGTCGATCAGGTTGCGCCAGCAGGTTTATCATCCCGATTTTTTGATTATCATGGATAAAAGCTTATTGATGTCTTCGCGCACCGTGCACGGCGTGAAAAAAAATACGATTGTTTTGGTCAATAGCGAACATCCTTGTCGCTGTTCCAATTTGAAAACCTACCATGTTCCCGCCACTTCGATCGCTTTGGAGGCTTTGTCGAATCCCAATCTTATCAATACCGCTCTAATGGGAGCTTTCGCCGTCCTGACCGGATTGGTGACCGCTGATTCGCTTGAGCGAGCCGCCCAAGAAAGTTTTTTTCACAAGGGAGAAGACATTATTCAAAAAAATATCATTGCCATGAAAGTGGCGCGAAGGTTTATCGAAGAGGAATATTTAAAAAAATGAAAATATTAGCGCTTCGGACAATTATATTCGCTTAAGTTCAATTATTATCTTATGAAAAAGCCGTTACAGACCAAGCCCGGCACCTCCCGCTTCAATAATACCGGCGTTTGGCGGACATTTAAGCCCATCGTCGATCACTCGCGCTGCATCGCCTGCGGGATATGCTCGCGTGTCTGTCCGGAAGGCTGTATTTTTCCGGTCGGAGAAAAAATTCTTCAAAAGGGCGGAAAGGTTTTTTTCGAGCAAGACCTTGATTACTGCAAAGGGTGCGGCATTTGCGCCCAAGAATGTCCGGTCAAGTGCATTAAAATGATCAGAGAAGAAAAATAAAATAGCAACCGAAATTGAGATATCAATATGAAAACAGCGAGTTTACAAATATGAAAAAATTTCTCGAGGGATCTCAGGCCGTGGCTGAAGTGATCAAGCTGGTCAAACCGGATGTGGTGGCAGTTTATCCGATCACGCCGCAGACCCATATAATCGAAGCATTGGCTCAATATAAAGCCGACGGTTTGGCCGATTTTGAATATATCAGGGCTGAAAACGAGTTTGCTTCTTCTTCCATCGTTTTGGGCGCCAGCGCGGCCGGCAGCCGCGTTTATACCGCCTCGAGTTCTCAGGGACTGCTTTTAATGACTGAGGTTTTATACAATATCGCCGGCATGCGTTTACCAGTGGTGATGACCGCGGCGAACCGAGCAGTTTCCGCTCCGCTGAACATCTGGAACGATCAGCAAGACGCCATGCCCGCGCGCGATTCGGGCTGGTTGATGTTCTTTGCCAAGGATAATCAGGAGGCGGCGGATCTTCATTTGATGGCTTATAAGTTGGCCGAAAAGCTTTCGTTGCCGGCGATGGTCAATATGGACGGCTTTGTGTTGACGCACACTTATGAGCCGGTGGACATCCCGACTCAAGCGCAAGTCAATAAATTCATAAAAAAATACGTGCCGAAAAAAAATGCTCATCTTAACGTTATCAGCCCGGTCAGTCTGGGCTGCTTTGCCACGCCCGACGATTATCAGGAAATTCGGCTCGAGCTCCACCGTGATTTGCTGGACGCGAAAAATCTTTATTTGCGGGAATTGAAAAAATTTAAAGCGATATTCGGCAGAGATCTCGGTATCATCGAATATTATGGGCCGAAAAACGCCACCAGAGTGTTAGTCTCGCTGGGGGCGGTGAGCGGTACGATACGAGCGGCGATTGACGAGTTAAACAAATCCGGACAAACCACGGCCGCGCTGAATATCACGCTGTTTCGACCTTTTCCGATTGAAGAAATAAGAAACGCATTAAAAAACAAAAAAGAGGCGATCGTGCTCGATCGAGCCATTTCGTTGGGCAGCGGCGGTATTCTGCATAATGAAATTTCCGCTGCCCTGGCCGGGTTGAAAGTGAAGGTCACCAGCCGGGTGACCGGACTCGGTGGCCGAGACATTACGGTCGATCAAATAAAGAAATTTTTTTCGAGTTATGACAAATAAAAACAAAATTTTGATTTTTCTGATTTTTTTATCGGCCGCGTCATTTATCGGGCTGGCGCACCGCGTCGAGGCCGCCGCGGATTTGCAGCAAATCATTCCGCAGCTTCGAATTCCGATCCCTGATATATTGACTGAATTTCAGCAACCGACCTTCAGCACCGAAGGTGATAAAAGCTACGTGTACATCCCCTGGATCGCTCAGTATATCAGCGCCGTGTATCGCTACTCTTTGGTCATCGCCTCGGTTATATCCGTGATCGCGGTCATGATCGGCGGGTTTTTATATCTGACCAGCGCCGGCTTTCCATCCAGAATCGAGCAGGGCAAAAAATTTATTTTCGGCGCCATCACGGGCATGGTAATTATTATTTCATCATACGTACTGCTTAACCTGATCAATCCGGAATTGGTGCGATTAAAGCCGATTAAGGTGCAAACAGTGGTTGGCGAGGTGGTGGTCGAGGGTGCGGCTTGCGAAAATTTGAATCCGACGCAGGTCGCGGTCATTACGCCCACAGGCCCGGCGCGTCCGGATCAGGGACGATTTGCCTGCGCTAAGCCGTATGATGTCACCTCCATCAACTCGCAGTATGTGGTGCCGACCGGCCAGCAGTGCCGCGGCGGTCATTGCGAAGATAATCAGGTCTGTACCGCTTCCGGCTGCGTTCAAGGATTGTTTTATGGCACCATCACTCAGCAGAGCGTGCCCGGATTCGGTTTGCGTTACGTTGATACAATTTATTTGTTTTTGGAAGAAGATGTCACGGGATCATCCGTCCAATTGACTCTGGGATCGATTTTCGGCACCGGATCGGCGGTGGAGACCGGCAAAGCTATTTATAAACAAGAGTATGGCGATCGCCCGACAAGCTTTTTTATTCCCAGAACGCCGGAAGTGGTGAACGCCATTAAAGAAAACGGCGGCCGGGTAATGCTGGGAGTGGAGATCAATGACACCGGACAAAATATCAGCCAAATTTCAAAAGAATTATACGGAGATTTCGCCGGATTTTTAATTGGTAAGACGACTCCGACTATCGATGACGATTATTTTATCGGGAAAAGCGCCGCAGATCCGCGGCAGGCCGCCTGGATACAGCCGCAATGCAAAGTTTGTTTTTCTTTCGAAGTTAACGAGTCGGGCAAAGGCTACGCCGCTACCGCCGGTTGCCAGATGTGGAGCGCGCTCGAGGTGGTCAACAGCACCCAGCCGATCGAAGTAAACATCCGAGTCGGCGATTTTTTGGAAGATTATAACACTCAATCCGTTTGTGATTATTCAAAGACATTGACCAAGACCGATGCCAAACCGGGCGGTCAATGTTTGGCCAGTGAATTGTATACCGTGAAAAAAATTGGCGGAGTTGATTATACTTGCCGGCCGGTGACTGCCAATTCTTCGGAATGGACGCGTCTGGCCGGCGCTCAGCAAAACGAGGTCTGTGACAATTTTGATTTTGTGCAGCCCAATGTTCCGCTGAACGGCACTGTTCCCGGCAATTGGAACAGCACCACCACCCAAGTGACCTGCGCCGATCAAAATACCGGCTGTTCATGGGCGATCCACGGCGCGACGCAATGCGAATCGTCCACGCCGCTGACAAGATTGTACTGCTATGGCCGCTGTTTGGCCGGCGGCAACCAAGCGGTGGTGTCCGCTCCCGGGGAGCGCTGCGCCGCCGGCGGTGTCTGCGGTAAGTACGCAGGCGATCAATTGATATGTAATTATACTCAAAATATCTGTCAATTTGGAGAATGGGGCGATCAGTGCGTGCGGGATGCGGATTGCAAAACTCCGGAATATCGATGCGACACATCGGAAAAAGCATGCGTGCGCACGCAAAAAGCCGCACAGCAGTGGCAGCATTGCATCGATAATAATGATTGTCCTCAAGATTACTCGTGTTTGGAGGCGGGGTATACAAATGACTTGACTAAGTGCAAAGGTAATTTATCCAAGATGGCCGATCCGACAGAAGCGGCAAATTCAGATATCGATTACGGTATTTGCTGGCCAAACGATAAGATTGACGCTGATGGCGATACTGAATCCGATTGGGATGTGTTCGGGGTTTGCTATTGCACCAGCTACACCGATTGCCAAGGAAACGTCAATTGGCCCGAAGCGACTTTTTGCAATACCGGCGGCGATAACTATTGCACCAAGCCGATCGCCGGCGCGCGCTGCGACGATCAGCTCGGGGTCGGTCTGCCTTCGGCGGCGACAAAGATAATCAGCCAGCCATTCCTATATTTGGATATTGGCAATGATTTGATCTGCACCTCGACCGATATTCTAAAATCCAAAAGACAATTATATTGATATGCCCACCAATCATCCTTATCATTCACCTTTTCAGCATTTAATCAATCCCGGCCACACCGCCTGCTCCGGCTGCGGTTTAATCGTGGCCATGATTAATGTCTTGGACGCGCTCGGACCCAATACCATCATCGCCAATGCCACCGGCTGCAGCGAAGTGATTTCCAGTAAATACCCTCAGACCGCCTTCAAGGTGCCCTGGATTCATTCTTTATTTGAAAATCCGGTGGCCGTGGCTTCCGGAATAGAAGCGTCGCTTAGAAAAAACGGCAAGTCAGGTGAAATCAACGTGGTCGCCTGGGGCGGAGACGGCGCCATGTTCGATATCGGTATGGGATTTATTTCCGCCTCATGGGAAAGAAGAGAAAATATAATGATCGTCTGCCTCGACAATGAAGCATATATGAATACGGGCATTCAGGCCAGCGCGGCCACGCCACTGGACACTTATACGATGACATCGCCATCGGGAAAAAGATCATGCGGCAATACGCTGACGAAAAAGGACATGGTGCGTTTGGCGCTGGCTCACGACGTGCCGTATGTGGCCACCGCGACCATTGGCGATTTGATTGATTTGACCAATAAAGTGAAAAAAGCGGCCAAGATCAAAGGCCCCAAATATATTCAGGTACTGACCACCTGCGTTCCCGGCTGGAACACCGATCCGAAGGATTCAATCAATCTGGCTCGGCTGGCTCAGCAGACCGGCATTTATCCGGTTCTCGAATATGAATTTGGAAAATTGGCAGCCGTTAAAAAAGTATCCAAGGATCGGCCGCCGGTCGAGGAATATTTAAAACCTCAGGGACGGTTCCGGCATTTGTTTTCGAAAAGCGGATCTTGTCAGGCTGGCGTGGCGGCGATACAAAAAATGGCCGATGATAATGTGGAAAAGTTCGGATTGTTAAAATAAAATTATAATTTAAGGATAAGGATTAAGGCACCCGAATAATGATAATCCCTTGGTGAATTTATTCGAAAGCTTTAATTTTTTTTATTGGAAACGGCTGAATGCCTGGTTTTAAATTTTTGCAATCTCAGGCTATTGCCGCTTTGATAAATGTATGATAGACTGATAAGCAAGATGTTTAAATACCTCCTGAACGGAGCTTGTGTGAAAGAGGTAATGTGGATTTCCAGTTATATATTTTAAGACATATGAACAAAACAATAAAAATAAAAGGCGCGCGGGTAAATAATTTAAAGAACATTTCCTTGGAAATCCCCCGAAACAAATTAATCGTTATTACCGGACTGTCTGGCTCGGGCAAGTCTTCACTGGCGTTTGACACCATTTACGCGGAAGGTCAGCGTCGCTACGTGGAGAGCTTGTCTTCTTATGCCAGGCAGTTTTTAGATGTTCAGGATAAACCCGATGTCGATTTGATAGCAGGTTTGTCGCCGGCGATCGCCATCGATCAGCGCTCTTCTTCCAGAAATCCTCGATCAACCGTGGGCACGATCACCGAAACATACGATTTGCTGAGGCTGCTTTACGCGAGAATCGGCATCCCGCATTGTCCGGTTTGCGGCCGTGAATTGAAAAAACAGAGTGTCGACGAGATCGTCGATAAAATTTGGGCTATCGATCATCATGTTAATGTCACTATTTTGGCGCCGGTGCTGCGAGAGCAAAAAGGCAGCCATCGAAAGATATTTGAAGAGTTGCAAAAAGCCAATTACTACCAAGTCCGTTTCGACGGCATTATCTATAATATTGAAGAAGCCCTCGCCATGCCGATCGACAAACAGAAAAAACACACCATGGAAGTGGTCGTTGATCGGGTGTTGCTCGACGGCGACAGAGATTTAAAAAATCAGCTGTCCGAATCGGTGAAAATCGCATTGGATCTGGGCGACGGCCTGGTTGTCATTCAACGATCGGATACCGAAGAAGATCAGCTTTTCAGCCAATATTACAATTGTCCGGAATGCGGCGTTAATTTCCCGGAAATCGATTTGCGGAGTTTTTCGTTCAATTCGCCAAACGGCGCCTGTACGGATTGCTCCGGCTTGGGAACCAAGCAGGAGGTGGATCCCCAGCTGGTGATTTCCAACCCGCGTTTGACTTTGGCCGAAGGCGCCATCAAGCCCTGGACCAAAATATTTTCCACTCAAACGTCAAATATGCAGCTATTGGAAGCGGTGGCTCAGAAATATAAATTTTCATTGAATACTCCGGCCGGAAAATTGTCTAAAAAAGCGGTTGAGATCGTGCTTTACGGCACCGGACCCGAATTGTATCACATCGGCTCAAAATCAATGGCCTTCATCGGGGTGATACCGTTTTTGGAACAGAAATACAAAACGACAGATTCCGATTACATCCGAAAAGAGATTGAAAAATACATGCGCATGCATATCTGCCCGACCTGCGGCGGTAAAAGATTAAAAAAAGAAAGCCTGGCCGTTACTGTGGCCGGTATCAATATTTCCGAATTTTCGAACTTTAATATCGGAAAGATCATCCAGCTCATTGCCGAGGCGTCATTAAGCGTAAAAGTCGCCGGGAAAAAGCTGCCCAGAAAGTTTGATTTAATCAAGGAGCCGCTCGATCGGCGACAGCTGGGAATCGCCGATCAGATTTTTAAAGAGCTGAAGAGACGGCTCGGCTTTATCGAGGATGTCGGCTTGGGTTATTTAACTCTCGACCGCAGCGCGGTCACCTTGTCCGGCGGCGAAGCGCAGCGCATCAGGCTGGCAACGCAGATGGGATCAAAGTTGGCTGAAGTGGTTTATGTCCTCGACGAGCCAACAATCGGTCTGCATCAGGCGGATGTTACTAAATTAATCGGCGCCCTGCAGAGTCTTAAAGCTCAGGAAAACACCGTAATCGTTGTTGAACATGACGAATCGACCATGCTCGCCGCCGATCAAATCATCGACATCGGACCGGGTGCGGGTATTTACGGCGGAGAAGTGATCGCTCAGGGAACACCCGAACAAATCAAAAAAAATCCAAAATCATTAACGGGCCAGTATTTATCGGGCAAAAAAAAGATTTGTGCGACCGTTTCCAATCGAGCCAAACGCGGCAATGGAAAAAATATTTCCATTAAAGGCGCGACAGCCAACAATTTAAAAAATATCAATGTCGAAATACCGTTGGGGAAATTCGTTTGTATCACCGGCGTTTCCGGCTCGGGCAAATCGACCTTGATGACCGATATTTTATCAAAGGCGCTGGCCAGGCAGTTCTATCGGTCAAAAGAATTGCCGGCAGAACATAAAAGTATTGACGGCATTCAGCACCTGGATAAGGTGATTACGATCGATCAATCACCGATTGGCAGGACGCCGCGCTCAAATCCGGCCACCTACACCGGCGTGTTTACCTATATCCGCGATTTGTTCACGCAAATTCCCGAAGCCAAAATCAAAGGTTATGACGCGGGTAAATTCAGCTTTAATGTCAAAGGCGGCCGCTGCGAAGCCTGCGGCGGAGACGGATTCGTTAAAATCGAAATGCAGTTTTTGCCCGATGTTTATGTGATCTGCGAAGAGTGCAAGGGAACCAGATATAAAAAAGAAATTCTGGAAATTCATTATCGAGGCAAAAACATCGCCGACATTTTGGAAATGACCATTGCCGAAGCCAATGAATTTTTCAGCGATATCCCTATTCTCAAAGAAAAATTGACTGTCTTGCAAGAAGTTGGTTTGGGCTATTTAAAGCTCGGTCAAAGCGCCACTACCTTGTCCGGCGGCGAGGCGCAGCGCATTAAACTGGCGACCGAACTTTCAAGGTATTCGACCGGAAAGACTCTTTACATCCTTGATGAGCCGACCACCGGTCTTCATTTTGACGATATTAACCGACTGCTATTGATACTGAACCGCTTGGTCGATAAAGGCAATTCGGTGCTGATCATCGAGCATAATGTCGATGTTATCCGGCAGGCTGATTGGATTATTGATCTTGGTCCAGCAGGCGGTGAAAACGGCGGTTATCTGGTGGCTCAGGGAGCGCCGGCGGACATCATTAGGTCCAAAAAATCATTAACCGGTAAATATTTGAAAAAATCGTGACATTGACAAAAATGCAATTTAATTATAAATTAAAAAAGTGCCAAATCGGCGCTTTTTTTGCAGTGAACCAATGCTCTTGGGGGGAAAAGAGCATGACCGGAGCGGCCATCAGTTCGGAAATTACCAATGTGCAGCAGGGGAATGACGTATCTCGGGTTTACTGTCGATCTTGCGGCAGCTTGTTGCCGCGATCAGGCATAGCTCTGGTCGATCACCAGCGTTTGCCCAATTGGGTACGATCATTATTTTCGGAATTGAAACCCAATGAACAGCATATTTTGACATACCACCCGCAGCTGGTTATTTGGCAGCAGTTTTTCCCGCGGTTGGATTATCTGCCGCTTAAATGCTGTAACTGTAACGGTCCGGTGACTTCAAACGAATAGAACCGTCAACAATTGGCGGTTTTTTAAAATACAAATAAAAGGAAATATCAATAAAAGAACGGCGATCTTATGTCAGCGGCGCATATAAAATTGATTGCGAAAAAAAACTACCTGCGTGGGGTAGTTATCATCTGGTTTCCAAAAGTTTTTCAACTTCGGCGATTATTTCAGACGCCCTGATCGGTTTATCAATGTAGGCGTCGGCGCCATAAAGCGGAGATGTCATCTCGTTCAGATTGGGACCGATCGCCGTCACCATCAGGATCAGCGTCCTTTTTGTCCGGTGAGACTTGGCGGCTCCGCCGTTGGCAGTATATTGACGATCCTCCCAAGCCCTGATTCTCCGGCAGGTTTCCCAGCCATTCCCAATCGGTAGCATGACATCCAAGATAATTACGTCTGGTCGAAATTCCACAAAGACATTAAAGGCGGTATCGCCGTCATAGGCTTCGAGCACCTGCAGTTCGAAAAATCTCTTTTTAAATGCTTTTTTGATAATCCGGCAATAATCTTCGTCGTCATCAACGATCAACAGTCTATCCATGATTTTTCTCCCCCTCAGAGAAAAAGACGATAACGGCAGTTTACCTTAATTTTTTTTGAAAATCAAGGAGATTGAGAACAGACCGTTTGATTATGCCTTTTCCTCGAATGCCCGGCCAAAGACCTCAAACACATGAGAGCGCCGGATCGGATTGGGAATCCGATAGTCAGCACCCCAGCCGACAATGTCGTTTTTCCAAAATTCGCTGTCCGATTTTACTCCAACGATAATGAAATGACGACCATATTTTCCGATATCGAGCAGTGGATCGAGATTAAAATGGAATTGTTCGTCTATGAAAATGAGGCGGATTTGGTATCGGAAAGTCAGATCCCTGACATAAATCACATCTTCGGTGTTTACAATAAAAATTTGTTCGTTTATCGGGCAAAATATGTTTTGCAGTTGCCTGAATAATTCGAAATTTTTTGAAAGAACCAGCATATGAGGGATGCGCAGGGTTTTGGATAGCCATTCATCTCGATTTGCCGGCGACTGCTTTTTGCGATAAATCCGTTGCCGCATGTTTATCCCTCCCTATTTAAAAAAATTGATGAATTAAAAAACGGAAAAAGTTTTTCCGTTTATTTGATTTCTTTAAGCTTTTTATTCGAGGTCCGAAGATGCTTCAGCTTGGCTCGATTTGTCTTATACTGTTTCTTTACGGTTATTTTCTCGATCGAGGGCATATTGAGCGGAAATATTTTTTCAACCCCGACACCGTCGGAAATTTTTCGAACTGTGATTGTGGCGCCCGATTGCGACCCGTGTTTTCTGGCTAGAACAGTGCCTTCAAAGACCTGTATTCTTTCTTTTTCTTCTCCTTTGGGGTTAAGTTCTTTGATCTTTTGGTAAATTCGAACAACTTTGCCGGGCTGGACATCTTGATGAATTTGTTTGGTTTCGGACATATTAATGGAAATAATAAGTAAAAAATAGTAAAAATATTGACGGTTTGGAGAATTGGGCAGTAACCGATCAACTGCAGTTAAGTTTAGACTTTTTTTCCGCCATTGTCAAGCATTTGAAAATATAATCTTTGCGCATGCCCGAACAGCGTCATCGAGCCGATTTTCAGGGTTAGCTACTGAAAAATCGGCATATTTGGCCATTTCTTTTTCAGCCGGTATTTTTTCCAATCGTTTTTTTATTCGTTCCGAACCGAGATGCCTTTTTTTTAACCGGTTTTCCAATGAAGCAGTGTCATTCCCGTCAATGAAAATGATGATAGAATCGTGGCGGTGGAATTCCGGCTTGTCGATGGACAGCGGATCGATCGTGCCGATCGCCGCTTTGCCACGGCTCCAAATATCCTCAATGTTTTCCATTGACTTGCCGTAATAATTGCCGTAGACAAGATCGTATTCCAATAGTTTTTTTTCTTCGATAAATTTTTGGAAATTATCGGTCGACACAAATTCATATTCTCCCGTTGTTTCATGGTTTTCACCGCGCGGCTCGCGGGTGGTATAGGTTTTTATCCTTTCCAGCCGGTCAGGATATTGCTGCAGCAGTTTATTGATGATGGTCGTTTTTCCGGCTCCCGACGGTCCGGAAATGATTATCAATTTATACATATGGTATTACGCATTGCCCGAATTACCCAGAATTTGTTTTTTGTTTTTTAATAAGAATTCAGCCGCCTCTTCCTTGGTGTAGATCCTGGCGGCCAGTTGCTCTTCCCGGACCATTTCCTTTGCTGCTTTGATCCACGGGCCGCCTTTTTTAATCATGAATACCTCCATTATTTCCATGCCGTCTAAAAGCTCGGCCGGCAGATGCTGCTGCTTTTCTCTAATGGCGTTGATTTTGCGGATTCTTTTGACCAGAGCATTATAATTATCCAGCGGCACAGATCCGTCAGGCCTAAGCGAGCATAACGAGTCGAGATAGAAAAGCATCAGCAGGCGATGACCTTTGGGACCCATGAAATATTTTTCAATGGTAGTATTTTTAATGGTGGCCGGGTTGGCGGAAACCGCGGTCATGTGCCTCTCTATTAAAAATTTGATCTGCTCGATTTGCTTTTTGGGAAATCTCAGCCGGCGTAGGATTGCATCGGCGATTTGCGCCCCGGCTTCATCATGACCGAAAAAGGTGATTTTCGCTTGTCCGTTTTTTTGGGTTTCTTTTCTGGTGGCGGGCTTGCCGATGTCATGAAGCAGCATGGCCATGACGAATTGCCCGTCAATTTTCGAGTCCGGAAATTGTTTTTTGAATTCCGGGGATTCAATCTTTCCGAGCATCAGCTTAGTATGTTCCCAGGTATCGCCTTCATAGTGGAATTCCGGCGGCTGCTCGCAGCCTTTTAGCGCCGACAATTCAGGCACGATCTGCTCGAAGACTCCTGATTTGTCAAAGAGGTCAAAGGCTCGGGTCGGATTGGCTTCCAGGGCCTTTAGCATTTCTTTTCTGATCGTATCTTCAGGCACGATTCGTTCTGTTTTGCCTTCGTTATTTTTCCTGGTGTCATTTAAATGCTTAGCGTTAGCAATGATCGCCTGCCAAGTTTTCGGCTCGATTTCAAAGTCGAATTTGCAGGCGAAGCGGATGGCGCGCAATATTCTCGAATAGTCTTCTTTGAATCTTTCATTCGGATCGCCGACCGCGCGAATGATTTTATTTTCCAAATCCTTTTGCCCGCTGAAAGGATCGATCAGCTTGCCTTCGCGGACATCATAAGCCATGGCATTGATAGTCAGATCGCGCCGGCCGAGATCTTTTTCGATCGGTAAATTGGGATCAGCCTGCACTTCAAAATCGCGGTAGCCGCCGGTGCCGGCAGCGTATTCCACGCGCGGAAAAGCGATATCGATCGCTTCTTTGAGGCTTGAATCGGCGGGCATGAATTTATAAACGCCGAAATTTCTGCCGACCAGATCCAGGCTGCCTTTTTCCCGGGTCAAGGCGCTTTCTAATTCCTCTCGCGATATTTTTCTGAAAATAAAGTCATAATCCTTTGATTTCCCGGCTCCCAGCAGCGTGTCCCGAACAATTCCGCCGACCAAATACAATTCCAACTGATCAAGCTCTTGATTTTCGATCAGGTCATCCAAAAAGCGCTTGATCGACGGCTCGGTTAAGATTTTTTTGCGGAGCTTATCTTCGGGCGTTTCTTTTTTGAAAAATATTTCTTTAAAAAATTTCATAAATTTTCCACCCCACTTTCAGTGGGCCTGTTTTTGAAGCCGACTGAAAGTCGGGCAGAAATTAAGTATTTCTACCCCACTTTTAGTGGACATTGTTATCTGAGTACACTGGAAGTCGGGCCGAAATTATAATTTTCGCAAAAAATTATTCAATTCTTCTTTTAAATCAATCTCATACTCCATCTCATTGCCCTGCAAATCCGTGAATTTCAAATAATATGATTCTAAAAACATGCGGCCGATGTCTGCCGGCTTGTATTGCTTGGATTTATATAATGGATCGCCGACCACCGGATGGCTGAGCGCGAACAGGTGTACTCTGATCTGGTGCGTGCGGCCGGTTTTCGGGCTGACATCGAGCAGCGAGTATTTGTTGTATTCTTTAATCACCTCGTATTGGGTTAGCGCTTCCCGGCCGAGGTCAGAGTTAAACGGATGGGCGGCCATGGCGCCTTTATTCGAGCTGCGGCCGATGCGAAAAGCGATTGAGTCTTCTTTGGTGTCCAGTTTGCCGTAGATGAGCGCGTAATATTTTTTGGCAATGAGCCGGTCCTGAAATTGTTTTTTGAAATAATGAAATGCTGCCTGCGTTTTCGGAATAATCATCAGTCCCGATGTTTCTTTATCGAGGCGATGGACTATCGCCGGCCTGCTCGGATCGTCGCCGATATTTTTTAATTTAGGAAATTTTTTCATCAGCCAGTCGACCAATGTTTTCTCTTGACTCGATTCGGTGGGATGAACCAAAAGGTCAGCCGGTTTATTGATGATCAAATAATCGTCTTTATCGTCAATGATTTCAATTTTTTTAAAAAGCTCTTTGCTCATGTCTTTTTGAAAAACCTTTTTAACCTTGCTGATTGCTTTTTTTACTTTTTCTTCTTTGAATTCGACATTATCTCCGGTTTTTAAAAATTGATGCACAGCTGGCTTTTTGCCATTAACCAAAACCAGGCCGGATTGAATTTTTTTCTGAATCTGACTGCGCGTGACTTCAGGCAGCGTTTCATTTAAAAATTTATCCAGCCGCCATTTATTGAATTGTTCTGATACTTTGTATTTCATGGGTGTATTCTAGCATTTGGGGCTATTTTTTTCAATAAAAAACGATTTTGCGTGGAAAATCGTTCGATTAACACAGTTCGGTTTTTATCTGGTCCATGGAAAGCAGGTGTTTTCTCGCTCGAGTTAAAGTTTGTTCGATGCGGCATGGAGAAAAGTCCGCTTCGGTGAGAATTTTGGTCAAATCATCTTCTTCAATGATTGTTCTTGCCAGCATAAAGCGGGCGATTCTGCCGATTTCCGGAATTTTGGTGCCGCTTTTAATAAAGGCATGAAGTATTCTTTCACCTGGCCAATTTTTTTGTGAAAAAAGCGCGGTAAGAATTTTATCCAGCGACCAATCGCAGTCGCTGAGCGCCTTTAGCAGTCTGGCGTCCTCCCAGCGTAGCCATTCTGACATTTCCTGCACGATATTATAAGTGCTCCAGCTGTTTGCTTCGAGCGCGGCGATTATTTCAACGTCGTTCCAACCGGACTCCGTCAAATAGAGCTGCATGCTCTGCTTTGAGGACTTGGTGTCGCAAAAGGCTTTAACTATCCTGGATTTCGTCCAAGCTTGTTTCTCCAGAGTCATGACGATCAGGTGTCCTTTGAATATCTTTAACAGTAAGGCGACGATTTCATCGTCATCCCACTTCAAAGCGATCAGCGCGGTGGCGGTGCGTTCCAATATCGCGGTGTTTTTTTGGATGCCCAGCTCAAACAGCTGTCTCGAGTTTTCAGATAATAAACCGTGATTGAGAAAGAACAATGCTCTGGAAAAAATACTTACCCCGTATTTTTTTTCGGGAAAATAATCTCTGAGCGCTTCGATGATTAAATCATCCGGCAGGCCGGCGGCGATCAAATTCGCCACGGTGGCAATGTGAAGCAGCCGGATTTTTCTCCGCATTGACTCTTTTTCTATTTCCGAATTGGGCCATTGCGGTTGCTTGTTTCGGTCGGAGCCGAATATTTTATTAAGCAGCGCGACATTAATTCGAGCGCGGCTTTCCGGGTGTCCGATCAGTAAATCGCGGTATCTTTGCAGCAGCATTGGCAGGTCGCTGTTTGGTGTCATGCTTCCCCCTCCAAGCGGAAAGAACTTATTTATGATAACAATTTTTTGAAAAAAATAAAAGCGGCGATTTGCTTGGCCAATCGCCGCTTATGCAATTATTCTTTTTCTATTATAATGGATGGCCATGACGGCTACAGAGCCATTACCCAAAATGCCATTGACAAGCGGATATAGCAGTTGCGCGATGTCGCCTGACCAGTTTGAAATGATAACCGCCAAAGTCAGGCAGTAAGAGATGACTCCTAAAATCCATGGAGGCGATTTTTCTTTCAGCCTGCCGCTTTTAAGCCCCACCCAAATGGGAACAAAGGAAACGAACAAAATTATTTGGAGCATCAGATTAGCCAGTCTGGCATTACCAGTGGTTAGCCAAAGGATTCCGACTGCGGCAGCCAGCGCCAGGCAGAAATAATCAAGCTTGCTGAATTCGACAAATTTACGTTTGATGTAAGAATACACAAAGACAATGATGGTCATGGCCGCGCAAAATATTGCCAATAAGCATTTTTCCCAACTGATGACCATGATTGCAAAGGTGACTGCGTTCATGCTCATTACTACCAGCAAAATAATCCATGTTGCCGGATTGGGAATGGATTCCCCTTTCGAGATTTGCTTTAGATAAATAAAATAAACCGGAATAATCAGGAGGCTTGACACCAGCCCGAGCATTTCCGATGCGGTCATTTTATTCTCCCTTCGTCTGCAGTTCAAAAAATTATATTTTAAATAATGGATTTTGTCAATTAAAAGCGGCGATTTGCTTGGCCAATCGCCGCTTAAAAATTATTCCTTTGATTTGTTTTCTGTTTTTCGAATCATTTTTTCTTTCTTTTTTCTGCCGTAAGCTTTTTCCTTGAAGAAATTCCCGTGCCCGGAATGCCCGTGTTCAGGAAAATCCCTTTTCTTCCGATGCTAATCGACAGCCCCGGAATGCCGAAAGAAACTCCAATTCCATTTCCGGAAAGATTCAAACGAAGATTTCGGCCGAGTCTGATCCTTCGCTGGAAGCGCATGTCTCTGCTCCTTTTCTAAAGTTAAAAAGAGGCGGTCTGGAATGTCCAAACCGCCTCGCGTCACTGTGCTTGCAGCGGCTACTTCGTCGAGGACGAGCGCTTGCTCTCGGCGAGCGCCTCGGGCTCCTGCTCCAAGATATTGATCTTGGTGATGGCCTCGAAGGCGGGCTCGAGCTGCTTGAGCAGGGAGGCCGCCACTTCTCGGCCCGTGCCCTGCATGCAGTATTCGGCCACCTTGGCCACGGTGTTCGAGTTCGGGATGAATCCGTACTGAGTGGAGAGGTAGTGGACCGCGGTGGCGACGACCAGCGGTTCGAGCATGCGGCCGAGCTCGGTGTCGAAGTAACCGGGGTAGCTCTTGCCGAGCGCGCGTCGGACAATGCCGATGAGCAAATGGCAGGCCTCCTCGGACCCGGCGATCTTGGCGCCGTGCTTGAGGTTGTCCGTGACGGCCTGGAAAGTCTTGTTCGTCTTGTCGGTCATGGGGGGTCCTCCTTGGGTGGTTGAGCTGATGGCGGTATCAGCCCGTTTAGTTTCGGTCTGGACTTCGCTGTCAGGGTCTGGATCGCTCGCGGATTCTGGAATGCCCAGAACTTGCGCGATCTTCTTTTTCACGTTGGACATGCTGACCTCCTTTCGCTTCATGCCCCCAGCTTGATGGGCATAAAAACCGGCGATTTAACTCAGTAGACTCCTTCTCCACATGTTTTTGTTTGCTCGAGTTATCCTTAACCTTTTTGCATTTCCAAGTTTTCTACCAGAAGCATTTCAACAAACCTATCGATTACATCCGCTCTTGATTCAGTATCTTCGCCGAGAGCCCTCAGCTCGGAAATCACGTCCGCATCGGTGATTTCTGATTCCTCGAACCAATCAGACTTTTTCCATTTCTCGTCAGCCGCCTGGCCCATGAAATCCAAATTGTTGCATGTCGGACAGGCGGCAAAAATGGATGGCCCGAGTCTTAGCACGACTCTATGGGAATCAAAATGACAGCAATTGGCCGTGAAATGCAAAGGATTTTCAATGCCCGATTCGATTTCCATATTAATTTCTTTAAAGACATTTCCCCAATCTGACATTTTTCTGAGTTTGGAATCAAGTTTATCCTCGGAGACAGTCCATTTATTCACAAAGTTTTCGTCATCTCTTTGAACGTCTTCCAATTCATAGATCAGACCGCATGCAGGGCAATACGTGTAAAACATTTTTGCGAATTCAAGAATCACCCAGTATGATGTCTGGGGATCATTACATTTTTGGCTTCGGCAGCGCCGAAAAGTAAAGAGCTTCACATCCTTGGGCATACTTGCCTTGAATTTTCTTTCGCGGGTTTTATGGAAGAATGCACAACGATCCCTGTCATGATTGTATGATTTGGCATATAGTGTTCCGAATGGCTCTGTCATTTCTCTCTTCCCCCTTGGCGCTAATCAGCGCGTCTCGCGGTTGTCAACGAACAATTAACAAGCCATTATAACAAGAAAAAAATGAATATTCAATAATCTGTCAATAAAAAATATTATTATTTTAAATTCAATTCACTAAATTTAGATAAAAAAATAAAAATTAAAAAATTCTGTTCGTAAAAATTGACAGATATTTATCAATTTGCTATAATAAAAGCATGGAAACCAAAGCGGAACAAATCAAACTAATCAGCGAGCTGAGAAAAGCCGGATTAAAGCAAAAAGAAGCGGAAATTTATGCCGCGCTTTTGGAATTGGGCGGCGCTTATCCTTCAAAAATAGCAGAATACACGAAATTAAACCGAAGCACTGTATATAAAATTTTGGAGGAGTTATCTATCAAAGGTTTAGTATCAGAGGTTCAAAAGGGGAAAAAGCTATATTATCAGATTGAAAAGCCGGATAAATTGGTTCGCTTCGCAAAAGAGCAAATTAAATTAGCGGAAAACAGATTGGAAAACGCGGAAAAAATATTGCCTGATATTGAAGGTTTATTTACTCTAACGCCGAATAAACCCAAAGTCAGTTTTTATGAAGAACTTGACGGAGTTTTAAAAGTGTATGCGGATCATGTTGATGTCAAGGAATCATATGAACAGCTGGCATTTTCAAACACAGCCGGGGTCATTGAATTCATGCCATTAAAATTTAGAGAAGATTATGTAAAGAAAAAAGAGAAAATTTCCATCCCTTCCAGAGGAATTGTTCCTGACACGGAAAAGGATATTGATTATAACAAAACCGTATATAGAAATGTTAATAAAGGAATATGGCCGAAGTTGCGCTGGATACCGGCTAAAATGTTTCCCTATAAAGGTGAAATTACCATTTATGAAAATAATAAAGTCTCTTTGGTTAATTTCAGCGAGCCGACGATGATTGGGGTAATTATTGAAGATAAAGACATCCACGACATGATGGCCATGATTTTCGAGCTAGCCTGGGCCGGAGCGAAGGAATTTGGAAATTAAAAGAAAGTTTGATTTTTACAGTTGGTGATGATATTATTGAATAAATCAATAAAAAATATGACTCAAACATTTATAAAAGATTTTAAAAATTTTAAAGACAAAGAGGTTTCAATCAAGGGCTGGGTTTATAACTTGCGCTCATCGGGCTCGATCATGTTTTTGCAGGTTCGCGACGGCTCCGGATTCGTGCAGGCGGTTGTTTCCAAAAAAGAAGTTGACGCCAAAGTATGGGAAGAAGCGAAAAAGATTACCACGGAAAGTTCCGTTGAATTGTCAGGCAAAGTAACCGAACATCCCAAGCAAAAAGGCGTTTTTGAATTGCAGGTTCTCGGCGTGAAAGTGATTCAAGTCGCGGCCGAATATCCGATCGGCAAAAAAGAGCACGGCCCGGAGTTTTTATTGGATAATCGTCACCTGTGGCTCCGCTCTCCCAAGCAGTGGGCGGTCTTGCGCGTTCGCAACACGATTATCAACGCGACTTACGAATATTTGAATAAAGAAGGATTTATAAAAGTCGACGCGCCGATTTTGACGCCCGTGTCATGCGAAGACACCACCACTTTGTTTGAAACGGATTATTTTGATTTGGGAAAAGCTTATTTGTCGCAATCGGGACAGCTTTATATTGAGGCCGCGATATTTTCGGTCGGACGCTGCTTTGACTTTGGTCCGACTTTCAGGGCGGAAAAGTCAAAGACTCGTCGACACTTGACCGAGTTTTGGATGATGGACGCGGAAGCCGCTTTTGTCGAACACGAAGAGAATATGAAAATTCAGGAAGGGCTGATTTGCTTTATCATTAAAAAAGTCTTGGAGCAAAATCAATATGAGCTTGGCGTTTTGGAAAGAGATGTCGAGGCATTGAAGAAAATTAAAGCGCCATTCGGCCGGATGACTCACGCGGAAGCCGTTAAAAAGCTCCAGTCGCTCGGGTCAGACATTAAAAAAGACGATGACCTCGGCGCTGATGACGAGACTTTGCTGACCAAAGAAAGCGCGGTGCCGATTTTCGTGGAGAAGTGGCCGGCGAAAATCAAAGCGTTTTACATGAAGATCGATCCGGAAAACAATGACGTGGTGCTGGGCTCAGACCTGATCGCGCCCGAAGGCGCCGGAGAAATTATCGGCGGGTCTCAGCGCGAAGATGATTATGATTCATTGCTAAAGAGAATGAAAGCGCAGAAAATGCCGATCGAATCATTTCAGTGGTATCTTGACTTAAGAAAATACGGCTCAGTGCCGCACAGCGGCTTCGGCTATGGACTCGAAAGACTTGTTCGCTGGATCTGCGGCCTGCAGCATATCAGGGAAACTATACCTTTTCCGAGGATGATTAATCGGTTGACGCCGTAGAGCGAAAACATCGATGCCAATATACCCTTCGACCATGCTCAGGGCAGGCGAATTCATACTAATGATACGAATATTTAATCCGAATGCTCCGAATATCCTATCCGAATACCACGAATATCCCAAAAGTTTGATCCATGATCCATGATCCATGATCCATGATTTATATGCCCATAGAAAACAGAGACGACGTCGATCCCGGCATGGAAGTGCTGATTGTCCTAAAAAAAGATCAGCCCACCGGAAAATTGACCAAAGGTATTGTCAAAGAAATTTTAACCAATTCCGCTTTTCATCCGCGGGGGATCAAAGTCAGGCTCGAAGACGGGCAGGTGGGCCGGGCGCAGGAAATATTGGAGAATAAATAATTTTGACAATGAAAAATCATTGAGTGAAAATAAAAGTGTATGGAAAAAGAAGTGACAACCAATAAAATTTTGGAATTTTTGCAAGAGCATGGCGCGACCAAGGCTGATATTAAGATTTTGAAAGGGGAAATGGATGAAAAATTCGATGAGGTTAATTCAAGATTCGATGAGGTTAATTCAAGATTCGAGGGGGTTAATTCAAGATTGGATAGGATTGAGTCACAGATGGTCACTAAGGAATATTTAGATGATAAGCTCGCTGATTTAAGGGGCGATCTTGTTATTCTGACGAGAAAAGAAGACGCGAAATTAATTGAATTGGTTAAAATATTGGGAAACAAACAAGTCCTTGCCGAAGACGAAGTAAAAAAAATTCTGGAAATGGAGCCTTTTCCTAAATTAAGCTTATAAATGTTTTTAATTTAAAAGTAAAAAGTAAAATGGAATTATTTTAAAATGTCTCGGCCGGGGCGTTTTTTTGATTGAAAAATATGACCGGATGTGATATTTTGATAATATGAATAACGCTTTGCCGCAAATATTCAGTAAAAAATGGTTTCTGGGCATTCGCCGTGAAGAATCCTTATTTTTTTATTCGTCAAAGTTTATTGACCGGGAAAAATTTACCCTGAAAAAGTACGAAAATAATTTTGTCGAGTCAATATTAATTCCTCATGAAGATAATGAGCTGATTCGTGCTTTCAATTCCGATCAAGCCAAGCTTTTTCATCAGGAGTCAAAGGAAAAGGTTCTAAAAGATTTTTCAATAATAGAAAAGTTCATCAGCCATGACGACACGTTATGGGTTGAAATCCAGAAGCTTTCAGAAAAGCTGGCCAAATCGGTTGAGAAGCTCGACTTCAAAAAAGCGAAAGGAATTTTTCAGCGCATTCTTGAAAAATACGGCGAGCATGGCGCGTATTTTTTCTTTATTTTCTCAGTGGGCATGATGCTTGAGGGAAATAAAGAAGAAGTTGCAAACTCAAAGCCGGCTTTGGCCGCGCATGACAAATGGAGAAATGAGGTGGCATTTAAAGAAGAAAAAATGGGCGAAAACTTGTTTGGGTTTTTTAAATTACTAAAATCTCAAAGCGTTTTGAACACTGCGGAAAAAGAGATGATGGAATTTTTGACTGCCGGTGAAGTCTTGGCTTTGGCCAGTTGTCAGATAACGAAAGAAGAAATCGAAAATAAAATCGCGCGCCGGAAGCAAAATGGCTATGTCTATTTATATTTGAGGGATTTGCAGTATCAAGACGTGGTTATTGATGATCTTTCGACAGTTGAAGCTGTTAAAAAATATTTTGAGAGTATGGAAGCGCCGGCAGGCAAAGTGATCGAAGGCCAGGTCGCTTTCCCCGCGAAAGAGAAAATTATCGGCGAAGCTGTTGTTCTCAAAGATAAAAGCGAATTAGGAAAAGCGGATTTGGCGGGAAAAATTTTGGTCACCATCCAAACCACGCCGCATTTTATTCCGTATTTAAAAAATGTTAAGGCGATAATCACCGACGAAGGCGGCATCACCTGCCACGCGGCGATTGTGGCCAGGGAGTTAAAAATACCGTGCGTCATTGGCACGAAAATTGCTACAAAGATTTTAAAAGATGGCGACAAAGTGGAGGTGGATGCGGAAAAAGGGGTGGTGAAAATTATTAAGAATGTTTGAAATTATATGTTAAATAAAAAGAAAAAATTAGTTTTTGAAAAATCAATTACTAGGGACTGGCCGCTTTTTATCGTACAAATGTTGCATAAAGGTTTTACAAAAGAATTTGAAAAACAATTTAAATTTAGATATTTAGAAGTTTTATTTGATTGTTTTTCTGACCATTTAGATATATATAGAGCACCTATTGAACATATTGAGAAAATGAGAGCCTTTATTTTAAATAATCTGCGCAGAAATCCCAATTTCATAAGAGAGGTTGCTAAAAAGTTAATAGATTATTTTGAAAATTTTAAAGATATAATTCATGAAATTGATAATAAAAGTTTAGTTGTAACTTCAAATAAAGAATTGTCACAAATTATAAAAGCTTTTATTAAAGCACATCAAGAGTTGGAACCTTGTTTTGTTATGATGTTTTGGTTTCCAATACAAATGGAAAATCATCAAAATAAAGAAAAATATAAGCCAGATATTGATATCGCGGCAAAAATGCGGGCAAAGACCGAGAAAGTTGGCCCAGAGGGTGATAGAATTGCTAGAAAACTTTCTGAAGAAGTCAGCAGAAGAATGTTTGGGAATAAGGATTTTGCCAAATTTATTTCTTTAAAAGAAACGCACGCTTTTTTAACAAAGAATAAAAAAGTTAATAAAAAGATTATTGAAAAAAGAAAAAAGGGTTTTATATACGGAGCTTTAGGAATTAAATATATAAAATTGTCAGACTATGCAAAACTTGAAGGGTTGGAAGTAAAAACAACATTAGCAGACATAAACAATAATTACATTAAAGGTTCAATTGCTTACAAAGGATATGTGAAAGGTAAAGTGAGAATTATTATATCAAAGAAAAATATTAAAACCCTGAAAAATGGTGAAATTTTGGTCACCGCAATGACAACACCTGAATTTGTCCCAGCAATGAAAAAAGCGGCGGCAATTATTACAGATGAAGGCGGCATCACCTGCCACGCGGCGATTGTCGCTAGAGAATTGAAAATTCCGTGCGTGATCGGCACTAAGGTCGCCACCAAAGTGCTAAAGGATGGCGACCAAGTAGAGGTTGACGCGACCAAGGGGATTGTCAGGATTTTAAAATAATTTTTATAGAATATTATGGAACGCATGATGTATGTCCCAGGCATGGAAATATTAGGTATCAATAGCGAGTACTTTACAAGTAATATATATTATTGTAAGATACACAATGATTGTTATTAATCCTACAATAATATGCTTGATAAATTATTCAATTCAAAAACCCGCGTGGCTGTTTTAGGCTTATTTTTCAATGATGAAGACAAAAAATCTTATATCCAGGAAATCATCAAATCAGCGAAGACAGACGCGGCCAATACTCATCGCGAATTGGATAAGCTTGAAAAGCTCGGCATTCTAAAGAGCAAAAAACAGGGCAACCAAAAATATTATTTTTTAAATAAAGACAATGCTTACTTCGAAGCTTTGAAAAGGTTGTTCGCGGTTTACCGCCGGAAAGACGATGGCTGGTACCTGCTCGAAGAAATTCCCAATGGCACTCCCACCTTTGTGGCTGATGTCTGCAATTCCAAGCTGTCAGTGGAATGGAATGAGAAAAAAGGCTTCAAATATCCTCCCACGGATTTTCTGACCATCTACCGGAACGGCGTGGCCAGCATTTACTTTGTAAAATCTCAATTCGATAAATACAGCCGCAGCATGCTGGACGGCTTTATCGCCGATCCCGCTTCTTTGCACAAAGTGAATGAAGAAATCATCAAGCAGTCGGACAGCTTGCGCGCTTATTCACAAAAAGTATCTGCCATGAATCTGAAAATATTGGACGACAAAGAGCTGGGCAGTGTATTTTCTAATTTTTATAGAGAATATGAGCGCACTCATATGTGGGCCTGGCCGCATACTGCGCCTGACTTTGGCGAAGCGTATTTATCCAAGTATTCTTTCGCGTATCTTAATGAGCGGCTGAAAAAAACCGGTAAAAATTATTCGGTTGGCGAGATTTTCTCCAAGCTGACTTCGCCGACAGAGGAAAGCAATGCCCAAAAAGAATATCGCGACTTGCTTGCGATTTTGGATTATATTTTAAAGGAGAAATCATTGAGCCAATACTTTGCTGAAACCGAAACCCGCTTTATCCTGCGCGACCTGATGAAAAAAAATGAAAAGGCCTGGCAGATGATCGTCAATCATACTGATAAGTACGGCTGGCTGGGCTATGGCCTGATCGGCCCTGGCTGGAGCGAAGAGTACTTTATTGATATTTTGTGCAGCTTGATCAGGCAGCAAAGCGATCCGCAAAAGCTTTTGGCCAAAATCGAAGCTGAGAGGAAGGAATTGGCAAAGGAGCAGGAAAATATTTTCCAAGAGCTAAAAATTGACGACAGGAATCGAGAATTCTTTATCGGCGCCAAAGGCCTGGTCTTCACCAAGGGTTATCGAAAAGATTCATTATTCTACTTTTTCAGCGTGCTGGAAAATATTCTCAATGAATTGTGCAGAAGATACTATTTGTCAATGAACCAGGCGCGAATGCTCTTCCCGCATGAGATCGAAGATATATTAGGCGGCCAAAGCTTTGACTTCTCGGTTTTGAATGACAGGCAGAAATTATGCGCGCACTATTCAGCCGGACGCACCGATTATTGGAATGACACCATTGTAATCGGCGCTGAAGCGGAGAAATTGATCAATAAGCTGCAATTCATTGAAGAAGACATTTCTGATATTAAAATTTTGAACGGCGAATGCGCCTCGCCCGGCAAATCCAGGGGCCGGGCCGTGATTGTCAATGTCACGAAGGACATGCAGAAAATGAAAGACGGCGATATCTTGATTTCCATTGCCACCAATCCTGACCTGGTGCCGGCCATCAAGCGCGCCTCAGCCATTGTCACTGATGTGGGCGGGATCACCTGCCATGCGGCCATTATTTCCCGCGAGCTGGGAGTGCCCTGCGTCATTGGCACGAAATACTCGACCAAAGTGCTCAAAGACGGGGATATCATCGAAGTCGATGCCACGCACGGCAAAGTGACTATTATTAAAAGAGCGTAAAAATATGTTCACAAAAATTTTCAAGGAATTAAACTATAAAAGCGTCGACATCGCCGGCGGCAAAGGAGCTTCGCTGGGAGAAATGACTCGGGCCGGCATTCCGATTCCTCCCGGATACGTTGTTTTGGCCGGAGCTTTTGATAAATTTTTGGAAGAAACGGATTTAAATGTGGAAATAAAGGCTGTGATCGACGAGGTTAATTACGAAGACGTGAAATCAGTTGACGTAGCGTCGAGCAAAATCAGAGATTTAATCGCTGATGCGGATTTTCCGGCAGATATTGCCGGCGAAGTCCAAGAAGAATTCAAAAAATTGGGCGCTGAATACGTGGCGGTGCGAAGTTCAGCCACGGCTGAAGATTCTTCGATCGCTTCCTGGGCCGGCGAGCTGGAAAGTTATTTGAATGTTAAAGAAAAAGGCCTGCTTGACGCAGTGAAAAAATGCTGGTCGTCTTTATTTACTCCGCGGGCGATTTTTTACCGCAAAGAAAAAGGATTGATCGACAGCAAGGTTTCAGTCGCGGTGGTGATTCAAAAAATGGTCAATAGTGAAATTGCCGGCATTACCTTTACAGTTCATCCGGTGACCAAGGATCCGAATCAAATAATCATTGAAGCCGGATTCGGTCTGGGCGAGGCGATAGTTTCCGGCAGTATTACCCCCGATAGCTATGTGATTGAAAAAGATACCTGGAATATCATTGATATCAATGTGGCAGAGCAGGAGCGCCAGCTGGTTCGCGTGCCGGCCGGCGGCAACGTTTGGAAGGAGCTGCCTGCAACTAAGAAAGAAAAGCAAAAATTGACCGGCGAGCAAGTGGTTGAATTGGCACAATTATGCTATGACATTGAAAAGCACTATAATTTCCCGTGCGATATTGAGTGGGCGTTTGATGCCGGCAAGTTTTATATAACGCAGTCAAGGCCGATAACGACTTTGTGAAGGCAGTAGGCAAGAGGCAATAGGCAGTAGGTAAATCGGCGCACGGCGCCGGTTTTTTAATTGACAGAATTCAGGTATTGATTTAATATGAAGTGTTGTTGTCGGCCGAGCAAAAAAGGAGGAGAGATTTGGCAATCAACGGCTATAAAAAAATCGAAGCCCGGGTGGAAAGAATCAAAGAGTGGTTCAGGCTTCACGGCTTTGAAATTGAGGTTCCTTTTCCGAGGAGCGAAAACGGATTTCAAATCGAGATTCCTTTTCCGGGGATTAAAAGCCAATTTCAATCTTTCAATGCCCAATACGCGTTGAGACAAGAGAATGGCTGGGAGCTTTTTTACCGGCCGTCGAGCAGGGAAGTTTCGTATTTCGAATTTTTGGCGGAAGTTGGACAGAAATTTCATTGGACAACGAGAATCGGTGTTCGAAAAAGCATCAATTGGACATGGACGCAAAGCGGCTATTGGTTCTGGGCGCAAATTTGTCCTGCCGCGCCCGTTTTTGGCAAATGCGAAGACGTGGTGCCGGCGCGTTGCCAGGAAAATCAGCGGCCGCCGAGCATTGAAGAATATTTGCTGATGTATCATTTGCACCGATGCGATACTGGCCGCAAGCTGGATCACAATCCCGCGGTTTGGCTGACGACCAAGCTCCGCGGACACGCGCTGAGCGCGCTCGGCGATTGCGGCGGCATCAATGTCGGCATTGCCGACAATTTCACGCCCAACCCCGGCTGTGGCTTGCGCTTGGTGAAAGTGATCGGTTGATTTTACCCTGTTTTCATAAAGCGGGGTTTTTTGTTTTGTCGAAGTGGCCGGACAAAAATTAATTGATATTCGCAAAGAAATAGTGTGATTTTTCGCGTGTTGTCGAATGTGGAAAACATTTTATTCGATTTTTTGATACCCCTCGGGTTATGATGAAAATATAATTTATGATTTATAAAGAATCAAAACAATATCGTTTACCCGGTTATAATTACGCCAATGATGGATTTTATTTTGTGACGATTTGCGCCCAGAACATGCGAATGTTTTTTGGGAACGTTGTCAACGGCCAAATGATTTTGTCAAAAATCGGAAAAATCGCCAATCAATATTGGCTCGAAATTCCCAAACATTTTCCGCATGCGCGGTTGCATGAATACATTGTTATGCCGCACCATGTCCATGGAATTTTGGAGTTGCGAACCCGTGTTGTTGTAGGAACGCGCCATGGCGCGTTCTTACAACAAAATTCCATGGGCATGCATCCATTGGTCAGGAATTCGTTGTCATCAATCCTCAACCATTTCAAGGGGGCAGTGAAAAAATGGTGCAATCGAAACAATCATGGAAATTTTGCCTGGATGTCACGATTTCGCGATACAGTTATTTTGCATGAAAACGCATTATACAACTTCCGCAAATACATCATTAACAACCCGTCAAATTGGGAATTGAAGAAAAACAATCCTGATTTGATGTAATATAATATCAAAATTCATCGCGCTTGCCGCGATTTTTTTTATTTTTGAAGAATGAATCAGGGGTGCGTCAATATATTTGAAAAACCGGTGCCGATGCTGTATAATTATTGTAATAATTATTGATATTATTAATTATTTTTTATTTAAAAAAATATGGACAGAACGCTCAATTTGGAGGTAGTCAATAAAAAAGGAGAGGAAGTGATGATCGAAGGCTGGGTCGATGGCCGCAGAAACATGGGAAAAATCGTGTTTCTCGACATGCGCGACCGCACCGGAGTTCTGCAGGTCGTTTTGGTGCCCGGCGAGCTCGATAAAGATTCCCAAAAACTGATTGATAACATCAGGCCGCAATTCGTATTGGCGATTGAAGGCATCGTTAACGAGCGGACAGGCAAAAACGCCAATCCGCAGATGGAGACCGGCACAGTGGAAGTGCTG
Organism: Patescibacteria group bacterium; assembly: GCA_049319825.1. Classification (GTDB taxonomy): domain Bacteria; phylum Patescibacteriota; class Patescibacteriia; order UBA11705; family DATKZF01; genus JBMORT01. Next base: position 238,492 of record JBMORT010000002.1, read on the forward strand.
GCTAAAAAAATCACGGTTTTGGCCGAGGCGGAAACGCTGCCTTACGAGCTTGGTTCGGAAATGAAAATGGATACGTACCTCGATAACGCGCCGCTCAATTATCGAGATGAAAAAGCAAGAGCGATTTTTAAAGTGCAGGCCGCGTTGATACAGGGTTTTAGGAGCTTTTTAACGGCCGAAGGTTTTACCGAATTCCAGGCGCCCAAGCTGGTGGCCGAGGCCACTGAAGGCGGCGCCAATGTTTTCAAAATCGATTATTTCGGCAAAGCCGCTTATCTGGGCCAGAGTCCGCAATTTTACAAACAAATTATGACCGGCGTCTATGAGCGGGTTTTCACCTGCGGAAACGTTTATCGGGCGGAAGCGCATCACACATCACGGCATATTAATGAATATACCTCGCTTGATTTTGAAATGGGATTTATCAAAGATCATACGGATGTGATGGACATGACTCGCAGAGCTTTGACGGCAATGATGAATAACGTGGTTAAAAATTGCGATAAGCAAATCAAACTTCTTGATGCGGCCGTGCCCGAAGTGCCGGCGGAGATTCCGGCCTTGAAATTGGCCGAAGCGCAGAAAATTTTAAAGCATGAATTCGGCCAGGACTGCGAAGGCGAGCCGGATCTCGAGCCGCACCATGAAGAATTGATCTGCCAGTATGCCAAGCGGGAATTTAATTCTGATTTTATTTTCATCACTCATTATCCGGTCGAAAAAAGGCCGATGTACACCATGCCTGATGAAAAGGATAAGGGAAAGACCAAAAGCTTTGACCTGCTTTTCCGCGGCTGCGAAATAGTGACCGGCGGTCAGCGTATCCATGACTATGAAATGCTGCTTGATAATATTAAAAAATTTAAAATGGATCCCCAGGACTTTGAATTTTATTTAGAGGCGTTCAAATACGGCATGCCGCCCGAAGGCGGGATCGGCATGGGGCTGGAGCGGGTGACCCAAAAACTGCTTGGCCTGGAAAATATCAAGCAGGCCACGCTGTTTCCGCGCGATGATGTAAGGATAGATTTGCCTTTAAGTAAAGAAAATAACAAATAACAAAATCCAAATAACAAATAAATCACAATGACCCTTCGACTAATCTCAGGACAGGCCTAAATTCCAATGATCCAAACAATTTTGAAAATTTGGACATTGGAGCTTTAATATTATTTGTGATTTGTGATTTGACATTTGAGATTTATTGCAATGCGTTTATCAAAGCTCCAAAAATACATTCTCATTCAATGCTATCAAGATAAAGGCGACAAAATGCACCGCGATCGCCTGATTGGATTTTATGGAAATATTCAGCAAGCGCCCAAATCTAAAGTTCAGACAAAGATAATCACCCGCAGCTTGGAAAGCCTGATTGATAAAGAATTAATGACCGGATTCGGCGTGCGCACTCCGCATAAGTGGTTCATAAAGGAAATCAGACTGACATCAAAAGGCAAAAAAGAAGCGAAGAATCTGCTCGGCGAGCAGATGAGTTTGCCATTAAAAACAAGAAAGGCGATAGGCGATAGGCGATAAGCGACACGCATTTCAAATTATGTATAAAATTCAGACAGAAAAATATTCCGGACCGCTTGATCTGCTGTTAAAGCTGATCGAGGATAAGAAATTTGAGATCACTGAAATCTCTTTGGGGAAGGTGACCGATCAATATTTGGCGCGCATTGAAAAAATGGCGGATAAGCCGGCGGAAGAATTAGCTGATTTTTTGGTTATCGCGGCCAAGCTGCTGCTGCTGAAGTCAAAGGCGATTTTGCCGGTAATGGAGGAAGATGAAGAGCCGGATGAACTGGAAAAGCAACTCCGGATTTATAAGGAATTTTATGAGGCCAGCAAAATCATGAACAAAATACTATTATCGGAAAATTTTTCTTTCGGCCGGGAGCGCCCCCCAATGCCGCTGGAAGTGGAATTCGCGCCGCCCAAGGATCTGGCCGCCACGGATTTAATGAATACTTTTATTAGAATATTAAAAAAACTTGATCCGCTCATTCATTTGCCGAAAGTATCCATAAAAAAAGCGATCAGTTTGCAGGCGACCATCATGGATTTACAAAATTCAATAAAACGTTTTAGAAAAATAGATTTTTCGAAAATTACTCAGAAAGCCAAATCAAAAACTGAGCTGATAGTTCATTTTCTCGCCTTGCTTGAATTGATGAAAAGACAAGACGTGGAAGCGGAGCAGAGCGGGGTTTTCGGAAATATTTTAGTTAAAAAAATATAGAGATTACAAATTTATCACAAAGTGATCCCTTCGGGACAAATTGAATACAAATATTACAAATGGTTACAAATTGTTGCGAGTCCGTATAATCTCGTAACATCTCGTAACAATAATTTATGTTAAAATCACAACTCGAAAGTATTTTATTCGCATCCACCAAGCCTGTCTCAGTTAAGGACCTGCAGAGATTTTTTAAAAAATCTAATTTAAAAATTGATAAAACCGAAATTAGTGTCGCGCTCGGCGCATTGATGCTGGAATATAATGTTGATCATAAGGGCGTGCACATTATTAATGTCGAGGATAAATATCAAATGGTCACCAACCCCAGCAATAAAGATTTGGTTGAAAAAATGATAAAACTCGATCGTACCGGCGAGCTAACGCAGCCGTCCTTGGAAACCTTGACGATCATCGCGTATCGGGGCCCGATTTCCAAGATTGAACTGGAGCAGATCAGAGGCGTGAATTGCAGCTTGATCATAAGGAATTTGATGATCCGCGGATTAATTGATACGACCATAAACGATGTTAATGGACAGGAAATGTATAATATTACCACCGAGTTTTTGCAGTTTTTGGGGATGAACACCGTCGATGAGTTGCCTGATTACGCCAAGCTGCACCAGATAGAAAGCTTGGATGAGTTTTTGGGGAAAGGCAACCCTGCCGAATAATTATGATTGAATTTGTCATATCGCTAATATTACTGTTAAATCCCATAGCCGCGCCGGCCGCGCCGAATATTTTTAATTTTTCAGTTCAGGAATCCGGACCGCAAAAGATTCAAAACGGCAATATGGGAGTGAAGCTGACCGCCTCAAATTTCATTGCCAAAGACGTTGAGTCCGGGGCAATCTTATATTCCTCGGGTGAAAATGAGCAGACTCCTTTGGCGAGCTTGACCAAGCTGATGACCGCGCTGGTTTTTTCGGATACCAATCCCGAATGGCAATCCCAGATCGAACTGACCCAAAAAGATGAAACTGACGGCGCTTATCCTCATGTATATCGCGGAGAGAAAGTAACCATTGAAAATCTTTTCAATTCCATGCTGATTTCCTCCGATAACAATTCAGCGGAAGCATTGGTCAGATCGACCGGGTTATCTTCAGAAAAATTTGTTGAAAGGATGAATATGCTGGCGGCCAATAATGATCTGAAACAAACTCATTTCGTCGATCCCACGGGATTATCGGCGGAAAATGTATCCAGCGCGGCTGACGTGGCGCGGTTACTGGAGTTGGCGGTATTAAACGATGATATTCGAAAAGCGTTATCACATAAAACTTATAGTTTTGATATATTAAACAGTAATAAAATCAGAAAAATTTATACCACCAATCAATTACTGGATAGCTTTTTAAACTCAGAAAAAAGCGGCTACGCCATAATTGGCGGTAAGACCGGGTTTTTGCCGGAAGCGGGCGGTTGTTTGGCGGTCATGATCGAAAAAGACGGACGGCGGATCATTTCAGTCGTTTTGGGCAGCAGCAATTACGATACTCGTTTTCAGGATACGAAAGCATTGGTTGACTGGGTGTTTTTAAATTATCAGTGGGAATGATCCGAATTTTCGATTCGAAATATCCCAAATGACCCGAATTGGCAGGACGAAGATGTAATATTCGTGGCATTCGGATACATTCGGGGATTCGGATTATATATATGATTCAATCAATCATCGATTTCTTCAGTCGGCTGGATCCGCGATGGGCCACTTTTTGGCTGTCAATGATTCCGGTGACAGAGCTTCGGGCCGCCATCCCCATTGCGCTGAGCGTCTATAAGCTTTCGGTGGCGCAAACAATAATATTTGCCGTGCTCGGTGATATTTTGCCTGCAATTTTTATATTGTTTGGATTTGAGAAAGCCAGCAGTTATTTGGCGGGGAAGTCAAATACTTATAAAAAATTTCAGGATTGGCTTTTCGAGCGGACAAGAAAGAAATTTGAAAAAAAATATCATAAATATGGATTGATCGGTCTGGCGCTTTTCGTGGCGATTCCGCTGCCGGGAACAGGCTCATGGACCGGATCGATCGCCGCTTTTCTTTTCGGTCTGGAAAAAAAGAGAGCATTGATTTTTATTTTGCTGGGTGTTATTATGGCTTCAATTTTAGTAACCTTGCTGAGTTTGGGTGTGATTCACATAAATCACGCAATATGAAAATAACGATTTGCGGTTCAATCGCGTTTTTCGATGAAATGCAGAAGATTCATGATAATTTGCTGCAGTTGGGGCATGAAGTGAAGATTCCTCCGACAGAAATCGCCGATAATCAAGGCAAGCTGATTTCAGTCAAACGTTATTATGAAATGAGAAAAGAGGAAAATGACGATGTCAGTTGGATTTGGGAAAAAAAGAAAAAAGCGATGCGCGCTCATTTTGAAAAAGTCGAGTGGGCCGATGCCATTTTGGTATTAAATTACAATAAGAACGGCATTGAAAATTATATCGGTGCCAATACTTTCCTGGAAATGGGATTGGCCTTCCACTTGGGAAAGACGATATATTTATTGAATCCGATTCCCGATATTTCATATAAAGAAGAATTGCTGGCGATGTTTCCATGTGTAATTAATGGTGATTTAACTCAATTATGAAAATAGGCGTCGACTGCCGAAAAATATTCAACCCGATTACCAACGAAGGCGCTGGCATTGAGCGTTATGTGTTTAATTTGGTGAAAAATTTAATTGAAATTGATGAAAACAATCAGTATGTCTTATTCGTGCCGAAAAGATATCCTCAAGAGGCATTAGACATATTAATAAAGCGCCAAGCCAATGTAAAATTAATACCAATAAGCGACGGTAAGATTCCGTTTTTTTCCAATCATTTACTTTTCGCGCTCGAGCTTCGAAGAGCATCGCTTGATTTGGCGATCTTTCCCGCCAATACCATTCCAATCGGATATAATCGTCGTTCTTTTTTGTTTATTCATGATTTGATCATTTACAAACATCCTGAATGGTTTCCGGCCGGGCAATTTTTTTCCAGAAAAATTGCGGTTCCGCTGAGTATAAAAAAATCAGATAAAATATTGGCGATTTCTCAGGCGGTAAAAACCGATTTGGAACAATTATTCGGAGTTCAGAGCAATAAAATCAAGATCATCTATCCGTCCATCGATATTTATACCGAGGTCGACGAAGAAACGGAAAATAAGATTATCGCCAAATATAATTTGAAAAAGCGATATATTTTTTTCGTCGGCACTATAGAACCGAGGAAAAATTTGGAAAATTTAATTAGGGCATTTACAAAAATTTCATCTGCCATGGCCGATGTCGATTTGTACATCGCCGGCAATATCGGTTGGCATTATGAGCGCATTTTTCAGGCGGCCAAAACCTCCGGCGGCAAATCGAATATTCGATTTTTGGGAGCTGTCTCGAACCGCGAAAAATTGGTTTTAATGAAAGAGGCGATGATTTTCGCTTTCATTTCATGGGACGAGGGTTTTGGCATGCCGGTATTGGAAGCGATGAAAATCGGACTGCCGGTGATCACCTCGAGCTGCGGCGGATTGGGTGAACTTGTTTATGATCAGCGTCAAATCGTTCGGCCGGGCGATGTTAATGATATTGCCGCAAAATTAAAAAATCTCCTGGAAGATCAGGAAATTCGTAAGAATATCATTGAAAAACAAAGAAAATGGGCGGAAAATTTCAGCTGGCGGATCTCCGTTCAAAAACTGTTAAAAATTATAGAAGGCGAACAATAAAATCAATATTGCCAGTTGCATCATCAGCCCGGTAGACAGGCTGATTTTTTTTGTTTTGAATATATCATGGAAAAATTCGTGCGCCTGATAAAATCTTCTGAACAATTTGGGATAAACCTCGTGAACTCCCACCAATAAGTCGGGCAGCAGCGATCCGGCTAAGGCCATGAAGATAGCTAGGTAACTGATGATATTATTATGAAACTTTATCAGCCAAAATAAATTGAATGCCAGGCATAGGCCAATATCAATTAAAATCAGCTGTACGATTTGTTTCGGCTTGGTTTTGGCGCGATATTCCTCTATCAAATTTTGATCGCCATGGGGAATCATGTCCATGATAAAATGAGCGATAAAGGCAATGATGAACGCCAGCCACCAATTGTTAGTTTTTTGTCCGATTAAAACGCCGGTCGCGGCGTGAACGGTTAATAGCATATAGCATGGATCATGGATCAATTCAATGATTTTTTATTTATTTCATGTCGAATGCCCCATGTTCCATCAGTCATTATATCACAAGTCAACATTAAGTATAGATACCTCCGGTGGATTAAATAAACGCGCGCGCGGGCCGGTTTCTCCCACTCCCGGAGTTATAAACAATTGAGTTTGATCGAATCGAAACAATCCGGTGTCAAATTTTCTTCCCAGCTCATCCGGCAGCGGAGATAACGGGCCTATCAGCGGCAGCCTGATTTGGCCGGCATGCGTGTGACCGCTGAGCATAATATCGACCTGGTTATTCGCTTCCAGTATGTAATCAGGGTTGTGACAGAGCATCAGACTGGGAATTGATTCATTTATCCCGGACAAAGCTTTTTCCAAATCAGCCTCGCCGGTCCAGATTTCCTTGATGCCGATGATGTTGAATTGCTGACTATTGATTGTTAATTGTTGATTGTCGTTTTCCAGCAGGGCAAGGTTATACTTTCGCAGCATTTGTCGGAGCACGTATGTTTTATCTTGTTGCTGCGAGCTTTTGAATTCAGAAAGGTGATAGTCATGGTTGCCGCTGATGACAACCAGCGGAAATTTCCCACTGAGTTTTAATATCGGTTCGAGATATTTGGCATTTTCTCCGGCGCCATAAATATAGTCGCCGAGTAAAACTATCAGATCAGGATTTTGTTGATCTATGGTGTCAGCGATTTTTTGGCTGTAATTATATTTTTTAAATGGCCCAAAATGAGGATCGGAAACGGCCGCTATCTTAATGCGATCCGGCGATTCATTTTTTTTGATATCAACTGAATATTCTTTAACCGTGACCAGCTTGGGTTCGATGAAGCTGCCATAAAATACTACGACAAAACCGACAATCAATATAATTCCGATTATCAATTTCCAAGCGTGTCTGCTGCCGTGTTTAAAACAAAAAAATGCCTTTAACAATTTATAGGCAAATAAGGCGCTGAATATAAGGAATGAATCGGTTATTATTTCAAAAGCGTAGAAAATCATCGTTATAAAAATTAAAGGTAACGTTTATGTATTAGAACGATTTTAAATATTTTGGTAGCGGGGAGGGGACTCGAACCCCTGACCTCCAGGTTATGGGCCTGGCGAGCTGCCAACTGCTCTACCCCGCGATAAAAAAAATAATGTGGCTGTGCCATTCGAAGCGCACGCAATCAATGCGATAATTCAGTATATTCCTGTCGTTCTTCGCTGGCGCGAAGAATGGTAGCAGGGGCGGGGATCGAACCCGCGACCTGAGGGTTATGATTCCTCCGCTCTAGCCAACTGAGCTACCCTGCCCCACGGAAAATAAAAAATACCGTTTTAAGGTTCTTAAATATTATAGCAAACATATGAATTCTTGGCAAGAAAAGATTAAAAAAGAGCATAATTTATGCTCTTATCGAAGTTTAATCTGAATCCATTTCTCAGCCGTGCTTTTTCTGTAATAAATTTGAATGTAGCTTTCGGTCTTTTCCGAGCGCAGGCTTTTTCGCAGCAGCAGCTGCGCCGCATGCAGCTCAGGGACGATTTCCGGGTCCAGTTCCAGCCCCAGGAATTGATACAGTTGAGGGCCGACCTTGAAATTCGTTTTTTCGACCAGCAGCTGCTTTGTCAGATCATACAAGGCCTGCTGATCAGGCGACATTGTTTTTTCTTCAGTGAATTTCGCGAAAAACGCGCTGATCAAGTCAAGCGCTTTGGCCGCGAGTTCCGGCTCGATCCTGGTAATGTGTGCGACGATCGCCCTGACTCTTCTCAGGCCGTCAGAGGAGTCGATGGTGATCTGGCTGCGTAGCTTGCCAGCCTCATCAATCAGTCGATGATACACATGGCTGCTCAGATAATCATTGCGATGCGCCAGAGCTTCAAGGACACGATTGTTAAGTGCGAATACCTGATCGACCAGATCATCTGTTTCTTTTTTCTCGGTTTCGACTTGTTGCCTTAAAGTCGCCAACTCTATCTCCAGGAGTTTGATTCTATGCTGGTGATCTTTAATATGCTTTCTGGCAATATCCCGTTTCTCGGTTAGCTTATCGGTGTCAACTTCCCAATCTTTGACAATATTTTGCCACGTCAGATGCTTTTTCGTTCCGAAAAGTCGGACGGTGACATTGGCCAGATCGGCGGCCGCTTTTCGGAATCGGTTATATCCCTGAGTCCACTTGGCTCTGGCCTTTGCTTCTACCTCAACCCATACGGAAAGTCCTTTTTTCAATTTGCAAAGCAATGATTCTTTTTGCTGAATCGGGTTTGGCTTTTTGGCCACGATTCTTCTCCTTTTCCTTGTCGTGATATTGAACACGATATTCTATGTTAAAATTTTATTATAAAAATGTCAAGAAAAAAAATCCCTTAAAAGGGAAATGTGGCTGCGCCAGCCTTAGCGCAGTAGCTTGTCAGTAAAAGAAAACGTGAATTTTCAAGGCCCTTCTTCGCTGAAGCGACGAAGGGCATTCTTCGCTCTGCACAATGGCCGTGCCAGCCGTAGCGCCAGCCAATTATTACGTTTACTGCTGATCAAGATGTCGTCCTTCGCGTAAAGCTTCGGACGACAGCCTTCGCTGGCGCGAAGGCTGGTGCCGCCGGTCGGAGTCGAACCGACATGGACGTAAGCCCACACGATTTTGAGTCGTGCGCGTCTACCAGTTCCGCCACGGCGGCATGAAAAATTAATAATCTTTTTTAATCCACTAATTACTTAAATATTTAATATTTCCTTATTTATTAATGTTTTTCAATATTCTTTACCGATACCTGATTTTTAAATATTTTTCTCTTTCTCTTGCTGCCGTTCTTGATAAAAATTTTTCTATCAAAATTGTTTTAAATGGCTTATATGGTTTCGTGGTTCTATTGTATCCCAAATTGTGCTGTTTTATTCTTCTTGCTGGATTATCAGATATGCCAACCTATATGTATGTTCTTGCTACGCTAGAAATCGCATAAGTAAAGTAGCTTTTCATATGAAAAAAATATGTCGTGCGCGCCTGCCTGCCGGCAGGCAGGTCTACCAATTTCGCCACGGCGGCAATATGATTACGTGAAACATTATACTACAATTAGCAAAAATTGTCAAAAAGGAACGGATATATTATAATGAAATGGAGTTTATGAATCGGATATCAGGCGGGATATTGGCCGGAAGTAGATGCTTATTTAATTACCACCAATTATACAATATGGGCAAAATCGTCTCAATCGTCAATCAAAAAGGGGGAGTGGGTAAAACCACCACGGCCATAAATTTGTGCGCGTATCTGGCGGAATTCGGCAAATTCGTATTGCTTGTCGACATGGATCCGCAGGCCAACGCCACCAGCGGATTGGGGATAGACTATCAAAATATCGATTACGGCCTTTATGAGGTGCTGATCGGAGAGAAATATTTTAAGGATATTGTTTTACCGACTAAGCACCAGGGCTTTCGCATTGCTCCGGCCACGCCGAATTTGGCCGGCGCCGGGGTGGAGATGGTCGGTCTGGATCGCCGGGAATTCAGGCTTCAGGACGCGTTGCTCGAAGTCAAGGGAGACTATGACTATATATTCATTGACTGCCCGCCATCGCTGGGGCTTTTGACATTAAACAGTTTGGTGGCGGCTGATGAAATATTGATTCCGGTGCAGGCCGAGTACTATGCTCTCGAGGGCTTGGGACAGCTCATGTACACGGTTGATTTAGTCAAGGAAAATTTAAAACCGGAAATAGACATCATGGGCGCGGTGATTACCATGTTTGATAAGAGAAATAATTTGTCAGAGCAGATAATGAATGAACTGTATCAATATTTTCCAAATAAAATTTTTCGGTCAGTGGTTCCAAGGAACGTGCGCCTGACAGAGGCTCCCAGTCACGGCCTGTCTATTATTCACTATGATGCGGCTTCGAGCGGCAGCAAGGCTTATGAGAGGCTGGCGAGGGAGATAATTGATTTAGAAAAATAAGATATACGGACATTCGGAAAGGTTACAGAAGCTACAAAAGTTGCTTTTCTGTGATTTCCTAGCTTTCCGTAAGTCCGTAACTTTAAATAAAAATAAATATGATACAAAAAAAAGGTTTGGGCCGGGGCCTGGGCTCGTTGATACCTAAAAAGGTTTCTCCCAGTCTGGTGCGGGAAGAAAACAAGGAAATGGTTTTAGAGCCGAGCAAAGATCAAATCGTCCAAATCCCGGTCGAAAAAATCGAGCCTAATCCGATGCAGCCCAGACAGGTCTTCAGTCATCAGGATCTGGAGGAATTAATCGAATCGATTAAACATTACGGTATCCTGCAGCCGCTGGTGGTCACGAAAGCGGGCGAGATGTATCAGCTGATCGCTGGCGAGCGGCGCTGGCGGGCGTCAAAAGTCATCGGTCTGGAAAAGGTGCCGGTTATTGTCAGGGATGCCACTGAGCAGGAAAAGCTGGAATTGTCATTGATAGAAAATATCCAAAGAAAAAATTTAAATCCGATCGAAGAGGCGGCCAGCTATCAGCGTTTAGCCAATGAATTTAATTTAACTCAAGAGGAAATCGCCGCTAAGCTCGGAAAATCAAGGCCGAAAATAGCCAATACCATCAGATTGCTACAATTGCCTGAAAAAATTCAGCGCGCGCTGGTGGAGGAGAAAATCACCGAAGGCCATGCGCGGGTGATACTCAGCCTGCCGACGGAAAAGCAGCAGCTTGATTTTTTGAATAAAATTTTGCAAAATGAATTTACTGTTAGAGAGGCGGAAACCCAGGCGAGAAAAGCTTCCGGCCGAAAGCCGAAAGTGCTAAAGAGCCTAAAGGACCCGCTGACTGAAGCTCAGAAAGAAGAGCTGCGCCAGAAGCTTAATACCAAAGTCGATATTAAAAAATCAGCCGGCCGCGGACAAATATTAATTGATTTTTATTCGGAGGAAGAGCTCGGCGAATTGATCAAAAAAATTTGCGATTAATATTATCTCGTAACAATATATATGAAAAAATTTAAATTTCTAATCGCTCTATTAATTGTTCCTTTGTTAATTTCAGCCTGCAGCTGCCAAAAGCAGCCGACAGATAGAGATCACGTTGAGCTGCTCGTGCCCGATGATGTCAAGGGCAAGGTAAAGGACTGGGTCGTTTATACCAACCCGGCGTTTCGCTACGAGCTGCGCTCTCCAGAAAATTGGGAAATATTGGATCTGAATAAAACCGGTGAGGATGTGTATTTTTATGAAAAAGGGAAAAGCATCACCGACGATTATAAGGGGGAGCTCAGGATTCTGGGATTTTCCAATTGGCTGGAAAAACTGTCCATTGACGAATTTATAAAATCAAAGGCGCCGACCAATTATTACGCCATCAGTGCCGGAGAAGATCGACAGGAAATTCAATTCAGGGACTTTTACGCCATACGTTTTGATAATGTGGAGATCGCCGAAAATCAGCTGATCGACGTATTGGCGATAGATGGCCGAGACAGGATAATTTTGATAGAGCTTCGCGGTACAAAAAAAGATATTGAAACGATTCTGGGCAGCATGTATTTTTATTAATGGTCAATAATTAAAGATTAAAGCAAATATCGAGCGGTGCTTTCGCCGCGCAAAAAAATTAAAAATAATAAGACCGAGAGTGTTTTCTCGGTCTTTTTTTTTAGTTTGAATAGTTGAAGACCCGGATTTGGGTCCTCGCCTTGGCCTTTACCAGCAGTCTGGTGGCCATGGGATTGACCCACATCGGGTCGGTCTTGCCGTTCCAGACGAAGATTCGTCCGGCTTTGGCAACGGGCAGTTCCGCCCAGTTGCCGATGTTTTTTTCGTCCGGCACCATCACCATGATGGGCGCGGTGTAGTCGAAGATCTTGGCCAGCACCGGCTTGCCCATCCTGATTTCGTAGATGGGGCCGGGCTCGATGTCGGCCTCGAAATCGGGCCGCCAGGCCATGGCCACGGCCGCCGGGCGGTCATTGTCCGTGATCGGACTGCTGATGCTCAAACCGAACACGCGGTTGAGCATCCCCGGCAGCGCGTAGTTTAGAACCACCAGCGCGCCAATGACGATGGCGATGAATACCACCATCGCCTTGGCCCAGAACCAGTCTCTGGGCTTTGGCTTTTTGGCCTCGGGCTTTTTGGCCGTTTTCTTGGCATCGGCCTCGGACTTGTCGTCCGTTTTTTGGGTCTGCGCGTCCGCCTTCGGCCAGGCGCCCAGACACACGAAAAGTCCTGCCACTGCGGCTCCGATCACTGCCCAGACCGCGTAGCCCGGGATGACCTTGAGCCCGATGGCCGAGCCGATCAGCGCGACCAGCAGTCCGAACAGAATTGCCATTACCTTCCTTTTCATTAAAAACCTCCTAGAGGTTGAAGAGTTTCGCGGGATCGATCAGGTTCACATTGCCCTGTCCGCCCTTGCCCCAGGCGGCCAGCGCCTGCCACTTGAGCTGCTCAAGCTTGAATCGAGCCAGCTCTGCGCCGGTGACTCCCAGTTTCCCGAGAGCCTCGGCCTCCTTTTCGAGCGCCTTGACCTGCGCCTGGCCTTCGAGCGCGCTCAGCTCTTCTTTACGGCGAGCGACCTCGATGCTGGCCTGAATGTCGACCAGCGCAGCCTGACGCTTCTGATGCTCGACCACGACCGCCTTGAGGCTTTCCTCGACCTCGGGGTCGAGGTTGACGTCCTCGATCAGCACATCAAGGATCTCGATGCCCCACTGATTCTGGATGTCGATCTCATCGGTGGTCGGGTTCAGCAGTCCCTCCCTCATCAGGCGGCTGTTTTCGAGCCAGTCGATGGCCAGCAGGTTCTCGAACTCGACGTTGATGTCGAGCACGATCTTTTGGAACAACCTGCGGATCAGGTCGTCCACCAGTTCCCGGGCCTTGGTTTCTTCGGCTCCGCCAATCAGATTTTGCTTGACCTGCAGAAATCTTTCGGCGTTCCGAATGAGGTTCCCCTTCGTCTGGAACCTCAGGTTGAGCGAGATCTCTTTGGCCACCACCTTGACCGGAGTCTTGATGGCTTTGCCGTCGCTGCCGACCACCGTGTACTGGAGATCGGCTTTGACATCTCGCACATTTAGCGAGAATAATTCCGTGGACTGGACGATGCGCTCTTCCCACCAGGGGAAGTAGATCCTCCAGCCCGGGTGTTTCACCGCGATCAGGCCACCGAAACTGACGATAAACCAGATTTCGGTGGGTTTGACCATCTCGACCCTGATCATGTTCATGACCAGGATCGCGGCCGCGATGATCGTGCTGCCGATGATCAGCATGTCGCTGACATCGATCGGCCGCATGACCCACAGCAAGATCATCTCGCACAAAACAAACAGCCAGAGCAGGGCGAATTTCAACATGCTCGAATAATTCATCTGATTCCTCCCGATTGGTTTAATTTCATCCAAATTCATATTATTATATCATATTTTTTCATTTTTGTCAATTTAGCCAAAAAGAGAGCCGGAGCTCTCTTTGGTATTAGATGATTTTTATTCTAAAATTAGCAATTATTGCTGCAATGCTCTAAGAACGAATGAAACCAAGGTATAGCTGAGGAAAATAACAGCCAAACCGATGGCCGCGTATAGCATGGCCTTCTTGCCTTTGTCAATCCGGCCTTCACTGCCGCCAGAAAACATCCACAGCACGCCGCCGTAGATGAATACGGCCAGAGCGATCGATCCGGAAACGCCGATAACCGATTTGATGATCCGGCCAATCACCACGTTGATGTCGGTTTGCTCCCCCGGTGTTTTGGCCAGAAAATTTGGTAAAATAATGTCCGCCGGCGTAGTAGATTGAGCGCCGCCCGGAGCGGGCGGTGTAACTTCCAGCGTGGCGGTGCCGCCCGGAACCTCGCCGGTCTGCGTGCCGCCGCCTTCACCGCCCGTTTGAGTGCCGCCGGCGTCCGGCAGAGTTTGAGTCGCCAAAGCCAATGGCGCTGATGCGATCACCAGAGAAAATAGCAAAATTGTCGGAATTAATAAATGGATTGTTTTGGTTTTCATATTTATGTGCTGGGAATTATTTTTTTCCATGTTGATTTTTTAAAACTGCTGATATGCGTTTTGGCCGTTCGTGTTTTGACGAATTTAAGCCACTGGGGATTTGGACCCTTGCGGTGCTTGTCGATGATGATGTCAACGACATCGCCGTTTTTAAGCTTGGCGTCGAGCGGCACCTGCTGATCGTTAACGCTAGCGCTGCCGCATTTATTGCCGATATCCGAATGTATTTCATAGGCGAAATCAACCGGGGTGGCGCCTTCGGGCAGATCGATAACGTCGCCTTTTGGTGTGAAAACAAAAATTCTATTTTGGAAAAAATCTATTTTGACCGTTTCTAAAAAATTTTCATCGTCTTTAATTTCTTTTTGCCATTTCGCCAACTCATCGACCCAGCCCAAATCTTCAATTTTTGTTTTTCCTCCCTTTTCTTTATATTTCCAGTGTGAGGCGATGCCGAATTCCGCTTGCTCGTGCATCTGCGGCGTGCGAATTTGGAATTCAACCTGCTCGTGATTGTCGCCGAATACGGTGGTATGCAGCGATTGATAACCGTTCGGCTTTGGCTGGGCGATATAATCTTTTATTCTGCCTTTAACCGGCTTCCATAAGCTGTGAATAATGCCCAGCGCCGCGTAGCAATCGGCAATATCCTTAACGATGATTCGCGCCGCCACCAAATCGTAGATGTGATTGATGTCTTTTTCGTTTTTTATCAATTTGCGGTAAAGGCTGTAATAATGCTTCGTGCGGCTGTACACGTCCAGATAGTGGACGTTATTTTCTTTCAATTTCCGTTTTAATTTATTAAGCATTGATTCCAGCGCGCGTTCTTTGATCGGCAGCCCCTTTTTTATTAAACCCTCCACCCAAATATATTCATCGGGAAAACCGTATTTGAACGCCTCATCCTCCAGCTTGCCTTGCAATTCTCCCATGCCCAGCCGATTGGCGATCGGCGCGTAGATTTCCAGCACTTCCATGGCGATGCGTTTTTGTTTATCCGCCGGCAGCGCGTAGAGCGTTCTTAAATTGTGAAGCCGATCGGCGAATTTGATGATGATCACCCGAATGTCTTTGGCCATGGCCACGAACATTTTGCGCAAATTTTCAACATAGCGTTTCATGCCGCGGTATTTGACGGTGCCGAGCTTGGTAATGCCATCGACCATGTCGGCGACGTCAGCGCCGAAATTTTGTTTGATGTCTTCCAGCGTGTATTCGGTGTCTTCCGGAACATCATGAAGCAAGCCGGCGATTATTATATTTTGATTGACCCCAAGATCGGCGAGGTTTTGGGCGGTGGCCAGCGCGTGATCAATATAGTCGACACCGGTGGCGCGGCGCTGGCCGGCGTGCGCTGTTTTCGCAAATTCATAAGCCAGCTCGATCAGCGCCAGATCGGCTTTGGGGTCATACTTTTTAACGGTTGTCAGCAATTTGCGAATGGTCATAATTATATTATAGCAGATCTTTAGTTGAAGCGTATTTAGTTATCATCTTTTTGGCCAAATTTGATTTCACGAAATTCAGCCAAGCCGGATCAGGGCCTTCGGAATTGATGTCCGGAATGATTTCCACCACGTCCTCATTTTCCAGCTTGCGACTGAGCTCGGCCGGTTGATTGTTTACCAGCGCGAACTTGCAGAAATGTCCCAGATCCGAATGGATATGATAGGCAAAATCCACCGGCGTGGCCCCCTGCGGCAGGGATATAATATCGCCCTTTGGCGTGTACACGTAAATTTTTTCTTGGAATATTTTGCTCAGCTCCTCGTCCCAGATATTTTTTTGGGAAAATAGGCTGCTGGCTCGGAGTAAACGCTTGGCCCAGTCGTTTTCCACGGCCGCGCCATCTTTATAGAATAAATGAGCGGCGACGCCATATTGAGCTTGGTGATGCATGTCATGGGTTCTAATTTGAAATTCGGTCAGACGATTGCCCGGGCCGATGACTGTCGTGTGCAAAGTTTGATAGCCGTTTTCTTTCGGCGCGGCAATATAATCCTTGATTCTCTTGTGCACCGGCGGCCAGAGGCCGTGAATGATGCGCATCATCAAGTAGCATTCATCGACGGTATTAACGATGACGCGCAGTGCGAACACATCGTAAATTTCATTGAATGTTTTTTGTTTGGTTTTCATTTTTTGGTAGATGCTGTAGTAGTGCTTAAAACGGCCGTTGACTTCACAGTTGATGTTGTTCTTTTCCGCTTCTCGCTGCACGGCCTTTTTCAGTTTATTAATGTATTTATCCCTGATTTTTTTATTCTCTTTGCCGAATTTGTCGGCGATTTTTTGATATTCTTTGGGCTGCAGGATGCGGAATGCGTGATCCTCCAGCTGCCAGCGTACGCGCCAAATGCCCAGCATGTTGGCGATGGGTGCTAAAATTTCCTTGGCTTGTTTGGCCAAAAGATATTTGTCTTCAAGCGCGATTTTCTCGTCGTTGCCTAGCGAATCGAGCATCGAGGCCATCTTGATGAAAATAACGCGAACATCTTGCGCCATTACCAACATCAGTTCTTTGATGTTGTTGTTGAAACTTTTCGTTTTATTGGCCAAGTGATTTATTTTTCTGTATTTTTTTAATATTTCCAGCGCGTGATTGCCCAGCTCCTTCTTTATCATCGGATCAAAATCATCGATTTCGTTTTCCAAATCGACATGATGGAGCATGCTGGCGGCGATAGTGATCGCGTCAACCTTCATCGTGCTCAACAGCTGCGAAGTGTTGACTGAGTGCCAAAAAAACATTCGGTGACGTTTTTGATCCTGGCCGTTAAAATATTGATCAATGTAATCCAGCACGATTACAATTTTATAATTGTCTCTGCCAATGATTTTTTCTATTTCCGATCTTTTTTCAGGAGAGACTTGGTTGATTTTAAAAATCGCTGATGAGGCGATAAAAAAAGGAGAAGCATTGGCCATTGCCAGCTTCTCCGCCAGTATTAATTGTTTTTCGTAGGTTTCTTTGGTGATTATGTTTGCGTTTAGGCATTTTTCCAAATAATTCAAAGCTTCGCCCAATATTTCCGCATCAGGCCTATTTTTTTCGATGAATTCCTGGAGCGTTTTATTACCCATATGATCTTAATACTATTATAACAGATTTAGGCGAATGTCAAATACGTTTCAGTTGTAATAAAAAGGCAATAGGCAATAGGCAGTAGGCAGTAGACGACTGACATATGCGCCGAACTATTGACAACCTTTGAAAAGTTTGCTACAATGTAATTGTTGATGCGTTGGGAGTATCCCAATGACGCAGACACTCCTCGGAAGTTTTCCTACGAGGAGTGTTTTGTTATTACGAATTTTCCATACTAGAAGATAAAGCATAGCTATGTTTTTGTTACAAATATTACGAATTTTACGAATTACAACCACTAATTTGGGAAATCGTAATTTTGTTACGAATTACAATCACTTTCGAGATTTAGGAATTCGAGCTTCACAATCCCTGAATCAAACTCGGTTTTGATCCATCATCCATGTTCCATGATTCAAGACTTTATCAACAATTCAATTTTTGCATTTCAATTCATATTTGATAAAATAAAGCCGAGGGTCGCCGGAAACCCTAGCATCAACAATGTCATTGGGGTTACAATCCGGTACCCTCACTGTATTCGATATAAAAAATACAAAATTTGAAATTGGGGATAGACAATGGAAATCTCCTGTTTCTAAATATTCTTCAGTCAACTCAATATCTCTCAAATCCTTATCCTTGCCTGATGGCTCGCGCAGTAGTTTGTCAGATTCGCTTAATCGGGCAATATAAAAAAACAGGACGCCGGGTCCTGATTTTATATTGGGAATTGGAAACTGGAAATTAGAAATTGGGAAAATGTCTACGGATCTATGAAAAAATGGATCAACGGATTGCAAACACATATAACATATAACTGATGAATAAATCATTGTTATTTGTTTCATGCTTCATGCTTCATGCTCCATGGACAAATTATTCCTTCTCCGCCTTCTCAGTATGCTTACATTCCTTATTCGAACATTTGACGGTGCCTTTCGGACCGAATACAAGCTGCGAGCCGCAGTCCGGGCATTTTTTATCAACCGGTTTTGACCAATATACGTTCTTGCATTCAGGATAGTTTGAACAGCCGTAAAAAGTCTTGCCGCGCTTTGATCTCCTTTCAATAATTTCGCCTTTGCCGCATTCGGGACATTTAACGCCCGTTGACTTCACGATCGGCTTGATGTTTTTGCATTCCGGATATTTCGAGCAGCCTAAAAATTTGCCGTAGCGGCCGTGCTTGATCACCATTGGCGCGCCGCATTTGTCGCAAATCTCATTAGTGGCTTCCGGCTCTTCGGTTTTTATTTCTCCATTAGTCGAAACGATGTTTTTAGTGTTTTTGCATTCAGGATAATTGGAACAGGCCAAAAATTTTCCGAAGCGGCCCATCTTAATAACCATGGGCGATCCGCATTTTTCGCAAATTTCCTTAGTCTCTTCTTCGGTAATTTCTTTTTTCGAAACTTCTTTTTCTTTTTTCTCCAAGTTTTTTTCGAATGGATTATAAAATTCATCGATTACTGGCTGCCATTCTTTTTTTCCTTCGGCGATTTTGTCTAAGTCTTCCTCCATATGAGCGGTGAAATCATAGTCAACGATATTTGGGAAATGAGCGACCAAAAGGTCATTGACCACGAAAGCCATGTCTGTTGGCACAAGCTTTTTATCCTCTTTGACCACGTAGTTTCTGTCCTGGATAGTGGCAATGGTAGGCGCGTAAGTGGAAGGCCGACCAATGCCGCGCTCTTCGAGCGCTTTGACCAGAGCGGCTTCCGTGTAGCGCGCCGGCGGCTGGGTAAAGTGCTGGAGCGGCTCGATTTTTTTGGCTTCGACCGGATCTTTTTCCTTGAGCGCTGGCAAAATAGTTTCCTTGGTGTCTGTGGAATACACTTTTTGCCAGCCCGGGAATTTTATTTGCACGCCATTGGCGCGGAAAGTGAATTCACCTTTGGCGTTTTCGATATCAACAGCGGTCTGATCGAGCTTGGCATCAGCCATCTGGCTGGCCAGCGATCGCGACCAGATCAGATTGTAAAGCTTGTATTGATTATTATTTAAAAATTGTTTGATCGAGTCAGGTGTTCTGTCCGCTTGGGTCGGTCTGATGGCTTCATGAGCTTCTTGAGCGCCTTTTGATTTTTTATAAGCGCGGGCAGCCGGTCCCAGATACTCTTTGCCGAATTCGGATTCAATGAATTTTTTTACGCCGTCTTTGAATTCATCAGATAAATTCAAAGAGTCGGTTCTCATATAGGTGATCAAACCTGTTGATCCTTCCGATCCCAGCTCAATACCTTCATAAAGCTGCTGAGCCAGCATCATTGTTTGCTTGGCGGAAAAGCCGAGCTTGCTATTGGCTTCCTGCTGCAGCGTGGAGGTCTTAAATGGCGTCGGCGCTTTTTTAGCGGTTTCTTTGATTTCTACCTTGGCGATTTTATAATCCTGCTTTTCAAGCTTGGCCAAAAGCTCCTTGGCCTGCTTTTCATTTTTAATATCCAGCTTCTTTAATGTCTTGCCGTCAACTTTATAAAGCTTGGCAGAAAATTCATTATTGTCTTTGGCAAATACAGCTTCGATCGTCCAATATTCTTCTTTTTTAAAAGCCTTAATTTCCCGCTCGCGTTCTACTATCAGGCGGACAGCCACGGACTGGACGCGTCCGGCAGAAAGGCCGCGCGCCACTTTTTTCCAAAGAAAAGGCGACAGCTTGTAGCCGACCAGCCTGTCGAGCACGCGCCGCGCCTGCTGGGCGTCGACCAGATGCAAATCAATGTCGCGCGGATGCTCGATTGATTTTTCAATGGCCGACTTGGTTATTTCATGAAAGGTGATTCTCTTGGATTTGCCTTTCTTTGGCTTTAAAATATTTTTCAAATGCCAGGCAATGGCTTCGCCTTCGCGGTCCTCGTCAGTCGCGAAGTATATCTCATCCGATTTTTTAGCCGCTTCTTTTAAGGCGTTGACAGCCTTTCTGGCCTTGGGAGGAATGACATATTGAGGTTCGTAATTGTTTTCGACGTCAACTCCCATTTTAGTTTTCGGCAAATCCCGCACATGACCAAAAGAAGACAGGATAGTGTATTCAGCCTTTGGTAAAAATTTGGTAATGGTTTTAGCTTTGGTCGGGGATTCGACGATGACTAGATTTTTCATATATAAAGGTATCGATGCGAATATTCTAATTATATTGATGATGCGGATTTAACTTTTCTTTATTTGCATGATTGGTATAATTCGCATGCATTTGGATATTGGCATCGATTAAAATTTCATTTTGTTAAAATACTGACACTATTTTATAACCTTGTCAAATAAGATTCTGGAAAAGTTGATTTTTGAGCGGTATAATCATCAAATTGACAGGTTTTATGTTTTATATTATATTGTTCAATCAGACAGACCAAGGAGGATATCATGAAAGCCAAGCTTGGAGCGATTTTTCTCCTTTGCCTTTACTGTCGGTGCTCGGGAATATTGTCGGATGATCAGACAACGGTTCAGGTGGAAATTCAAAAGGTTCCGAATGGCTCGCCAATCGATATCACCGCCAGGTATTTGGCTGAAATAGAGGTTGCTCAGGCAATTGGTGGCGTCTATCCGTTTTTAAGAAACAAATGCCAAGCGCGATCGGTCATGGTTTATTTCGATAATTATCATGAGTCTGACGACGTGAGTTTCGCGTCGGTTGTGGTCACCCCGTACGGTTCGGAATTATTGTTTGAGTTTTATGTCAAGGACATGACTCTAATTCGGCGCTACACGCAGGCAATGATGGCGATCGATGTCAGCCGTCGTGAACCGACGCCGGTGCAGGGGCGATCATTTTATTGGGCCCGCGTGACGCTTGGCCAGCACCTGCCGCTGGAAAGATTGGCGTACTCGCTGAAGCAATTAGACGCGGGCACGCGCTATACACGGCTGCAGTACATTTGTCGGAATATTTCCGGAAAAAGAATCAAGCAGCTGGAGGGAAAATGGATTCGATACCAGCGCGAGTTCGTAAAATAAACAGCCCCTCGGAACGCGAAGGGCTTTTTTGTTTTGGGAATTGGAAATGGGGAATTGGAAATGGGGTTAATCCTAGTTTCCAATTTTCATTTTTTAGTTTCAGCCATTAAAACTTTTTCTGGTTTTAAGAATCTTTTCTTCGGACACCCAAAATTTTCTCAGCTCGCCGCACAAAAATGTCGAGCCGGTTATCAGCAGTGTTTCGTTTTTTCTTTGATTCCTTCTCGCCTCGTCAAAAGCTTGCCAAGGGTCAAGATACGGTTGGCATTTTATTTTCGGCCAGAATTTTTTTATCACGGGCACTATTTTCAGCGGGTCAGTCGCCCGCCGCTGCTCGACCAAAAAGCGAGTGGCATAAACCTGGCAATTAAAATTGTCGAGCAAGGGCTTGAGGCAGGCTTTTTCATCCTTGGGAGAGGACAGGGCAAAAACAATGTGAAGTTTTGTCGTTCTATGGTTCTGTAGTTTTATAGTTAAATATTTCAGTTTATCAGGATTGTGAGCGGAGTCCAAAATGACAAGAGGATTTTTTTGGATAACTTCAAGCCGGCAGGGAAGCTTGGCCTTGGCGATCCCGGCTTTGATGAATTGCTTTTTTATTTTCAGATATTCTGCCATTTTTGAGGCCAGTTCAGCATTCGGATTTTGTTTCGACTCGACCCAAACCATTTTAGCTTTGGTTTTTTTTGCCTCGTTGTCAAAGATTTTTAGAAATTGTTTTTTCTTTTCAGTGGTCAAGCAAATATTTTGATGAATAATGCCGGCTTTTTCATATGCCACATCCTTTAATGTCGGCCCGATGATATGCAGATGGTCCGGTCCGATATTGGTAATGGCCGCAACATCGATTCTGCTCAAGGCATTGGCCGCGTCATAGCGGCCGCCGCAGCCGACTTCGATGATTTGATAATCGCATTTTTGTTGTTTGAAATAGAGCAGGGCGATCAGCAGAAAATTCTCAAAATATGAAGGCAGACTCGTTTGCTCATGGCATTTTTCAATGATCGGTTTGGCTTTCTCAACCATTGCCGTAAATTCATCCGGGCTGATATATAAATCATTGACTTTGATTCGCTCGATCGCAGCGGTCGAATGGGGAGACATGTAGGTGCCGACTTTTTTTCCCGCTTCAGTTAAAATTTGCTGCAATATATTGCAAGTTGACCCCTTGCCGCTGGTGCCGGTGACCACAATTATTTTTTTCGCCGACCTTTCAGGATTGCCCGCCAATTTTAACAGCAGCTTGGCCCGCTTTAAATATTGCCGCGGATCTCTGGCGCCCGTAATTGAAGAATCCTCGCGGAGATTGGCGAGGGAAATTAAATAATTGAACGATTGGTTGTATTGCTTGAATGAAAACATTTTTTTTGTAAAGAGATACGCGGGAAAGAAAATGAAACAAGTTCGGCTTTTAAAGACGCGCCTTGCTAGTTTACTTGTTTTACTTGTCTTGGTAATTATGATTTGACATAATTCTGATTCCCCAGATTCTTCACCATGCCTTTCATTTCCATTATAGTCAGATTCGAATTGATTTCGCCAGCGCTGAGGCCGGTCAGCTTGACGACAAGATCGATGTGCTTGGGCTCGTCGGACAAAATTTCCAAAATCCTCTGCTCGATCGGACTGGCCGGCAGAATTTTTTTGTTTTCGGAATATTCTTCAATTTTTTCAATGTTTAACTCTTCCAATATATCGTCGACGCCGGTCACCAGCTTGGCCCCCTGTTTGATCAGATCATTGGTGCCTTGACTGACCGGAGAAGTGATCGGACCGGGAACAGCAAACACTTCGCGATTTTGATCAAGCGCGTATTTGGCGGTGATCAGCGCGCCGGATGTTTCCCCGGCTTCAATGACCAGAGTTCCGACGCTCAGTCCGGAGATGATTCTGTTTCTGGTCGGGAAATTATGTCGCAGCGGAAGCGTGCCGATCGGGTATTCGGACAGCAGCAAGCCGCCGTTATCCAATATTTGCTGAGCCAGATAGCGATTAGATGTGGGATAAATATTTTCTCGATCAATGCTTGAGCCGAGAACGGCAATAGTTTTTCCGCCGTATTTTATTGTTTCCGAATGAACCAACGAGTCGATTCCCAAAGCCAGACCGCTAACCAAAGTCAGCTCGGCCTTGACCAGGCCCCGCACCAGTTCCGGCACGATTTGCTGTCCATAGCCGGATATTTTTCGAGTGCCGACTACGGCTAAGGATATTTTTGACAAGCATTCAATGTTGCCGCGATAAAACAGCAGCGCCGGCGATCCGTGTATTTGCTTGAGCGGCGCCGGGTATTCCGGCTGAGTGAAAAATATTGCTTTTAACTTGGCGGATTGGAATTTTTCTAGCTCTGATTCCGGATCAATAAATTTTCGCTTGGCCGCGAATTCCTCGGCCACGGACATTTCAATCCCGGCCTGCATCATTTCTTGCGGACGTGCATTGAAAGCGTCTTTGAGCGATGGGAAATAATTGAACAATCGCTTGAGACGAACCGAACCGATTTTGGGAAATCTGATAATTCCCAGACAGTATTTTAATTCTTCGATCAGCATATGTTGTATCAGGTTAACATAAAAGAAATTTTTTGAAAATATGATTAATTTCCGACGCGTTGACAAAAAATGTTTGAAACGATAGAATTTTATTGATGATCGCCCCGCTGCGACAGGGTGAATGGCGCATCGCCCGAATAACCCCTGTTGGCTCACCCATTGCGCCAGCTCAACGAAACCGCAAATCGCCCGCAAACAATCATTGTTTGCGGGCCTGCCTTTTTTAAAAAAGTGCCGTAACCAGTAAAAGGAAATAGCTTACGGAAATAGCATGAGTTTTTGGCTCTGCTGTGGGTTTGGCATTTCGAGCTTTATTTTTGTGTAAATTTAGCATGTTATCATTGTTTATTGACAACCTTCATAATTATTTATAAACTGAAATCGCTTGAAAAACAATGTCACGTTGACATTCTCCATATTTTATGATATAATAGAAAGTCAATTCAGAGGAATGGGAGAATGAATTTTTTAACAATACGCGCATGATTTTGCTTATCGGCCGGGTCAGTGCTAGCAGCCCCTCCTCTGCTGCCGAGTACCTGCGTTGGTAAGCAATATCATGAGCGGTATTGTCCGATAGAATCCCCGGATCCTCGAGATAGCGGGGATTCATTGTATACGACAAACTCACGGAAGGAGTTAACTATGTCCAAGTTGGTAGTTCTGGCTCTTCTGGTCGGAGTCGGTGGCTGTACGCTGAGCGCGGGTCCGCCGGTTCTCGTCAATACCCCGCACTACGCCTACCATTCGGGCGGCCTGTGCAATGACGGGTTCTACTACGACGGCTATTACTGCCGTGCGGCCCGGTTCGCCCATGTCTTCTACCGTCCACACCCCGAGTACGGCCGCGGCTACTACCACGGCTACTCGGGCCATGCCTACTACCGCCATCATCCCTACCGCCGGCCAACCGTCGTCGTCACCGATCACCAGCAGCACCGTAAAGTAAAGGTGGTCAAGGTCAAGCGGCCCCGCCATCGTCCCCATCGCTATCGCTAATCCAAAAAAAAGAGCGCTGAAGCCATGCTTTCAGCGCTCAAAAGTTTTAAATAAGCTATATCAATTTTTCCTGTTCCAAAATCTTGCCAAAGGTTTTTTTTAATTTATTTTTTTCTAATAATGAAAATTTGCGCAATACGAAATCCGCCGCATCGCCCATTTTCCGGCGGTCAGGCCTGGCCACGCCGATCCGCAGCCGCCAGAAGTCGTTTGATCCAAGCTTGTCCATTATGTCTTGCACCCCGCGGTGGCCGGCGCTTGATCGCGATCGCTGCAATTTGTATTCGCCCAGTAAAATATCGATGTCATCATGCACGACCAAAATATCGTCCAAATTGATTTTAAAATAGGCGGCGATGCTCTGCGCGGCCGAACCCGATTTATTCATAAAAGTCAGCGGCTTGGCCAAAATTATTTTTTTTCCGTCTGCTACGACTTGGTTTATCCAGCTGGACCAGCGCGTTTCTTTCTTCCAGCCGGAAAATCCTGGCGCTTTGTCGGCGATCATGTCGAGCATCATGAATCCGACATTGTGCCGCGTTTTTTCATATGCGGCCCCGGGATTACCCAGACCGATTATTAATTTTGTTTTCATAAAGTCTGTTGTCTTTTTTTTGCAATGAGTTTAATACCGCTGCCGCTTTTGAAAAATTTTTCCCGCAAACTGTTTAACAAATAACGGCGATACGAGAAAGACAGCCATTTGGGTTCATTGACGATTACCGCGAATGTCGGCGGATCAATGCCGATTTGATTGATTTCATAAATATACGGCGGTTTGGCCAGTCGCGATTTGGCGCGCGGCGGCTGTTTTTTTATCAATGATTTTAGCAATCTATCAAGCCCGCTTTGGCTGATCACTTGTTTTCTGGCTTCGATCAGTTCGACCAGCATTTCCATTAATTTGGAAACGCGAAATCCGGATTTGGCCGAAACAAACACGATCGGCGCCCAAGCCAAAAAAGGCAGCATCGTCTGATAATACTCAATATATTTTTTTTGCGTTTTGGTGTCTTTTTCCGGTATCAGATCCCATTTATTGGCGACGATGATCAGGCTGGGATGGTTTTCCATAATTTGCTGAGCCAAATTTTTATCTTGAAATTCAAGCCGTCGCGAGCAGTCGGTTATCAGCAGCGCGACATCCGATTCCTCTATCGATTGCAAGCTTTGTTCAATTCCCTGTCGTTCAAGTTTGCCTTTCACTTTGCCTTTTTTGCGCACGCCGGCGGTATCGATGAATTGAAAATTATAGGTGCTTCCGTTTTTGGCTTTATAATCAACATCGATCGTTTGCCGGTCGCGGGTGGTATGCGGTTTTTCGTTGACGATCACGCGCTCTTCGCCGGCGATGACATTAAATAGAGATGATTTGCCGACATTGGGTTTGCCGATCAGCGCGACTTTAATTTTTTTATCCACTTTTTCTTTAACGATTTCAGCCGTTTGTTTGTTTAGATTTATTTTTTCAAAAATAATGTCCAAAAGATCGCCGGAGCCGCGGCCGCTGAGCGCCGACACCGGAATCGGATCGCCCAGCCCAAGCTTATAGAATTCGGGCAGCGTGGCGTCCTGCCGGGCCGAATCACATTTGTTGACCACCAATAAAATATCTTTTTTATTTTTTAGACGAATGCGCTTGAGGATTTTTTTGTCATCGGCCAGCGGTCCGGATTTGGCGTCAACCACAAACAGCACCAAATCGGCCTGGGCGATGGCGATGTCGGCTTGTTTTAGAGATTGCTCTTCGATCAGATCGGGATCCTTCACGTCCAGACCCGCGGCATCGATAATCGTGAAATTTTCTCCGCGCCACAATACTTGGCCGTATTGTCGGTCGCGAGTGGTGCCGGCGATGTCGGAAACAATCGCCTGGCGGGTTTCCGTCAGTTTATTGAACAGCGTGGATTTGCCGACGTTTACTCGGCCGGCCAAAACCACGGCCGGGTTTTCTTTTTTTATCTTGCTCATATCATTGAATATATTATAGCTTGAGAATGAATGAAATTAAAGGGGCGTCCAAGAAAAAAAAACAAGCACTGTGCTTTTTTGTTTTTAACTTAAAAAATCGCTGCACGACTCCATGATTTTTATTTTTTGGTCCGAGGCTGGCCCGCCGCCGATGAACTTTTATTAGTTTGTGTTTATAATTTTATCAATCACAGATTGGCATTATCCGATCCGATGATGACGTAGAATTCAGTGTTTGGCGCCGCCAGCTTCGCCACCCAATCCGGAATATCAGTCGATGATTTCACCTTGAAAATCGTTTCCAGTACCTCGGTCGTGCTTTGCTTTTGTCCGCCAGTCAAATCGTATATGAAGGTTTGGTCATAATCTTGGCTGGGAGCATTGCCGATTTTTTCTACTTCATAGCCCAAGTTCTGCAATTTGAGCGACGTTTTGTAAGCTAAGCCGCTGACTTTGGTGCCGTTCTTTATTTCGATCGATGCCGTGTTTTTATTTTCGATTTCGTGCTGTCCGATAAAAATATTTTCCACCGCGAATTGGATTTCCGAAAAGCTATTGCCCACCGGTCGCAGCACCGACGCCTCGCCGAATTTTGTCCCGTATAAAAAGCCGTTTGGGCCATCATCGAGCACCAAGGTGAAAATATCCCGATTATTGATATCCTGAGTCAGCCGTGCCAGCCGGACAATTTCCCAAATTTCCATGTTGGTCGAGGAATTGTCGCTAAAGGTGCTGATGATGGATGAAATTTTTTTGGGATTGAGAAAAAATTTGTATGAAAGCAGTTTCTCTCTGACCGCTTGTATCACTTTTTGTTGTCGCCGGCTGCGGGAGAAGTCCCCGGATTCGCCATTGTTGCCGTGTCTGGATCTGACAAATTTAAGCGCCTCTTCGCCGGTCATCTGCTGCCAGCCTTCTTCAAAGTGCACCACTTGGTATTTGTAATTGTAGGTGGGATATTGATAATCGGTGAATGTCCGGTCAACATAGACATCGATGCCGCCAAGGTCATCGATAAAATCCTCGAATCCCTGAAAATCAACTTGAACAAAATAATGAATATCCAGATCCAAAATATTGGAAACGATCTCGGTGGCGTATTCGCCGCCGGAGCCGCTTTGATGGGCTTCGGCAAAAGCGTAAGCGTTATTGATTTTTCCCTGGCCGTATCCGGGCAAATCCACCAGCAGATCCCGAGGCACGGAAATTAAAGCCAGTTGCTGAGTCGACGGCTTATAGCTGGCCAGCATAATAGTATCGGTCAGATTGGCGCCGTCGTGTCCGTGACCGCCATTGCCCAGCATCAGAATGTTGATTCGATCTTCCTGTTCTCCGGCAAGAAGCTGTTCATGGCCGAGCAGCAGCTGCCCCATGTTTTTAAAAAAACCTGATCCCGGGAATTGCATGTTTTCTCCGTCAGAGAAAATTACCTGAAAACCAAAAACAGCAAAAACAGCCAGCGAGATGACGAACAAATATATGACCAATCGGCTGACTTTGAATATTTTTTTGCCTTTGGGGGCGGAATTATCCTCTTTATTGAGCAGGTTTATTTTGGTGGCGGTGTCTAGATGATCCAAATTTTTCATAATTTCTTTATCTACAAAATTATTATAAGAGAATATAGATGATTTGACAACCTCTGTCTGTTTTGGTATTTGCTCTAATTTACAATTGGTGATATAATTAGGGCAATTGCATTAATTCAGATTACATTTATATGGAAAAAATAGAAACAAATGATCCGATTATCCCCAACAAATCAAGGAAGCGCGTTTTTTTTGAATTTGTCTGGGACTTGCTAAAAGTCGCTTGCATTTCGCTGGCGATTATAATTCCGGTCAGATATTTTTTAATCCAGCCGTTTTACGTCAAAGGCGCTTCGATGGAACCGAATTTGTATGACCATGAATATCTGATAATCGATGAAATTTCTTATCGTTTCAACGGTCCGGAGCGGGGCGATATTGTCGTTTTTAAATATCCGCTCGACCAATCGCAATATTTTATAAAAAGAGTGATCGGTCTGCCGGGAGAAAAAGTCGAGGTCAAAGACGGCATGATTTATATTTATTCTACAGATCAGGAGGGCACTGCCAGAAAGTACGTGTTGAATGAAACGGGATATCTAGATCCGAGCATTAAAACCTACGGCAACCATGCTTTTACTTTAGCGGCGGATGAATATTTTATGCTGGGAGACAACCGCACTCAAAGCCTCGATTCCCGCACTTTTGGACCGGTATACCGGGATTTAATCATGGGAAAGGTTTGGCTGCGCGGCTGGCCTTTTAATCGAGCCATGGTGTTCAGCGAGGTCGAATACGGGTTTTAACGTTTCAGACGCGTCATTATATAGCTCAAAATTTTAATCTTTTATTTTTTATCTAATCTTCAACCTATGCCACGCAGAAAAAAAACCGAAGAGCCGGCGGTAAAAATAAAATCAATTAAAACCCCTCAGCTGGTCAGAGGGATGAAGGATATAATTCCCGGTGATCAAAAATACTGGAATTATTTAAGGGATAGAATCAGAAAGATCGCCGAAGATTACTCATTTAAAAGAATCGATACCCCGATTTTAGAAAGCGTCAATCTGTTCACGCACGCCATTGGCAAACAGACCGATATCGTGGAAAAAGAAATGTTCTCCTTTACCGATAAAGGCGGGGACAAGCTGGTGCTGCGACCGGAAGGCACGGCTTCGGTGGCCAGAGCTTACATCGAACACGGCATGCTTAATCAGCCTCAGCCGGTTAAGCTTTATTATATCGGCCCGATGTTTCGGCATGAGCGCCCGCAATCCGGACGCCAGCGGCAGTTTCATCAAACAGGCTTTGAAATCATCGGCGACGCCGAATCAAGCATCGACGCGGAAATGATTTCCATGTCTTATTATTTGCTAAAAGAATTGGGACTTGAAGTTACGATTCAAATCAACAGCATCGGTGACATGGCTTGCCGGGAAAATTATAAGAAAGCGCTGCTTAATTATTATAAAAATAAAAAAGCCAATCTTTGCCCGGACTGTAAAAAAAGGATTACCCGAAACCCGCTGCGATTGCTCGACTGCAAAAATTCCAAATGCGAAAAGCTAAAAGAAAATGCGCCGCAAACCGTTGATTATCTGAGCGAAGAATCGCGAGATCATTTTTTTCGGGTGCTGGAATATCTCGACGAAATAGAAGTGCCTTACAATCTCAATCCATTTTTGGTGCGCGGTTTGGATTATTACAACCGCACTGTTTTCGAAATTTGGGAAAAGGACGACACCGAAGGCAAATCGGCCATTGGCGGCGGCGGGCGCTATGATTACCTGATGGAGATGCTGGGCGGCCGGCCGGCGCCGGCCTGCGGCCTGGCGCTGGGATTGGAGCGGATAATTTCACTTTTGCGCGACAAGAAAATCGAAATTCCCAAATCGGCCGCGCCAGACGTGTTTTTGGCCCAAATTGGCGAGCAGGCACGGCGGCGGGCAATGAAGTTTTTCGAAGAACTGCGTCATTCCGGTTTGAAGGTGATGGCTAATTTTTCCAAAGCCGGCCTAAAAGCTCAGCTGGATATCGCCAATAAACTCGGGGTCAAAATCGTGCTGATACTTGGTCAGCGGGAAATCGTGGACGAGACCATATTGATGCGCGACATGGAAAGCGGCATTCAGGAAGTAATTAATTTCAAAAAAGTGATCAATGAATTGAAGAAAAAGATGGGCAAGTAGCTATTGACAAAATTTACGCGTTAAATTAAAATATTTTAATAATTATTATTAAAGAAAGGACGGTGAATTCAAATGGCTGAAGTAAAAAGAAAACGAGGAGAAAGCTTTGAAAGTTTTTTAAGGCGATTTAGCCGAAAGCTATTTGAAAGCGGCAAATTGATTCAATATAAAAAAGTCGCTTATCACTCGAGGCAGAAAAGCCGCAATCTTCAGAAGCAAAGCGCGCTGATTCGAAATAAAATTCGGATTAAACGCGATTATCTGAAAAAGATTGGTCGGCTGCCCGAAGAAGAAAACACTTATCGCCGCCGAAGATAAACCACATGGCCATTAAAGAAAAAATTGAAAAAGATTTGATCGACGCGGCGCGCGCCAAAGATAAAACGCGCTTGGCCACGTTGAGATTGTTGAAATCTTCGCTGGAAAATAAACGCATCGAGCTGATGAAGCAGCTGACCGATGATGAGGCGATCGCGGTGCTGAAAACCGAAGCCAAGAAAAGAAAAGAAGCGATTGAATCGTTCACGGCCGGCGGCCGGGAAGAAATGGCCGAAGCGGAAAAGCAGGAATTGGCCATCATTGAAAGCTATTTGCCGGCTCAAATGTCCGCCGAAGCGCTGGAGGAAAAGGTCAAGGCGCTGGTCGAAAAAATTCCAGCGGACCAAAGAGATTTCGGCAAAATAATGGGCTTGGTGATGAAGGAATTAAAAGGACAAGCTGACGGTCAAGCGGTTAATCAAACATTAAAAAAAATATTAGGATAAAAAACGGCCCGCGCGCCGTTTTTTAATTTACGGTAAAAAAATCACCAACATCGCCGTTGATTTTTATAAAAAACGAAAATGAAAAAAATAAATCATCGGATGATTACGTCTTTTTCCCGTAATTCGTTGCCCTGAGGATAACTCGGGTCATTTTTTTTGAGCGGATGTCAAAAATATTGTAAAATATAAAATAAGAAGCGAGAAAAAAAATGATTAAAAAAATTTAGTCATCTCGCCAAAATTAATGAAAAAGATATAAAGGCAAAATTATTAAAGAGTGCTTTATTTTTAAGTATTGTCATATTGGCAATAACGTTTTTGTTGCCTAGATTTTGTTTTGCCCAAGACATCGCCAATGATTTGGAGACAGTCGGGCAGCAAGCGGGGATTCAGACGGCTGAATCTTTGCCTGTTGTTATCGGCCGCATTATCCGAATAGTGATCGGATTCATGGGCGTGGTGCTGTTGGGCATTATCATTTATGCCGGCTGGCTGTGGATGACCGCCGGCGGCGAAGCCGAACAAATCGAAAAAGCGAAAAAATGGATGGTGAACGGAATTATCGGTTTGGTGATCATGCTTTTCGCCTACTCGATCGTCACTTTCAT
This sequence comes from Patescibacteria group bacterium, assembly GCA_049319825.1. GTDB lineage: Bacteria > Patescibacteriota > Patescibacteriia > UBA11705 > DATKZF01 > JBMORT01. The sequence continues at coordinate 270,560 of JBMORT010000002.1, forward strand.
AATAAATCGTTTGACCCAGGAAGGGATTATTACTCAGGGCGGCCCATACGCCGGCTACGGGCAAGGCGGCGGCGGTTATGGCGGCGGCGCTTTGGGGCCGGGCGGCATTATCGAAGATCACTATCCGGAACGCGACGCGACAAATGTTCCCAGAAATACTTTTATTATGGTTAAATTTTACGAACCGCTCAAGCCGGAAACGGTGATGTTCGACGCCGCTCCTTGCGCTCAGGGTTCTGAGCAGTTGTGCGGCGCCATTAATTGGTCCAATATCCGCATATTCGAATCGGACCGCGCCGGCGATGACGGCGAGCCCCCGTCAGCCCAAGCCGATTTGATCACCGCCGGCACCATGACGCTGACCGCTGACAAAAAAACATTGTTTTTCAAGCCGGCTGAATTTTTGGGCAGCGCCAATATCGATGTCGTCCACACGGTTTATTTAACGTCTGGATTGCAAAAGGAAAACGGCTCCAATGTCTTTGATGAGTATAATGAATATGCTTGGATATTCACTACCGGCACGTATGTCGACGAGACACCGCCGCAGGTAATCAGCGTCGCGCCAAGAAATCAGCAGAATCCCGCTTTTCAGTTTTTCGCCAACTCCATTATTCAAATTAATTTCAACGAGCCGGTGCTGCCGCCGCCCGATACCGAAACCAGCGGCACCGACGCTGACGCGGGTAAAATAATTCGCATCGGCTTCACTCGCGATAATCAGTTGTTTTACGTGGCCGGAACTTTCAATACCGGCTTGAATCGTTTTCGCACCATCGAATTCATACCCCTGGAAGATTGCGCGGGCGCCGCATTGAATTCATGCGGTGAAATTCCGAAATGCTTGCCCAAAGGGGTTACGGTGACTCCCTATATCAGATCGGCCAGCGTGCAAAACGGATTGACCGCGTTTCCGTTCGATGGACTGGTAGACACGGCCGGCAATTCGCTCGATGGCAATTACGATGGCCAATCACAAGGTCCCAGCGCCGATGATTTTTCCTGGTCTTTTGAAACCAGCTCGGTTTTGGATTTGACGCCGCCCGTTATCGACAGCACCGAACCGTCCAATGTGCAGGGCGAGGTGGCCGTGGACGCGCCGGTTATCGCCGATTTTAACGAAGGGCTGAGCGCCGCCAGCGCTTCCAGCCGCAATGTGTTTCTGACCGGTGACCATTGGTCCAAATGGTATGTTGTTCATTTTGAAAATGTTCAAGCCGCACCGGATGAAAACGGACAATCAACCACCACGACCAATAATGATGTTTTGGTGATATCACACGGTGATTTTGATAAAGCGCCTGAACCGGTCGAAGGACAAATCGCCAATCCATATAAATATTATCCCATAATCACCAATAGAATCCGTGATCTGCAGCAGAATTGTTATTACCCGTGCGCCGGTCCGGGCTGCGCTTCGCCAAACCCTTCATGTTGTCAGGGACAAAGCCAAGCCGCGCCCGGCTGCGGATTTTGAGTAACCTGTCTTAGACCGGCTTGGGATAAATTATTTTCTGCCAGCCGATCAATCTACCAAACTGCGTTATGAATAGATCTTGGAAAAATAAAATTCTGATCGCGGCGCTATTTTTAGTGGTCGGTGTTTTGCTATGTTCAACTTTTGTTTTGGCTCAGGGCGATTTGGGCGCCACCGAAGTGGCGGGCGAAGCTGGCTTGGCCGGCGAAGCTGATCCGCGAATTATCATCGCCCGAATCATCAGAATAGTCTTTGGTTTTTTGGGGGTGATCGCTCTGGCTTTGGTGATCTATGGCGGATTCGTTTGGATGACCGCCGGCGGCGATCCGGAGCAAGTGTCTAAGGCCAAAAAAATATTGGTCAACGCGTTAATTGGTTTGGCCATTATTTTGCTGGCGTTTTCCATCACTTCCTTCATCATTAATCGGCTCGAAGAAGCCGCCGGTTTGGGCGTTCAGGAATTTCAGCCGGGCGATGGGGAGGGCGGAATCCCCGGTGGCGGCGGACCGGGATCATTCAAAGTTAAAAGTATTCAGCCCATGGGCAGTATTCCCATCAGAAACGTGGCTGTTCGTCTGACATTTAATGATAAAATCGATCCGAATACCGCTCAAAACGCCGTCAGCGTGGTTCGAACCAGCGATGGGCAGCCTGTGCAAGGACAGTTATCAGCGGCAAAATACAACTTAACATTTATTCCGAATTCACCTTGTCCCGAGCCGAATCAGAATTTATTTTGCTTTGACGCCAACACCGCCTATACCGTTCGGGTCAGCTCTCAATTAAAAAATTTGGGCGGCGATAATTTGTCATGCGGCATCGCCAGCGTTTGCCAAGCGGAATTTACCACCGGTGAGCTGGTGGATACGGCCGCGCCCGGGGTGTCCTTAACCTCGCCTTACAATAATCAAGCCATCAGCGAGTTTTCGTTTTTTACTTTGACCGCCGACACCAATGACGACAGCGGCATTTCCGCGGTTGAGTTTTACGTGGACGATCAATTGGTTGGCGCCGACGGGCCGCTGGAGGCGTCGACCGCTTTTTTGGCGCAGTTGGAATGGGATAACAGCGATTTCGATCGCGGTAATCACAGCGTGTACGCGAAAGCCTACGATTTGGATGATAATGAAACCCAATCAAGTTCCAAAAATTTTCGAATATTGGCTGAACACTGCTTTGACGGTCAGCGAAATTTCGATGAAACCGGCGTGGATTGCGGCGGCGCTGATTGTTCTGGTTGTGACGGCGATAATTGTTTAACAGATACAGATTGCGCTACGGGCATTTGCTCCGCCGGCGTTTGCAGCAGCTACCCGACGATTACCGGCGTGTCCGGTGAAATCGGGGCGGCCGGCAATTTGCTGACCATTTGGGGCAGCGGTTTTGGCGGTTATTTGTCCGGATCCAGCAAAGTCGAGTTTTCCGGAGCCGGACAAGGGCTGATTGAAGCCGGAGTGGCGTGTGATGATCAGTTTAGCTGGACGAGCACTCAGGTGGTCGTTAAAGTGCCGACCGACGCCCAAACCGGCGCCATCAAATTGACCAATCGCGACGGCTACTGGGATGACACGGCCAATGACCGCGGCTGGATCGGCGAATACACCATTGATCCGGTTTTGGTTTGGCCGGGTTTATGCTCGGTCGTCAATTCGGAGAGCGGCTTGCCCGAAGGGCGGTTTCAAGACACGGCTCGCGCCAGCGGCGAAAACATGGGCCAAAACGGACAGGTGCTGTTCGGCACATATTCAGCCAGCTTTTCCGGCGATTGGAACGATGATCAGATTGCCGGCATTGAAATTCCCAATATCGATAACGGCCGGACACTGGTTAGAATTTTGGTAGGCGAGCGATTCAGCAATCCTTTTGAATTTACCATATTATCGGCGCAAACATTGCCGCAAATTTTAGAAATCGATCCGACCAGCGGCGGTGTCGGTCAATATGTGACCATCAAGGGATCCAATTTCGGCAGCTCACCGATTCCTGTTTTTTTCATCGCTCAAGACGGCACCGAATATCTGGCGGATACCAGCTTCCCAGACGGTTGTACTGACGGTTTATGGTCAGACAATGAAATTTTGGTGAAAGTGCCTCAGGCGCCGGCATCGAATTACGCCGTGTTGATTAGGGGCGCGGAGATCGAAAGCAATACCGTGCCTTTTACCATCACCAATCAGGCGCCCGCTCCGGGCATTTGCCAAATGACTCCGAACAACGGTCCGATCGGCACTTTGGTCGATGTTTATGGCGAGCGGCTCGGGCCTGACGGCAAATTTATTTTTTCCAATAATATCGAGGCCGGTATATCCAATGCGACGTCCGATACATATTTTCGCACACAGGTGGCGCCGCTGGCCGTGTCTGGCTCGGCTTATTACCGTTCCGCAGACAACCAAGGCAGCAATTCAATGAATTTCTCTGTCGGCTCCTGCCAGGTCGGTTCATGTCCGACCGGAGCAGAGTGTTGCGCTGACGGCGTCTGCCGCGCCAGCGGCGCGTGCGAGGCGGCGATCAGCGCCGGCAGCTGCGAATATGGCTGGATGTTCAGCACCGGTCAGCTGCCGCTGATTCCGCAGGTGATAGAGGATCAAACCTGCGACGACGATCACAATCAGTCGCCATCGCCATGGAAAAATTCAGTGGATGCCTGCACCAACGCTTTGATCGGCGCCAGGTTCAACATGGAAATGCAGCTGAGCGGCGTTATCTCAAAGCTTAGAGTCGAACGCTGTAGAAATCAAAATGAAACTTGTTCCTTTAACCGGTGTGATCTTTTAGACTCCGATTGTCTGATCGAAACCATCGACAGTATCAGCCCCGGAGATAAATTGAGCAATTATTTTGTGATAAATTCAGTCAGCGGCGCCAACACGCTGCTGGCCAATATGAATTATCGTGTGACCATACTCGGCGGCGAAGATGCGGGCATCAAAGGCGAAAACGGCATCGCCCTGCCCAAAGATTACAGCTGGCAGTTTAAAACCCAAAATAGTCCGTGCGAAATCGCCAATGTGATTTTGGAGCCTTCAAAAACAACAATCAAAGAATATTTGGGACAAAAAATATTTTCAGTTTACGGACAGTCGGAAAATTGCAACATACTAAACGTCGCCAATTTTAATTGGAACTGGTCAATTTCCCAAACCGGCAATAAAGCGGTCATCGTTTCGACCGAAAATGAGAAAGCCACTGTCGAAGCTCGAGAAGAAACGGCGCCCAATCAACCGGCGGTGGTTCAGGCGTCGGCGCTGGTGCCGCAAACCGGCGCCAGTCAATCGGACACCGCGGATTTGACCATTGATTTTACCGACCCCAGGGTCATTGATTACGGCCCGAATTGCGATTCCGCCTGCATCAATACGCTGGTTTGGGCCAAGTTTAACACGGCAATGCCCGATCGGCAGGCGCGTGAGGCGATTTCCGTTTATGAATGCGAAGCCAAGCAATGCGCCGCGTTCAGCCAAATCCAGCGAAACAGATTCAACGTTGAATATAATCAGGCGGAGAAAACGCTGTATGTTTTTGGCCGCGGCGGATTTGTTTTTTCGCCCAATAGATATTACCGCGTGGCCATTTCCTCGGCGCTCCAAAGCCTTAGCGGCGTCAATTTGGCCGGTTTGAATTTTGACCTCAATAAAGACGGCATCAATGATTCATTCTCGTGGGTGTTCAAAACCAAAAATGACGTCACGCTATGCGATATGGAAAGCGCCAAGGTTAATCCGGCTGTTTACGAAAGCACGGAGCCGGGAGAAAAGATAGGTTATGTGGTTGAAGCGGTCGGTACGCCGGACGAATGCAACCCCAACGGTCAAAAAATCAATCCTTATATTTTCAATTGGAGCTGGACCAGCTCAAACGCCACTGTCGCCGAAATCACCGGCGAGCTTTTCAGCTCCGAATTCCCGAAAGACGTGTGTTCCGATAATTGTTTAAATATCGGCTCGGATAAGGTGGCGGCCATTTGCGGTAACGGCATTATTGAATACGGCGAAGAATGCGATGATTCCAATACCGATACCGGCGACGGCTGCGCTCCGATTTGTTTGCATGAGCCCGTAACCGATGTCAGCAACAATGGCACCTGCGGCAACGGCATCATTGATCCGGCGGCGGGGGAGGAGTGCGACTATGCGCTCAATCCGGATATTTGCACCGCGGTTTGTCAGCGAGCCGGATCTTTTTTCAGCGGGTATGAATGCGGCAATGGCGGCAATCCCGAACCGGGAGAAGATTGCGACGACGGCAATCGCACCAATGGCGACGGCTGCAGCTCCAATTGCTTATTTGAAGGCAGTAAATACACCGCCCAGCAGGCGGAATCGGTTTCTCTTTGCGGCAATGGCGGCAATCCCGAACCGGGAGAAGATTGCGACGATGGCAATACTGATAATGGCGATGGCTGTTCGGCGCGCTGTCTGGCCGAAGGGAGCGCGAATACCTGCGGCAATGGCGTTATCGATAATGGCGAAAATTGCGATGATAATAATACCGTCAATGGCGATGGGTGCTCGGCGCGTTGTTTGCTTGAGGGATCCAGCTGGTCTTACGGCTCATTTTGCGGCAATTCATCGCTGGAAACCGGTGAAGCTTGTGAAGCGGCCGTTGGCAGTGAGCTAAGGGGATCGCCGGTTCAGCTGGCGGAAGTCATCGGCTCTTTCAGCCCCCTGATCAATTCGGATTCGACCGATATTACCGCGCGCGCCAAAAATATTGCGGGGCAATCAAAAGAAGACAGCGGACGCTTGACATACACTCGCAGCACTTGCCAAGCCATTCCGGAATCATTTACCACCGCGCCGGTCGGCACCGCTGTTTGCCGCAATGCGGCGATTCAGCTGACTGTCAATCAGCCGGTGCAGATATCGGGCATCGCCGACGCCATTAACATCACTTATCCTTGCGGCACGCTGACGCTGCTTGATAAAATAAAGTCATTTTTCGCAGATATCAAAAATAAAATAATCAGCCGGGCCAATGCTCAGGCGGTCGGTGAAACGATTGAATACAGCGGCACCGTCACCGCCATCGCCTTTACGCGCGGTGAGGTTAATTTTTCCGTTTATGATCAGGGACGGGAGATAAGATCAGTTGTTGACCGAGCATTGGTGCCCAGTACAGTTTGGGAGCTAGCCCAGCAGATAGATAATGGGGTGTCGGTACGGGTGATCGGCACGGTGACGCAAAACGTGCCGGCGGAAAATCGAATCTACGTTCAGGTAAATAATCTGGAACGAATCATCGTACAGCGACCGCCGTTCGTGCCCCAATTACCCAGACCCAGAGGCGTTTGCAGCGTGCCGCTCCGCGATATCAATGTACTCTACGATTCCCAATCAAGCACTAGCACGATAACCATATATCCGGAAGGGCTTTTAGCAGAAAACACCACCTATACCGTCGACTACTCGGGCTTGCGCGACCATTGCGGCACTTTGTTCGGTAATAATTCATATATGTTTACCACCGGCGATCTTGGCAATATTTGTCGACTGGACTATGTTGACGTGGTTCCGGGTGACTTGCTGGTGACCAGCAGAAACGCCGAAACGGATTATCAGGCGTTTGCCAGAAGTCAGTCGCTTGATGCGCCGATTAATCCGGTCCCTGGAATTTACGATTGGAATTGGAGCTGGCGGTTGGCGACTGATTTAGATGATGTCACTTTGCAGGACAATTTCATCGGTTTAATTTTTGGCGGCAGTGACGATAAAAAAACACTAAAGACCGGGACATCGAACGGGCAGGCCACCGTGTTCGCCGAAGCCTCCGTTAGCAGCAGCAATTACGGCGATGCCGGTAAAACAGTTGAAGGATTGGGAAATGTCACCATATTTGTTTGCGAGAATTTATGGATCGGTGAACAGTTTGATCCGATCATCAATGGCGTTTGGCAAAACTCGACGTTTAATTTTAAAACTTTTTACTGCCGCGACGCCGGTAATCCGGGTCCGGAGGGCGATTTACCAGATTTGAAAATCATCGAGGCTCCCGGCTTTCAGGGCGATCCGTGGGCGGTGTCTGACCCGGTGGTGGTCAAAGAATATTTTTTGCTCAGAACCACGGACACTATCACTCCGGACGCAATCGCGGTCCGAGTGTATCCGAATTTGGAAGGCGTGGCGCCGAGCATCTGGTATGATTTGCACGCGCCCAATCCCGGCCAGTACCAGCAATTGGACATCAGCTGCACCGCGGATGAAAACGGCGCGCAATTTTGCTATCAGGCGGTCCAAGATAATCGCACCGTTTATGTGTCGGCCGCTAATTTTATCAGTGGAATTCCCGGTTTACCGGTGCTCAGCCGTTTTTACGATAATGTGTTCGTAATTTCGTACAGCGAGAACTCGAATCCGGAAACCGTGGCCATTTTCAGCCAACTTCTGGAAAATTTGAAATTCAACACCAACCAGCAATCAGGTGAAACAATCAATAAAATCAAGCGCGATCTAAAGCGGTTTCACGATATTACCTTTATTCGCAGCTTGATAAACACCTATCGCAGTCAGAATGGTCGCTGGCCGCTGTTGGCCGCTGATGGTCAATATGTCGCCGGTACTTATGCGGGCGGGCAGTCGATCAGCACGTGGCCGTCTTGGAACGCTGTTTTTGGCAATGTGCTCGGCTCTTCCCTGCCGCAAGATCCGATCAATAATTTTGGCCTGGCCTGCACCCCGCCCAGCCCGGAAAAATACGATCAGCTGACGTGCTATAATTCCCAAGATCAAATTTTTTATGGCGATTACGACGCGTCGCTGGCCAACGTTTACGATTATCGTCTAACAGATAATAATCAATCATTTGAAATTAAATTCAATCCGGAATTGTATACCGCGCTTCGGTATCCGGACATTTGCGCCTTGAGCGGCGTGGTTTGCCAATAAACAATTATTAATAATCATATATTTATGCCTCAGCTACCAAATCAAACCGCCGGCGATCAGCCGGTAGACATATTTGCCGACATTGAACCGGCCGCCAGCGCGGCGCCGAGCCCAAATTCGTCGGCCATTGGCGCCGCGCCCGCGCCCAGCGGCGATCAACCGATTACCATGAAAGCGGCCGCCGGTCCAAGCGCCGGCAAAAAAGCGGCGGTTGTTATTTTAATGATTGTCTTTATTGCAATAATTGCCGGAGTAGGGTACTTTATTTATACCAGATACATCGCGGCGCCGGCTCCGGCATCGCCATCACCGATAGTGCCGGAAAGCCCGGCCGCCCCGACCATTGAACCGGAAATCACTACGCCGGCCGTACTGCCGTTGGCCACGACCGAACAGGCGGCCACGACCGAAACGGAATTGACGCCAACTGCCGTTGACACTGACAACGATCGTTTAACCGACAGCGAAGAAAGAACGCTGGGGACCGATATTGAAGCCATCGATACCGATAACGACGGCCTGACCGATTACGAAGAAGTGAAAATATATAAAACCGATCCGCTTGATCCCGATTCCGACGATGATGGCTACAAAGATGGCGAAGAGGTTGCCGGCGGCTATGATCCAAACAACGCCACCAAGGGCGCCAGATTGCCGGGAATCCCGGTCGAACCAAATGTGATTGAATAATTAATTTTATATTATGAATGCACAAAAAGGCACTGAAGAAATTCATGTCATGCCCAAGTCTGAAAAGGGAGGGGTAACCAAACCGGCTGTTTCCAGAGCGCCTTTGCCGCCCGTAAAAACCGCTGGCGCGACCGAACCGGATGGCGGTCGTTCCTGGACGAAAGTCGTGCTGGTAATATTCATTTTGGCGCTGATCGCCGCGTCGGCTTATTTTCTGTACAGCGCTTATGCGCCGTCATCATCGGAAAATCAGTCAACAGATCAGCAGTCAAATCAAAATTCAAATCAGACGCCGGCCACATCGGAAACCACCGATAACAATCAAACCACGCCCAATCAGCCGGAGCAGCCGACAGCGACCGATGACGCCACACCGACATCAGTGCCCGGGTCAAAAAATGATTTTGAGTTTGGTACGGTCAAAGAACTGAATTTGGACATGGCCTCATCAAAGGATACCGACAAAGACAAGCTGACCGATGTCGAAGAAAGTTTGTTCGGCACGTCTATCGAAAATTTCGATAGCGACGGCGACACCTTCGGCGACGGTGAGGAAGTCATTCATTTGTACGATCCGAAAAAAGGCGATGGCGCCAAACTGTACGATAGCGCCTCGGTGCGGAGTTATGTCAATGACAATTATCAATACGCGGTACTTTATCCGGCGGCGTGGCTAGCGAAAAGTACGGATAAGTCCGATTCGGAGGTGGTCTTTACCTCTGCCAATAATGAATTCGTTTCCGTCTGGGTTGAGGAAAATACCCAGCGGCTCGAATTAAAAGATTGGTACGTCAAGCAAGCGCCCAATATAGCTCCTGATGACATGCTGGAATTTCGGAATCAGAAGGGATTGACCGGCCTGAAAAGTCCGGATGGCTATACCATGTATTTTGCCAATAATGGCCTTATTTACATTTTGCATTATAATATCGGATTGAAATCGGCAGCTGACTACCCGGGAGTGTTTAAAATGATGATTGAGAGCTTTGATTTTATCCGAAACGAACAGGGATGATCAAACTTGAGATAAATAATAGAACCGGCCGGACGATTTTTTTATCCAAATTGCTTGACGCGGCTCAAAGGACGTCCGCAATACAAAAGGTTCGTCAATCGCGCCGAGTATCAGTGGCCTTGGTGAATAATCGTGAAATTCAAAAGTTAAACAAACGGTATCGGGGAAAAAACAAGCCCACAGATGTTTTATCATTTGCGCTCGAGACGCCCGATTTGGGAGAAATCGTCATCTCCTTGCCGGAAGCCGTAAAATCCGCCAGCCGATTGGGACATTCCTGGCATCGGGAAATGCAATTTTTGTTGGTTCACGGCTTATTGCACCTTTTGGGGTATGACCATGAAACCGCGCGTGATCGCCGGCGAATGGAAGCCGTCCAAGATAAAATAATGTCCGCTTTATAATTTATGTTTAATTTCGTCAGGCTGAAAAAAAGTTTTAAATTCGCCATTAACGGCTTGAAAATGATTTTTTCAAAGGAGCAGAACTTCAGAATTCATTTTGCCGTGGCCGCGGGCGTTGTCGCTTTCGGATTGATATTAAAAATAAAAAGCTGGGAATGGGTGGCCGTTATTTTAGTCATATTTTTTGTGTTGCTTTTGGAAATAGTTAACACCATTGTCGAGCGTATAATGGATATGTTAAAACCCCGGGTTAATATTTATGTGAAGGAAGCCAAAGATCTGATGTCCGCCGCTGTTTTATTGGCGGCGATCTTATCAATAGTGATTGGTTTGATTATATTTATTCCGCATATAAAAAATTTGTTTTACTGATTTGGTTTTTTCCTTTTTTTGTTCTATAATATTAAAATGAAAAAGAAGCTTAAGTTAAAGCGATTTTCTTTTTATTTTCAAAATAAAAAATAGTATGGCTGAAAATTTAATAACCGGTATTGACCTGGGTACGTCGAACATCCGAGTCGTGGTCGCGCAGGAAGCGGAATTGGCCAATGAAAAGCAATTGAACATTATCGGCGTGATCGAAGTTCCGGCCACGGGCATCAGCAAGGGGTCTATCGTCAGTATTGAGGATGCCGTGTCCAGCTTGTCGAATGCCTTGGAAAGCGCCGAACGGATGATCGGTATGCCCATTGAGCGCGCTTGGATCGGCATTTCCGGCACGCATATTTCATCACAGGAGAGCAATGGCGTCATCGCCATTTCCCGAACCAGCGGTGAAATTCAGGAAGATGATGTCGAACGGGTCATCGAAGCGGCGCGCAGCGTGGCCGCGCCGGTTAATTATGAAATACTGCATGTTATTCCGAAATCTTTTACTATAGACAATCAGGCGGGCATTAAGGATCCGATCGGCATGTCCGGAATCCGGCTTGAGGTTTCGACGCAGGTAATCAGGGGGTTGTCATCCCATATTAAAAATTTGACCAAGTGCATTTATCGAACCGGTCTGGATATAAATGACATTATTTTGGCGTCTTTGGCCGCCTCGGAATCAGTAATATCCAACAGGCAAAAAGAATTGGGGGTGGCCCTGGTTGATATTGGCGCCGCCACCACAAATTTAATCGTTTTTGAAGAAGGCGATGTCCTGTATACATCGGTTATTCCCATTGGCGCCGATCACATTACCTCTGATATTGCCATTGGACTGCAGACATCAATTGAAATTGCGGAGCGAGTTAAATTGGACCAAGGCAGCGCCTCGCCCAAGGAAATAGATAAAAATGAGAAAATAAATTTGGCTGACCTGGGCGGGGAAAATCAAGAGTTCACCAAAAAATACATTGCGGAAATTATTGAAGCCAGAACAGAAGAAATTTTTGAAAAAATCGACGCTGAATTGCAAAAAATCAATCGCAGCGGTTTATTGCCGGCGGGACTGGTATTGGTCGGCGGCGGCGCCAAATTGCCAGGAATCGTGTCGGTTGGCAAACGGAAAACAATGCTGCCGGTTTCTATTGGAAAATTAAGGACTTTCACCACGGCTGTGGATAACGTTTCTGACGTGTCTTTTTCCACTGCCCTTGGCCTTGTTTTATGGGGGTATCAGATGGAACAAGAAACTGATAGCGGTAAATTTGGCATTTCCAATAAATTTGGTACAATAAGGAAACAAGCGGGCCGGATAAAAAATTGGTTCAAGTCATTAATATCATAGGATCGTAGGCAGTAGGATGGCCGGAAGGTAAGAATGCCTCCATTCTACAGCCCTATCGCCCTACCAGCCTAATAATATGCCAGAAGTTAAACCGGAAATTGAAACCTTCGCCAAAATCAAGGTTCTTGGCGTTGGAGGAGGGGGAGGATCTGCTTTGAATCGCATGGTGCAGCAAAAAATAAGGGGAGTGGAATTCGTGGCCATTAACACGGATTTGCAGGCATTGCAATATTCATTAGCCGATCAGAAAATTCACATTGGCAGGACAACTACCAGGGGTCTTGGTGCTGGTATGAATCCGGAAATTGGACGCAAAGCCGCGGAAGAATCTCAAAATGAGTTAAGAGAAATATTAAAAGGCACAGACATGGCCTTTGTCACTTATGGATTGGGCGGCGGCACCGGTTCCGGTGCCGGACCGATTGTTGCGGAATTAGCCAGAGAGCAGGGGGCTTTGACTATCGGCGTGGTGACAAAGCCTTTTTCATTTGAAGGCATGCCCAGAAAAAAAATCGCTGAAGAGGGTTTGGAAAAATTAAAAGAGCAGGTTGACACATTGATAATCATTCCCAATGACCGAATTTGGCAAATAATCGATAAAAAGACTCCTTTATTGGAGGCATTTTCCGTAGTCGATGAGGTATTAAAGCAAGGGGTTCAAGGCATTTCTGAATTAATAACATTGCCGGGCTTAATAAATGTGGATTTCGCCGATGTTAAAACGATAATGAGAGATACGGGAGCGGCATTGATGGGAGTGGGCCATGGGACCGGAGAAAATCGAGCGATTGAAGCGGCCAGAGCGGCCATTTCCAGCCCATTGCTGGAATTGGCGATCGATGGCGCCAAGGGCATTTTATTTAACGTGGTTGGCGGCAACGACATCACTATGTATGAAGTCAGTGAAGCAGCCAAGGTGATCACCGAATCTGTTGACGCTGACGCCAAGATAATTTTTGGAGCGGTAATCGATGAGAATTTAAAGGATGAGATAAAAATCACGGTCGTCGCTACCGGATTCGATCCGAATATTACCTTCCACGATAAACCGCGCGTCACTAACAGCGTCACGCCGGTCACCAAGAGTTATTTTCAGGCCGATATTGAAAGAGAATCAGCGCCGATTTTCAAGGAAACAAAAATTGAAGGCGATAATTACCGAATGGATAAAACTCAGCCCAGGCCTGCGGAAAAACCGCCAATCAAGGCCGCTGACAGCGACAGCGATGAAGAAGATTTGGAAATCCCCGCGTTTATTAGGCGAAAAATGATGTGAGAGTCACGAATCTACAAATCAGCGCATTACATTATAAATAATTATAAAAGCCGCTCGAAAGGGCGGTTTTTTGTCGCCGGCGAATACCGGATTACCGCCCGGTGAGTGGCTCTCCGATCGTCCTAGACCTTCCTGATGTCGGCATTGATTCGAGTTATTTATCCACAGAGGTTTTATGACGCAAAAATTCCTTTTGTTTTAGCAGATGTTTCATGTTTTGAGTCGATATTTTATTTGTGTTATACTTTAAATAAGAAAGTGATTTGTACCAAATCCTGAAGACTATAAAACTTCAGGAGAACATGTGAGGAAGACTACAGCGGCGCCTGCCCAAGGGCTGGAGCTCGAATTGAGTCTTCTTTAATTTCCCCAAAAAAAAGCCGATGCTTTATCTAAATTTCCACTAATATGTCTTTTCAGGACAATAAAATTTTTCAGATACGCAAAAGAGATGATCGCATTGTTGATTTTGAACAAGAAAAAATCACCAAAGCGATTTTAGCCTCCATGCAGGCGGTTGACGAAGGCAATGTCGAGCTGGCCAATCGATTGTCTGATGAGGTGGTTGAGCAGCTGAACGCGCGTTTTCACGAGCGATCCATACCGGCGGTCGAGGAGATTCAGGATATTGTTGAAGAAATTTTAATGATTAATAAATTGTTCGGCTCGGCCAGAGCTTACATCATATACCGCGACCAGCATTCCAAAATGAGAGATTTGAAGTCAATGATTAATTCCGATGAATTGATGGACAGTTATTTGAAAAAAGTTGATTGGCGGGTGAAGGAAAACAGCAACATGGATTATTCGCTGCAAGGGCTGAATAACTACGTGGCCTCGACGATCAGTTCTCATTATTGGCTCAATAAAATATATCCGCCCAAAATTCGAGAAGCTCACGTAAACGGCGATTTGCATATTCATGACCTCCAGCTGTTGTCCGCGTATTGCTGCGGTTGGGATCTTCGGGATTTATTAATTCGCGGATTTGGCGGCGTATCGGGCAAGGTGGAAAGCTCCGCGGCCAAGCATTTCGGCACCGCGCTCGGACAATTGGTCAATTTCTTTTATACGCTGCAGGGCGAATCCGCCGGCGCTCAGGCGGTTTCCAGCTTCGATACCTATTTGGCGCCGTTTATCCGCTATGACGGTTTGGATTTCAAACAGGTCAAGCAGCAGCTGCAAAATTTCATGTTCAACATGAATGTGCCAACCAGAGTCGGTTTCCAGACGCCGTTTACGAATATCACCTTGGATTTATTCGTCCCGGAAAATTTAAAAGATGAGCCGGTGATCGTCGGCGGCAAGCCACAGCGCGAAAAGCATGGTGAATTTCAAAAAGAAATGGATTTATTCAATGAAGCGCTGGTCGAGGTCATGCTTGAGGGAGACAACCGCGGCCGCGTGTTCTCGTTCCCCATTCCGACATACAATGTCAGTAAAAATTGGGATTGGCAGTCGCCGATTATTGACCGAATCATGGAAATGACCGCCAAATACGGAATTCCATATTTTTCCAATTTCATCAACAGCGACATGAAGCCGGAAGACGCGAGATCGATGTGCTGCCGGCTGAGATTGGATAATCGTGAGTTGAGAAAACGGGGCGGTGGCTTGTTTGGGGCCAATCCGTTAACCGGTTCGATTGGCGTCGTGACCCTGAATATGGCCAGAGTCGGCTATCTGGCAAAAAGCAAGGAAGATTTTTTTGAGCGAACCGCTCAATTGATGGATATCGCCAGAGAAAGCTTAAAAATTAAGAGAGATATTTTGGAAAGATTCACCGAGGGTAATTTATATCCGTACACCAAACATTACTTGTCCTCCGTTAAAGAAAGATTCGGATATTTTTGGAAAAATCATTTCAACACCATCGGCTTGAACGGCGTTAATGAAGCTTGCCTAAATTTACTGAAGGTTAATATTGTCGATCCGGAAGGCCATAAATTTGCCAAGCAAGTGCTCGATTTCATGAGGGAGCGACTGCACCAATATCAGCTGTCCGGCTCGGATTTATATAATTTGGAAGCGACCCCGGCCGAAGGCACGTCGTACCGATTCGCCAAAATCGATAAGGAAAAATATCCAGACATTACTTGCGCCAACGAAGAAGATTATCGCGATAAGGGATCAGATCCTTACTATACCAATTCCACGCATCTGCCGGTCAATTACACCGAAGACATGATTGAAGCGCTTAAAATGCAGGATGAATTGCAGACGCGCTATACCGGCGGCACGGTCTTTCACGGATTTATCGGTGAGCGCATGCCGTCAATCACGGCGACTAAAAGCTTAGTGAAGAAAATAGCGGAAAATTTCCATCTGCCGTACTTTACCATCACTCCCACATTCAGTGTTTGCCCCAAGCACGGCTACATACCCGGAGAGCATGAATATTGTCCGCGCTGCGACGAGGAAATGGGCTATGGCGAAAGCGCTTTGCTTGAATGGAATCAAAAAGAAACCCAAACGGAACAATCTTAAAACAAAAAATTAATTTATATATTGTGAGGAATATGGTGCCCTATTGGGCTAAAATAGGGCCCTTATTCATAATATACATTCGATATGGCATCACAAAAATTGGAAAGGCAAAAATGCGAAATTTATTCGCGCGTAGTCGGTTATTTGAGTCCCGTTCAGCGATGGAACAAGGGTAAAAAAGCGGAATTCTCTGACAGGAAAGTGTATAATGCCATGAACGTCGCGGAATGATTGTAAAATACCTGTCCAGATGTTAAAATTAAGGCTGCTAGGCGGCCTTAATTTTATTCGTCGGCAAGAAATTAAAATCGACAAAAGTGCCGGCCGGCACTCACATACTTTTTTTCTCTTTCACCTGATATTATAAAGACACTATGAAAATTGGCGGCATCCAAACGTTAACTTTGATCGATTATCCTGGCAAAGTGGCGGCGACTGTTTTTACTTTGGGTTGTAATTTTCGCTGCCATTTTTGTCATAATCCGGAGTTGGTCAATATCAAAAAAAAATCATGGACCATGTCTTCGGCCAAGGTTTTTGAATTTTTAAAAAGTCGCGGCCAGTTTTTGGACGGCGTTTGCATTACCGGCGGCGAGCCGACAATTCATGCCGATTTCCTTAATTTTTTAAGTAAAATAAAAGCGCTCGGCTTGGCCGTTAAATTGGATACCAACGGATTGAATTTCCCGGCGCTGAAGCGGGCGATCGATCACCAGCTGGTCGATTATGTGGCCATGGATATTAAGGCGCCATGGGAAAAGTACCCGGTCATTGTGGGCGAACCGATCGAGGTCGAGCCGGTAAAAAAAAGCGCCGAGTATCTTATGAACAGCGGGGTCGAATACGAGTTCAGAAGCACGGTGCTCCCGGCGCTTCACCCGCCGGCCGACATCATCGAAATGGCCAGGCAAATCAAAGGCGCGAAAAAATATTATTTACAACAGTTCAAACCTTTTGCTAAAATAGTAAATGATGACTACCGACAAGCCAAGTCATACACGCGTCAAGACTTGATTAAAATAAAAAACAAAATTAAGAATTGGTTCGATACGGTGAGAATTAGGGAAAATATTTAATCGGAGATTGATTGGGGGATTTGTAGATTTGTAACTTATAATTTGTAATTATATGGAGGAAAAAAATTTAAAAGATGAGGTTGCGGAATTAAAACAGCTGGTCAGAAGAAATATTGAATACACGCAAGAGCTTCGAATGGTCTCGGACAAAACCAGAAAGTACATACTCTGGATACAAATCATCAATTTATTTAAATTGTTGATTATTTTAGTGCCATTGATTTTGGCTTTGATTTATCTGCCGCCGTTAATTCGTGATTTTGTGGAAAAATATAAAGAGCTTTTCGGATCGAGCGGGTTTTTTTTAGACATGTTTAATAGATAATGATTTTCAAGCGATGCCCGCTGCGGCAGCGGGCATTTTTATAACGAATATGATGACTTTTTCCGAAAAAGTGCTGGCCGCCGTTAAAAAAATACCGCCCGGGCGGGTGACGACATATAAAAAATTGGCAGAGCAATGCGGCCGTCCGCTGGCCGCGCGCGCGGTCGGTCGAATTCTAAACGCCAGTAAATTTTCTTTTTTCGAAAACATATCGGAAAAAGAAAAAATTCCCTGTCATCGAGTGATTAAAAGCGACGGTACGATCGGCGGCTACTCGAAAGGGGCGAAAAAAAAGATTGTATTATTAAAAAGAGAGGGAATAAACATCAACAACGGGAGGCTGCTAGCGAAGAATGAATGAAAATCAAAAAATCAAAATAAAAAACGCGTTTTTTTGATTTTTTACGCAATTTTACATTAAATTTTGTAATTTGGGAAAATATGACAGACCAAATAAAAAAGTATTCGAAAAAAACAATTGTTGCGGTGGTGATTATCACTTTGTTTTTCGGTAGCCTGCTGGGCTCGCTGGCCGGGTTTTTAGCCGGCACTGTTGGATTGAATGCAGCCGCTCCGTACTTAGCCAAAATCGACTGGGGTCAGGGTTTTTTTTCCAAGAGCGGGCAGCACGTCACCATTTCGGTGAATGAGGAATCCGAAACGATCGACGCCGTAGCTAAAGCATCGCCTTCAGTCGTCAGTATCGTCATTACCAAGGAATTGACCAGTTTTTATAACATCAGCGGTCCCTTTGATTTTTTTAATAATTTCTTTGAATTTCGCGTCCCGGAAAATAAGTCGGGCCAATCGTCGGATCCGGTCAAGCGCCAGGTCGGCGGAGGCAGCGGATTCATTATATCGGCCCATGGCTTGATTATAACCAATAAACATGTGGTGAGCGATGAAAGCGCCGAATACACAGTTGTTTTAAGCGACGGTTCAGAATATCCGGCCACGGTATTGGGGCGCGACATCATTAATGACATCGCGGTGATTAAAATCGAAGCGCAAAATTTACCGGTGCTGGAGCTGGGCGATTCTGACAATCTCCGTCCCGGACAGACGGTAATTGCCATCGGCAATGCTTTGGGCGAGTATTCGAACACCGTCACTAAAGGCGTGATCAGCGGCATTAATCGTCAGGTGACCGCGTCTGACAGCCGCGGCATGGCCGAGGAAATAAAAGAAGCGATACAGACCGACGCGGCCATTAATCCCGGAAATTCCGGCGGGCCGCTGATCAATCTGTCCGGACAGGTGGTTGGCGTTAACACCGCGGTCAGCTCCGATGGTCAGCTGGTCGGTTTTGCCATTCCCATCAACGCCGCCAAGCAGGTGATTGACAGCGTTAAAGAACACGGCCGCATCATTACTCCATGGCTTGGCGTTCGCTATGTGCCGCTGAATGCGGAAATTGCCAAAGCCAATAATTTGGATTACGATTATGGGGCGCTTATTATCCGTGGACAAAGACAGTCAGAATTGGCCGTCTCCCCGGGCAGCCCGGCCGATAAAGCCGGCCTCGAAGAAAATGACATCATTTTGGAAATTAATGATCAAAAACTTGATGCCGATCATCTGCTGGGAGAAGAATTGCTGAAATATGGCCCGGGAGATAAAATTGAGATGTTGATTTTTCATGACGGTCAAGAAAAAAGCATTAAGGTGACGCTGGAGGAGAGGGTGGATTAACCTGTGGCACATCGCCCGCAGCATGCGGACTGGCATAATAGAATTGAAGCAGTTATAAAACACATTCAGTGTCAAAAATACGGGAATTCATCTGACTTCGTGGTATTTAGTCCGAAAATTTCGGCATTTAATCATGACCTTCACCGATCGATAATTTTTTAACGTATTTATTATCCATATGTCCGAATCGAATTGGGTCGAAAAAGTGAGATCGCTCGCCAAGGTTTTGGATATGCCCAAACTCCAAAGCGATTTGAAAGAACTGGAGCGGCAAATGGCCGCGCCTGATTTTTGGTCCGATCAAAAAAAGGCGGCGCAAATTTCCCGGCAGGCCAGTTTTCGGTCCGAAACGATCGAAAAATTCAATGACTTGCAGCGGGCGGTCACCGAGATCTCGGAAATGAAATCGCTAGCGGCGAAAGAACAAAATTGGCAGTCGGAATTGGCGAATAAGGAAAAAGAAATTGAAATAAAATATGGTCAATTGGAGAATCAAGCTCTGTTTTCCGGCAAATACGATCAAGGAAACGCGATTCTGTCCATATATGCCGGCGCTGGCGGCACCGACGCGCAAGACTGGGCGGAAATGCTGCTGCGCATGTATTTGAGATATTGCGAGAGAAAAAATTGGCAGACGGAATTGATTGAAATCGCTGCCGGCCAGGAAGCGGGCATTAAATACGCGACCATTGAAGTCAAGGGTCCGACGGCTTACGGCCATCTGCGCGCGGAAAAGGGTGTCCATCGGCTGGTTAGAATTTCTCCTTTTGATGCGGAGAAGATGCGCCATACGTCGTTCGCCATGGTACAGGTGATGCCCGATCTGGAAGATGAAGCCGCTATACAAATCGATGAAAAAGATTTGAGAATCGATACCTATCGCTCCAGCGGCCATGGCGGACAGGGGGTCAATACCACGGATTCCGCGGTGCGCATCACTCATGTGCCCACGGGCATTGCCGCCTCATGCCAGAATGAACGGTCGCAGGCTCAGAACCGGGAAACGGCGATGAGAATTTTAAAATCAAAACTCAAAAGATATTTTGAAGCGGAAAAAGAGGAAGAAAAAAAAGAGATTCGCGGCGAATTCACGGAAGCGGCGTGGGGCAATCAAATACGCTCTTATGTGCTCCATCCTTATCATCATGTCAAAGATCACCGAACCGGCCACACGGTTGATGACGTCGAGTCGGTGCTGGACGGCGATCTGGACGGGTTTGTTTTCGAAAAATTGAAAAATTAAAAAGCTAAGCGAAAATTTATATTGTCCTGCCGCGCAGGATTTTTTTCGCTTCAGCGGCCGGTTTATCCGGCTGTTTTAAATAAATGCCGTTTTTGATATAATATAGATAATATAATTTTCGGCACTATATCTAATTACTATATCCATATGACAAAAAACGAAAAAATTTCACTGATTATCATTATTTCATTGGCGACGGTCATCATTGCCGGCGGTGTTTATTTTTGGTGGCAGTCCAGATCGATAGAAGTGGAAAACGTCACAACGCGACTGACGGAAAAAGTTGATGATTTGATCGCGCCCAATTCGGCTGTCGCTTCCAATTTCGCCACTTATAAAGAATATGATGTAAAAATATCGCCCGCTGTGCCCGAATACGCCGTTATGTCGGATTTATCGAACATTACCAACCTGTCTCATTTCGAGTACCTCGATCCGGCAGCCATCGATCTGCTGAAAAAAAATAATTTCGTGGTGACCGCCGGATCGGAAAATGAGTTTTTTTCGCTTTACGAAACGAATCGCTATGATTTCACGCCAAGTTTCATCACCACCGACGCGGTGTTGCATAATTATCATTTGTTGTTCGATGATTTGCTCAAAAAAGTGGAGGAACGCAAGCTCATTAAAGCGGCCGAGGATTTAACCGGCATGCTTTTGAATGACTCGTTATCCCAGTATAAAAAATACAAAGGAACCGACTGGGAGCAGGCGGCCAGGCGCAATTTGGCTTTTTTCTCCGTGGCCGAGAAACTGCTCGATGATCGCGCCAAGATCGACAGTTCGGTCAAAGATGAAGTAAACGCGGAGCTGGCGCTGATCGAAGCTCGCGAAGGCATCATGATTTCCGAAGTGATCAACATCGGACAAAATAAAAATTCAGACGAGGCGTACAAGGAAGATTATTCGCAATATGTCGCTCGCGGTCATTACACCAAATCTGAAGAGTTAAAAAAATATTTTAAGGCGATGATGTGGTACGGCCGCATTAATTGGCGTTTGAAAATGCCCGAAGAGACCAAGTCCGCGATTTTAATGACCGCGTCGCTTAGCAGCAGCCGCCAGGCTTATGCCAACTGGGAATCCATCTATGAGCCGGTTAATTTTTTCGTCGGCCAAACCGATGATTTGAATTATTATGATTATGATTGGATATATGATCAGGTCTTTTCCGGCAATGATTTGACCGCTGCCGGACAGCTCGATAAGTTTATCGAGCTGGCGAAAAAATTGAATAAGCCGAAAATCAATTCAATGCCGATATACGATGAAACCGTAACGCCGGATCGCGACGAAGCCATCCAAGGCTGGAGATTGATGGGACAGCGCTATACCGTTGATGCGGAAGTGTTTCAGCATTTGATTTATCGCGAGGTTGACGATCGGTATTTGCCAAAGGCGCTGGATATTCCGGCCGCCTTCGGATCTGAATTGGCTTATGACCAGCTGCGTTCGCAAGGGGAATTCCAATACGGCAATTATCAGAAAAATCTGGATAAGCTGCGCCAGTATGTCAGCGGTCTCGGAACCGATGTCTGGACTCAAAATTTGTACTGGGGTTGGCTTTATGGATTAAATGATCTGCTGGAGGCGCCGGGAAAAGGATATCCGAGCTTTATGACCAATAAAGCATGGCAATATAAGGATTTACAAACATTTTTAGGCAGCTGGACAGAACTCAAGCACGATACGATTTTATACGCCAAACAGGTTTACGCCGAATTGGGCGGTGGGCCGGAGGATGAAGGCGATGACCGCGGCTATGTGGAGCCGCGCCCCTATGTGTACGCTCGTCTGGCTTCGCTGGTAAAAATGACCGCCGAAGGATTAACGGCGCGGGATTTGATTGACGAAAAGGACGTGGCGCTGCTGGAAAAATTTGAAACACTGGTTCTCAGACTGAAGGAAATAAGCGAGAAAGAATTAAATGGTCAATCTTTATCGACTCAAGATTTCGAATTTATCAAATTTTTCGGCGGGGATCTGGAACATTTATGGCTTGAAGTTCACGCCGATGAGGGCGCGACCGATCGATTTCAAACGGCCGATAACCCCGCCGCCCTGGTCGCCGACGTGGCGACCGATCCAAACGGCCGAGTATTGGAAGAAGCCATTGGATTTGTCGATAATATTTACGTGGTTTTTCCGCTCGATGGTAAGCTAAAGATCGGTAAAGGCGGCGTTTTCTCTCATTACGAGTTCACCCAGCCGATCAGCGAACGGCTGACCGACGAAGCGTGGTACGAAAAACTGCAATCCTATGATTTGCCCGCGAGAGCAGACTGGCATAAATTCTTTTTCGCCGAATAACTATGAGCTTTAGTGAAAAAATTTCCAAAATAATTTTCATATTCATTTTGGTTTCTTGCTTTGTGCTGGAAGGCACGTATTTGGTGGCGCTGACCACCTTGGCGCAAAATCAAATTGATTCCGTCGTGGAATTTTTGCCCGACGATCCGGCCCCGGTTTATTATTTGGAAGAAACCACGGCGATTTTAAATGAAGTGAATCAGCGAGCGTCGAATAAATCAGAGCAGGCAACCGTCGCTTTGGTCGGGGACATGATGTTTTCCAGAACGGTAAATGATAAGATGAAATCTTATGATAATTATTTTTATCCGCTCGAGGCGCTGGCGGATTTTTTAGCCGGTGCCGATTTGACTTTCGGCAATCTCGAGTCGCCCATTTTTTCCGGCAAGCACGTACCGCCGGCCAGCTATAACTTTGATGCCGCTCCGGCCATCGCCGCCAATTTGGCCCGAGCCGGATTTGACGTGGTCTCGCTGGCCAATAATCACGCGGGCAATGCAGGCGCGGCCGGATTTTTAAAAAGTTTTGAGGAATTGAATAAGCGGGATATCAAGTACGTCGGTGCGGCCAAAAACTCGGCTGATTTGAAAAATCAAGGGGTAATTACCGAAATCAACGGGGTTAAAATCGGCTGGTTGGCGTATGCTTATGGCCCGAGCCAATACCGGGCCGGCAAGGATTCTCCGGGCATGGCGCTGATGGATAAGGACCAGCTGAAAAGCGATGTGCTGCGGCTAAAAGATCAAGTCGATCATGTCTTTGTCTCCATGCACGCCGGTGACGAATACACGGAAAATATTTCCGCTCAGCAATCGGAATTCGCTCACTTGGCGATTGATTCGGGCGCCAGCCTGGTGATCGGCCACCATCCCCATGTTGTCCAGCGTTTTGAATCTTACGGCGGCGGCTATATCTTTTACAGCTTGGGAAATTTTATTTTCGATCAAATGTGGTCCGAAAACACCCGGCGGGGATTGGCGGTTAAGGTTTTTTTGGATAAACAAGCCATCAATACGATTGAGTTTTATCCGATAAAGATTTTTGATTTTGCTCAGCCAAAATTTTCCTTTGGCTCCGACCAGCAAGACGTGCTCGACCGCCTGAAAACGGATCTTGGCCGCGGACTGGCCGCCGATATCAATCATAATAAAATCAATATTGCCTTGTCGGCGCGTCAAGTTTTTTCGTCGCGGCCAGAATTATCGGATAATTTTTTATCGGCGGATATCAACGGCAATGCCATCCCGGAATATTTTTATTTGATAAATGAAAAAGCCTATATCATCGAAGACGGCCGGCTTCGATGGCAAAGTTTTCCCGATTGGCAGGTTAAAAAGATATTTTTGTCAGACGCCAACGCCGACAGCCGGCTTGATTTTAATTTGATTTTGGAAAAATCGGACTTCATGCCTTCGGCGACCGTTTTTAATGAATGCCAGCAGGGATCAAACGGGTGTCATTGGTTCATATACGGGTGGCGTCGCGGCAGCTGGCAGCCGTACTGGGACTCTTCTCGCATTTATCCGCCGATATTGGATATTGAGCAGGTCGAGCCCGGATTATTTTTAATACTTGAATCAAACGGCGACACGGAAAATCTGACTTTATGGAAATGGAACAATTGGACGTTCGATTTGATTGACGAGATCTCGGAACTGAACTTGTCCGGACTGCATCAGGTGGGGAGCGGGATGTTTTTGCTGGAATAAACTTTCGGGTCTTTTTTTCGGGGAATGGCCGGCCCCTTTGGGCAGAAAATTTATGTTCGGGGCATTACCGATCGCCCTTGATGAAAAAATATGAAATCTCGACTTCAAAATTTATTTGACAAATACAATCTCAGCCCGAAAAAATTTTGGGGCCAGAATTTTTTAATCGAATCAAAACCGCTCAGTGAAATAATTCAGGCGGCCAATATTAAAAGCACCGATAACGTGCTGGAGGTCGGTCCGGGTCTGGGTTTTTTAACCCAAAAATTATTGAGCCGGGCGAAAAAAGTCGTCGCCGTGGAAATTGATCCTGGTTTGCATTTTGTTTTAAAAAAAGAATTGAAAAACAAAGAAAATTTCACGCTGCTGAAAGCTGATATACTAGAAATGGATTTTGCCGCGTTGAGCAAAAACTTTGTCGGCCAGCCATATAAAATCGTGGCCAATTTGCCATATCAGATTACCGCCCATTTTTTAAAAAAATATTTATCGGCCGGCTACCACCCCGATCAAATGACACTGATGGTTCAGCGTGAAGTTGCCCAGCGGATATTGGCCCAAGCCGGCCGGCATAGTTTATTATCTTTGTCTGTGCAGTTTTACTGCCAGCCCGCCTGGGTGGCGGCGGTGCCGGCGGCAGCGTTTTTTCCCAAACCCAAGGTCGATAGCGCCATCATCAAACTGGATAAAATTCAGCAAATAAAAATGCCCGTTGATGAAAAATTATTTTTTCGAATGCTAAAAATGGCCTTTTCATCCAAGAGAAAACAGCTTCAAAACAATCTGGCCGCCGGGCTTCATTGCTCCAAAGAAAACATAAAGAAAATATTATCAGCGGATAATTTTGGCCTAAAAATACGCGCACAAGAAATTGATCTGCCCGATTGGCTGAAAATATATAATAAATTGACTGCCGCTGGTTTACTGAAATAGTGGATAACTCCGCTATTTTTTTAATGAGTCGGTCAATTATTTATGGTATAATAATAATGTAGAATTTCGGTAAAAAAACAGCGGTTTTAAAAAACCAAACACTGTTTTTAATTTTTGATATGCAAGGAGTTCATCCGCCTGATACAGAGACAATCGAGTCAGCGGCCGAATCGGAATATGTTTCACCCGTACGGGAACATCGGCTCGACCGGCAGCAAAAAATTTCATTGACCGCGCTGGGAGCCATCGGCGTGGGTATTTTGATATTCGGTTTTTGGAGTCTGCGCAGCGGCATCAACATTCCCTTGCCCACCTTTGGTGATGCGGCGAAAAACAATACATCGGCCGAAACCGTGTTAGCTGACCAAACATTGAAAAATCAAGACACGGATCAGGACGGTTTGAGTGATTATGATGAAAAATACGTTTATCAAACCAGCCCATACCTGAGCGATAGCGACAGCGACGGCTATGTGGATAAGGAAGAAGTTGAGAGCGGACATGACCCCAATTGCCCGGCCGGTCAGAATTGCTTTAGCGAAGCGTTTGTCGATGACACCGGCGCGACTTTAACCGCCGCCGCTCAGGCAGATGTCGCGGGTATGACTCCGGCTGAGCTCCGCGCCAGACTGCTCGGCACTGGCGTAGTGGATGAAGAAACATTGAACCAAGTTGACGACGCCACATTGATGGATTTATATACTCAAACCATGAGCAGCAGTCAGGAGCCAAACGCCGAGCCAAGCAATCCGCTCGATTACACGCCGGCCCAGATACGGGAAATGCTGATAGAAAACGGCGCCGAAGCATCGCTGGTTAACGCGCTCGACGACGAAACGCTGATGGATTTATTCAAAGAAGCACTGGCCGAGGTGGAAACCATGCAAAATGAAAATCAATAAATATTTATGAATTTAAGGCCAAAACAAAAAATCATACTGGGCGTAATCGTATTCATCTGTTGTGGTATTTTTTTTCAGTTTTGTTTTTGGTTCGTCGCTTCAAAGCCGGCCAACGCGCAAATCGGAGAGACGGCGCTGGAAGCGCAATTACGGTCGCTGCGCGAGCAGGGACAAGAAAACTATCGGGCTTTTCAAGAGGCCGTACGGCGCTATGAAGAAAAAGCGCAAGAGGAATTTGGTCAGCGGCTTAAGGAAGGATTTATCAGAACCGCGGCCATCACTTTAAAAAATACTTTAATATACACCATTCAGCAGGCCGGCCGACAAACCATGCAGTACGTGGCTACCGGCCAGTGGGGGCAGGGCCCGATGTTCTGGGAACAAAGCTTTGACTACTTTAAGCAAACCATCGTCGGCGCGGCTACCCAGGAAATGCTGGACACGCTGGCTTATCAGCTTTGGTCAGAGACCGGTTTTGACATGTGCGATCCCGATGTCGATGTCAAATTGGCCATCATGTACAATTTGCAGCTTAATTTGCCCAATCCGCAATACGAACTGGTCGCCCCGCGTTGCGACTGGCGATTGGTAAAAAACAATTGGGAAGGTTTTTACGATGAAGTGCGCGGACAGGTGAAAGACGCTGTCGGATTAACTTACGCGGCCATGGGGGCGATGCAAGATTCGCTCGATCCGAAGCAAAATGATTTCGGCATATTTTTAAAGGCGCTGGATCAAAATTTTGCCCGGCAAAAAGAAGAATACGAAGCGGCCAGAGACGAGCGGCTGGCGCCATCCAAATTAAAAGATCAAACTTCGGTGGTCACCGGATTTGTGCAGACTCCCAGCTATGTGGTGGAGACTTCGGTTAAAAGCGATTGGGAAGCGGTGCTGGCCAGCCGTCGCGAAGAACTAAAGACCGGTGAAGCGGTATTGGCCGAAATTCCGGAAACGGTTTTAGCCGCCTTTATCCAAAGTTTCGGCCCGCAGCAATTCCTGGTCGCGTTTTTGAATAGAGTAAAAAGCGGTTTAATCAAGCGATCCGAAAGCTACAATCCGGTCCAAAAAGTGTATGAACAGAAAAAGTCAATCGAAAAGGTGAATACTGAAGTGCTGACCGCTGATTTTTCATTTGAGCCGCGCAGTGTCAGCTTAATAGATGAATTCGTGAATTGTCCTTCGGAAAGTAATCGCAATACTCCGCGCGGACAAAATGATTGCGTCTTGGATCGCAGTTTCGCCGAAGCGGTGCGGCGAGCGGCCTTGGGAGAACCGCTGACTTTGGAGCAGGCGATCGCTCAGGGGTTGATCAATGATACTCTGCCGTTCTACGGCCCTCAAGATAAAGAAAATAACACTCCGGAATGCTATAATCGCGGTTTTTGCTACAGTAATTTGCAAAAGCTTCGAAAGGCCAGAATTATTCCGCTGGGCTGGGAGATGGCGGCGCTGAAAATGGCTGAAGAAGGCCGTAAAACTTTGAGAGAAGTGATTAATCAATTCAATAATCCGAATTCACCGTTTTATCGATTGGTTGATCCCGGCTGGATATTAAAAGAGCCGTCCACCGTTTGCCGAGCCGAAGTGTACGGGCCGGATGTTATCGGCGAAGGCGCCTCCAGCCGATCCGAAGTTTGTTCCGATTATCGAAGCTGCGTCGACGAGCTGCCCAGCGGCGAATGCGTCGGCGGCTATGGCTATTGCGCCGAGGAAAAACGCACCTGGCTCCTCGAGGGCGATTCCTGCGACGGTCAGTTCGCTGGGTGCACCAATTTGTATGATCGCGGCGGTAATCAACAGAGCTGGGTGTTAAATACGCTGGACTCGTCCGGATGCGATTCCTCATCGGTCGGTTGCCGGCAGTACAGCTTATGGAAAGATGACGGCAAAGTTTGGACCAACAGCACACTGGCCGAACACAGCGATTCCGGCTATCAGCGCTGGATATTCTTAAATAAAAATATTGAATCCCTTTTATGCACGCCCGATAACGAGGGTTGTACCCGATTCATCAGGACCGCGGCAGATCTGGGCTCCAATTTATTGATTAATAGCGGCCTTGAAGACGCCGATGAAAATGGTGAAATCCCCGGCTGGCAAATTATGCTGGATGGCGGGGTCACCCGAGAGATCGCGACTTCCATCGATATTGTAAACAGCGGTGCCAAGAGCGCTTACGTGCAAAAGGATTCAGCCGTGTCGAGCATTTGGCAATTAACATCCGATGAAATTTCCATTGTGCCTAAAGACTACAGCCGATATTATATTTTGAGTTACTATCTCTATCAAACCGATCAAGACATTGTCGCTGCCGGCCTTCAATATAAAAATTACACGGGAATCAACACCTTTAATTGGGCCGATGCCGTGCAGGTTTCCAGCTCATATTTGGATGGAATCAAAAATCCCGACGGTTCGCTGAATGCCGCAAGTATAAGCACCGGTATATGGCAGCGTCATTACGTACTGGTTAATTTGCCGCCCCAAACCGATGATGGTCGCCTAATCGACCGGCTGCGCGTCGCTTTTAATTTCGGAGATGGCGGATCATATTATGTCGATGATCTGCAGATTGAAGAAGTGTTCAGCCCCACTACCTTTGCTTTATATGCGCCGTATGCCTCGACCAACGCCGACTATTTAAAACAGGCGCCAGATTATTATAACTGCTACGACGAATTTCCAAATAACGACGCTCCGGAATGCGCCAATTTCATGCCGGTCTGCTCGGCCGAAGCAGTCGGCTGCGAGCGTTACACTCCGACCGACGGTGGCGCGGCGCAGACCGCGGTGGTCGGTCGATATAATTACTGCCCGGCCGAATGCGTCGGCTATCAATCGTTCTCTCAGTCAGAGACATTTTTCGAGCCGCTGACATTCCCCGTGTACTTTATCCCATCGACAGCCAGAACATGCGAACAAGAAAACGTCGGCTGTGAAACATACACCAATCTCGATGTGTTGGCTCAGGGCGGTGAAGCCATCAATTATTTCAAACAAGTTAAGCAGTGCTTAAAATCAGACCCGGAAAGTCCTCATCCCGATTGCGCCACTTTTTACACCTGGACCGGCTCCGGCGATTCGGGCTATCAGATTACCAATTACAGCTTGAGAGATCGAGACAAAGACGGCCAGCCGGACGTCACCGACCCGGCCAAAGACGCGGCTGAATGCGACGCGGATGTTTATAATTTTCAGCTTAATCCCGATTGCCGGCAGTTTTACAACCAAGCCGGACAAATTTCATATCATTTAATTTCTTTAACCATCACTTGCGCCGAGGATTGCAGTCCGTTTAGGCTGGAAGCTTCTTATGCCGATCTGGCCGCGGCTCGGGCTAAATGTGAGCCGCCAATTGGCAATGGCACATGGGACTTGACCACGAATAAGTGTATTTACCAAATCATCCCGTCCGAGGCGCTGACTTGCCCGGCCGCCGAATCCGGCTGCCGCGAATACAAAGGCAATTTTTCCGGAGATGTTGAAGTGCTGTACCAAGAAGATTTTGAAGCCGGATTGGGAACTTGGTTTGATAATGCTTCAAATAAAGATATCTCTTACTCATCGGAATCTCTTAATCTTGGCGGACATTCCATGGAAATCCCATCGACTGTTCCGGCTATTTATGAGCCGTCTGCCGATAACAGCGTCCCATTTTCATCGGGCGCTCAATATTCCGTTTCTTTCTGGGCCAAGCCGGACGCTGATTTGAACACGGAAGACTCGTCGGCTCGACTGCAGGTCTTATTGCAGACTTCTTACGCCGGTGGCGGAGATAGTATCCCTGTCGGTACTTTGAGCTATCGCGGCGGCGATTGGAATCTATATACCGCCACAGTTAATTATACCGGCCCGGACGCTCAGCTTCTGCGATTGACCATTACCAATGTTTATTCCGCGGGAGATAATTCGGTTTACGTTGACAACATTAAAATTTCCAGAGTCAATCAATTTCAATATTTGGTCAAAAATTCATGGAGCACTCCGCAAATTTGCGATACCAGATTGGACGGAGTCGATCCATTGCCTCAGGCCATGCTCGGCTGCCGCGAATACAGCGACCGCGACGGTACATTGCATTATTTGCGGTCGTTCAATAATTTCTGCGGCGACGATGTAGTCGGCTGCGAGGCATTGATTGATACCAAAAATAACAGGGAATATCAAGAGAAAATTTATAATCCTGGAATTATTAATGTTTGCGAAGTTCCGGAAATTAAGTCACAACAAGTCACTGGAGGCAATTGCAATTTAAAGATGATGACCTACTTTTGTAATAATAGTGATGTCATTAACAATCCGACTGCTTGCATAAATGCCGGACAAGAGAGTTTGGAAGCGTTTTTCTCCCTCCTTGCGGGGTTAATTGCCGGCAATAATGCCAGTGAGGCTTCCTTGACCGCGTTGGTATGCAACGCTTTAAGCATACAGGAAGGCTATGATTATAGCTGGAACGTGCAATTAAATGCTTGCGTGAAAAATAATGCGCTCGACCAATTCGGCGTCCCCGCCGATGAGCTGGTTTACCGCGTCGTGTCCGAAGAAATGTCTTGCGACGCGGATCAAAAGGGCTGTACTGCAGCCGGACAAGCCGGGTTTTCATACGACCAAAGCATTGTCGAATGGTACGATACATTCTTTATCCTCGATCCGGACAATTTGACCGGCCTGCTGTGCTCCGAGGCCAGTTTGGGCTGTGAGCAGTTCGCGGATTCCAATAAAAACATACACTTTTTGAAGGACCCCGGATTAAGATATTGCGAATACCGAAGCGATCTGGCGCAAGCGGGTTGGTACGAGGCCGGTTCTGAGCCGCCGGCACCCTGCAAGACATGGGAGCCTTATCAGGACGGAGTAAAAGCTGTTTTACCGAATTATCATCCTGATTATTTGCTTTCAAATCAAGACAGCACAGTGCTGGAAAACACCGGCTGGGCCGCGAGTTGTCCCGAAACTCAGTCCGCTTGCACCGCGTTCATTGATCCGGCTGATAAAACTTCTAACTATGTGGGCAGGACTTATTATTATAAAAATAATGATAAAATAGACCGCGACAGCTGCGATGGCGTGGTTGATCCGAAAGAGGGCTGCATGCTTTTTCAGGATACAGCAGCGGGTGAGGCGAAATTCAGCGCGGATGCCACTTATTTTCTGAATTACTTGTCCGATGACCCGACTGCTCCGTTCAATTTAAATAATTTAAGTGATTCTGATTTAATTTCTCTAAATGACGGAACCATATCCAAACTAACCAACAATGATTATGATTGGTCGTATCAATCGATGCGGGTTTTATCACCGGTATCTAATATCAGCCCCAAGGATGAAGTGGAATATTCATTGTTGCTCAATGGCGGCCAGCAGACTATTTCTTCCGTGTATCAATTGATATCCGGCGACCAGGATTATCGTTTTACCAATGACTCGAACACGGTATTAAAGGTGAAGCAAGACCGCCAATGTTCCAAATGGTACAGCTGTCTGCCGAGCATGGCTTGGGACAATGCCAACACGCAGTGGGTGGAAGTCTGCGAGCTTTCCATTCTCTGCGATAAGTATTCGCGCAGCGGAGGCAGCGCTTATTGCAGCCACGCGATCGTGCCCGGCGCGGAATCGAGCACGCCGCTCAACGAAAATGAGTACTTCACCGAAGCTAAATATGTTGACCGGCAATCGACTAAATTCCCATTCTTGAATTTATACCATGATTTATATACTCCCGATTATTCCGGCTATGCCATATATAATCAGGTGCCGCTGCAATTTCTGACGGCCGTTGATTTGGCCGATAGCTACGAATCATTGGGCCAGCACTTCAGTTTATTGGCTCAATTTGAAACCGCCGGCGCTTGCAATACCGATGCGGATTGCGCTTCAGCCTTAAGTGGCCAGTTTATTGAGGCGTACGGATCCGCTGTCCAAAGTACCATTACCAAATGCATCAGTGGCGCTTGTTACGGGCCAAAGTCGTTGTTTGAAAACATCGGTCAACCGGCAGCGGATTCTTTTCCCGACGCCAAAATGTGCCGGGCATACCCGGAGCAAAATTCTCCATTGCCATTTTCCGCGATCTACGAAGTATATCCCTGGGCCGGAAAGAACGAGGTCAAATGGCAAAAGTATCGAAACGCCGAGTACCCATATATCGATAGCGAACGCGATGACAAGGATCAACGAGCGGAGATTGATTACGGCTGTCGCTATACCAATTATTCATACGGCAATAATCAAATCACTCTTCATGTGCCGCCGGGTGAATCGGTGCCGCCGGGCATTTGCTCCATCACGCGGCAATCATGCGCTTGCGGCGTGGTCACCGGACAAAACGGCGCGGAATATAAGGATTGTTCCAAGGGTTTTAATGAAGCTGGAGAAATCGTTTGCGATCAGAGCGAAACGTGTTTGGAGCGGGATAAAAGCATTACTGATATTTATGGCTGGGAAGGCTATTGCCTCGAAGATGATTATTCGGTTTCGTTATATAATTCGGAAAGCGCGCATCCGTGCTTAACCTGGTATCCGGCGGATCAGGCGGCCGGATTAACTGACCGATATAATCAATATGCTCAAGCCGGTTATCAATCGGGTGATTTCCCATATTACTGCCTGACTTCAAGGCCGTATTTACAGGAAAAAGCTTATTTTTCCGGCGGAAACGGGCAAGGCTGGCTCAGGTGGCTGGTAATACCGCCCAGTGAAAAGATACAGGGCGAGTGCCATATGGATCAAGCAGGCCGATGGGAATTCTTCAATGAAATTTTGTATAGAATAATTGCCGATGAAACTGGATTTAGCGGCGGCAATCAGGCCAGCCTTGGCAATATCGCTTCATCAATGGACAATCTTTTATCCGGAAAAGCAAAATCTTATGACACGTTGAGTGGTAATATTGATATCGAATTCCCCGACATTCGCAGCCGGTATTTGCAATCGATGATGGCATACTATTTTTCCAATAAACTTTTGGTGATTGGTGAAAATCAGTTAACCGGCGAAAATAATATCAGCAAACAAAGTCAAGCTGATTATGCGCTCCGCACTTGTGGCGAAGGTTACTTCCCGGTATTTTCGCCATGCGACGACGGCAATGATGATTTTGCCGGTCTTCCGGGATATGGTTATAAAACCACATCGCCGGGTTTGACAATCGCCGCTGGCGTGTTGTGCGTGCCATACGGCTCGGTGATTGAAATTCCCGATTCGGAAATCGAAAAGTGGCGAGACAAGGTGCCCAATATCGATATGTTGCAAGGCGCACAGTGCGTTCCGCACTTTAAGCTGGGCGATTTGTTAAAGAAGGGTAGTATTAAAAATTCCTCCACCGATCAATCATGCATTGCCGCTGATGGCACCTGGAATAATGGCGCTTGTTCGCCAATCCTAACCAATTATGAAATCGACGTGGACACGGTTTATGATTATGTGGTGGCGCAAAATAAAGTGGTTCCGGTGTATTCGCAAACGCCGCAAAGCAGCAAGGTGAATGTCCCCACGATTTTCAGCGGGCTGCTGGACATGGATGACCCATATAATTATCAGCCTTTGGATAAAGCGCATCCGTTGACATTTTTTTACCTCAGTAAGGAGGACGTTAATTCCGGTTACTATTGGGGGTTGTGTTCCAATCAAAGCAATAACGAGTGCTCCGATAATAATTTCATGCCCGGCGACCAGCGTTGGCAAACCGTCCAGGCGATTCAAAGTAACGACGAACCCTCGGTCATTGACATGAATTTTGATTTTATGACCCCGCTTTATCGTTATTGCGTCAAAACTCCTCAGGTGGCCGATGAAGGCAATGTTAACGTGGACGGCTTGGCCCAGCGGGGCACCAATGAAGAATTTGCCGGAGACAGGCAATCGGTTGAATATGTTGAAAATTATTTACATGAGGGCAGCAATGAAGCGCCGCTGGTCGTGGACGTGGCTCTGGAAGATAAATATCTCAATCCGGCCGGCCAGACATTTGTCAGCGGGGAGATGCTGTGCGATAATGTGGCGGAAATTGAAATTGTCGGTGAAGGTGGCTTTGAAGATAAGGCCTGGACGAACCGAATGTTCAATACGTCCATATTAAAGAGAAATTTTGCCATCAACAGTCCCGATACTTTTGGATTCTATTATGATACTCCGCCGGGAGCCTATGGTCAGGTTGATGTTTTGCGCGGGAATTTGGGTGATTATATTAAATCCGATTCTTGCTATTATAACGAAGGAGGCAATTCCAGCTATTTCAGCAATAACGCTTTGTACAACCCGCTGGTGGTTACCGATTTTTCCGCTGAAGATGCCCGGTACACTTATTGCCCGGATATTCAGGACACCACCACGCTCCAATATAAAAATCAGGAACAGATAATCAATTCTCCCAAATCATACATGAAATACTCCATTGAGGGCGCGTCTTTCGGCAGTACCTCTTCTGCGTCAACGAGCTACCCGATGCTTTCTTCTGCTTTAGAAAAATTCGAAAATTACAGCGCTTCGGAATTGGCCGCCCCGGGCAGTCAGACTGATCTGCATCGACTGGACGAGCCTTTCAGCCGATTGTCATCTTTATTCGCTAAAGTTTTTAATGTTTACTCCTGGAATCCGGTAGAAAATAATTTTGATTTCTATAGAAATTTTTCGTATCAAGATGTTTCCGAAGATAAGGACATCAGCTATCAAACGGTCGTGGCCGATGGCTATCGCACCGTGCCGGTGGTGGCCGGTGTGCAGACGCTGGCTTCCGGAAAGTATCAAGCCGTCGGTGACACCATCACTCTGAAAACTCTGCATGAAAGCCGTACCAGCGGAATTGTTCGGGGATACGATGGCCAGTTATTGGTTCAGGCGCAGTTTTTCGGCTGGGCCGATAAAGACCATATGCCGATCAGGCAGGTGAGCATCGATTGGGGCGATCCTAATATATTCAAGCCCGGCCCGGACGGTCAGTATAAAAATTATAAACCGATCTGCGCGGTCGATCGGAATGAAAGCTTGGATTATTGTGTGGAAGGCATACACGACGAGCAGTGCCGATCGATTGATGATTGCTCGGTCGGATCGTCGAATTGTGAAGGAGGAGGCGCTCCGAATTTCGGATCGATCCCCGATGCCTGCGCTCAGAGTTATTTTCAAAAACCGAATTTTTATATTTGTTATGAAGGTGGAAGCAATTTGGCCAAGCCGGATGGGACTATCCCGATTTGTCCGGCCGGGTATCAAACAAACCCCGATTTGATCAGTGGCGAATTCATTGACGGCTGCTGGGATCCGGGATTCGAAAGCGGCATCGGCGCCTGCGTATTCCGCCCCGGAGCGCAGATAATTGATAATTGGGGATGGTGCAATGGGGATTGTTTTGGAGCAGGCAATGGATGTTATGAGGATCAACCATCAGATGCGCCATCTGCATTAAATCAATGTTCTGAAAGGGAAGCAGCATTTACCAGATTTAATGGTGTTATTATAATTACACCTTAAAAATAAATTCATTTAAAAATAACAACTCCTTGGATAGTTTTCCAAGGAGTTTTTTTTAGTTTTTGATGTAAGAGAAAAGCTTGTCTGTCTCCTGAGACTTGTATCGAATGGAAATCTCAGTGTCTCCAAGCGCGATTGGACCTGAAGACCATTCAAGATCAGCAGGCTCGTAATATGCGAATAACCGAATTTCGGTCTCGCTGATTCTTTCCAGAGGCAGGCCTTCTTCAGCAGGATAGAACCCCACCACATAGATTCCGTCCTGAATGGGATCGTTCACGCGCTCTTCGACGTACACGTCGACATTGCGCGGTCCAGTTTCGTACTGGTCGGTCCGCACCCAAGTGCCCTCGAGCCATCGGTACTCTTCGAGCAGGTCAGCCGCGGTCTCCAGCGTGACCGGATCGAGATCCATGTCATACTCGTAGCAGATCTCGTCGGTCCACTGTTCGTACCCATTCAGCGTCAGGCCGACTTCATGGCAGCCGGCTTCGACATAGACCGTGCCCGGCGTGGTTTTGCCGGATTCGTTGTCGTCCACCCAGATCGTCGCTCCGGGCGGATCACTTTCGAAGCTGAGCTTCACCGTTCCGGGTGGTCGGGTGGTGTCTTCTCCCGGACCGTCCGGCGAGATGATCGAATCGGGTTGATTGCCGATGCCGCCGCTCTGGTCGTCGCAGCCAACCATGAAAATGGCGATGAACACGAAGCTGGTGATGATGTACTTCATGGTGTCCCTCCGGCGCCGGGATTCCCGTGAATCCGCGGCAATCTAAAGTTGGTTTTTCCCGTGTTTTTTAAAGGACTGGGCAGTATACCCCAGAGAGGAGAATTTGTCAAGTCCAAGCCGTGTTTGCCTGCCAGTCCGCCTACGCCGCGGTTTCGGCGGACAGGCCGTAGCCTCCTGACAGCCGTAGCTTCAAGCGAAGGCTGTTGGGCGTAGGCTGGACGCATTGACCCCTCTCTACTTATATTGTATGAATAATTCTCAAATGTTGTCAATAGAAATTGTGGAAAATTATAAAATTAATGAATTATTTGGTCCAATTCCCATTTGAGGGGATTATTTAATATGTATTTTTGTTTGTTGTATAATTCTTTTTCATCCCGGATGATTCGATCGTGGAAACGGGGTTGCCAAAATGGTTCCCCGATTGTGTTTTGATATAAATTTATTTGTTTCGCGGAAAATGTTTTAAATCCACGGATTATTTCAGACAATAAATATCGTTTTTTCCCCGCGCGAATATCAATTGGGCCATCGCCGTCCGTAGAGACAGGTTTGAAACCTGTCTCTACGGCGTCGCGCGGTCGGTCATTATCAATAAAAATTATTCCATGGATATGATTTGGCATAATAACGAAATAATCCAAAACGCAATTGGAATAATGTTTTGGCAAATCATACCAACAATTTATGGCCAATTGTCCTTGTTTCGATAAACATACAAATCCATTTTTAATGTATCCCAAAATATTTTTTTTGTTTTTCGTGCAGATCGTAATAAAATAATATGCCTCGGATGAATAATCCCAGCCTTTCAATCTTGTTGATTCGATTCTGTATTTATTTTTAAATAGCGTGTTATCAAACATTGTTGTTCATTTTAATTTTTACGTCTCTATATTTTTATTATTTCATTTTGATCAATTTTCGTCCATACATTTTTGTCGGTGTTTTTCGACAATTTTTTTATTTTATTTTGGCCAATATTTTAAAACCTGACGAACGTGGATAACATAAGATTGCTTGATATCAATATGGCGCTGCTACGCTGAGAATAGGGAGAGCGGTCGCTCTTTGACAACGGACAAGCGTCCATTTATCCATCAACTGGAGGTGCGTCATGAAGCGCGTGAATCGAAAAACGATCCTGGCTTGGTTGGTTGTGCTGCTTGCCGGCTGCGATCAGCGTGCAAACCATGTGTTTCACGGCGGCGGGCGGGGAGATGTCGGGCAGACCGACTTGAATTTCAGCTTCGATCTATCCGAACGGGAAAGATCGGTGTTTGAAGGGGTGTCATTTGTCAAACCCGATGAGCTGTTCGACGTCAAGGTGACCAAAGGGCAGATTGTTCTCAAAGATACGGACCGGGAAGTGCTCGTCTCGAGCGGACTCGCGCCGGACGACTACTATCTGCCCAATGGCTTGGTGAATGATGAAAAGTACGCGGAGCAGTATGTGCTGATCACGCTTGAGGTGTTCGACTTTCGCGTCAACACGGAAAACGATTGGCCGCTGTTTTTTCAAGAGAACATGCCGGAAATCATTTCCGCGCGGCCGATCGAAAACCTGGCCGGCAATCCGGCGGTCGAGCCGACCGCGTTTGCTGGTATCGTACTCGGCAACCGAATCGCCTTGGTCGCCGTGGCCGATAAAGTCATCCTGTTGCGAATGCTCGTTTCGGCCAGAGACGAGGATTCGGCCAATCATTGCTTCGATCAAATCGTCATCAGCCTGAACTAGGAAGGGAGGCCGGTCATGAAAAGGATCAGCGTCATCTGGGCCATTTGTGCCATTCTCGACGTCGGCGGCACCGCTCGCGCCGAGCAAGTGATTCTCGATGTGCCATTCATCAGCCAGGTGCCGCCCGGCGACTGGAACAATACCAGAAATTGCGGTCCGACCGCGGCATTAATGCTGGCTTCATATTATCTCAATGATCAGCCGACTTTGGAGGACATCAAAGCTATCGATGATTGGCTCTATGCCCATCAAATCATTTATCCGCAATATGGCATTGATTTATACAATGGCAATTACACCGATTTCGGCGATTTGGCCGATTTGCTGGATGATTATTTCGGTTTGGGCGCGTCGGAAAAAGTATATGCTCAGTCTGAAGATTATATCAAACAGCAGATCAGGGCAGGCAATCCCGTGATCGTGGCCGTGCGGCTGAATATGCTGCCCGGCGGCCCCGGACATTTTATGCTGGTAATCGGCTTTGACGACACCGGCGTTATTGTTCATGATCCCGGCCACAGCGCTGAAAATGGGGGACTGGCCAAACATTATGACTTCAATAAATTTCGATCTTCTTGGGCCAGCTGGAGCAATGCCAGCATGCATTTGACGCGATTCGTCACCTGGCATCCGAACGGCACGCTGATCAAAAAAGACGCTGATCCCAAAATTTACATGTTGCTTGACGGCTTTAAGCATCACGTGAAAAATTGGGAAGTGTTTTTGGCCCACGGATTCGATTCGAATAAAATCGTGGCCGTGTCTCAAACGGAGTTGGACTGTTATGCCGAATCATGGGCCGTGGACTGGAAGCCTTATCGCCGGGTATTTGGCAATGCCGGCGATGGCAATTATTATTTGATGGAAAAAATGGACGCCAGCCATGCTGGCTGCGCCATTTACCGTTTCGCGTCTGACTTCGCGGCCGAGAGTTGGGGCAATTATTTACCCGATGTCAGCTGGGTGAACGCGTCCGACGCGGCCGATTATTTGACCAATTGCGATCTGGGCGCTGATCTTTTCCTGCGCGATGGCAGTTTGGTCAAGCCCGAACCGGCGCTGGCCAATTTCGGCTATGGACAGGGCGCGGTGTTTGTCATTCACGATAACGGATTGGCCAGCGCTTTCAGCGATTGGCAGACATTCGAGCGGATGAATTACCATGCCGATGAAATTTGGTCGGTATCGGCCGCGGAGTTTCTTTCGGCCATCAGGGATTTCGATGTCCATATCTCTCAGTATGATTTGAATCGCTGCGGCGGCGGA
Organism: Patescibacteria group bacterium; assembly: GCA_049319825.1. Taxonomy (GTDB): domain Bacteria; phylum Patescibacteriota; class Patescibacteriia; order UBA11705; family DATKZF01; genus JBMORT01. The sequence continues at coordinate 309,902 of JBMORT010000002.1, forward strand.
GATCTGGGCAGCGGATCGAATTGCGAAGAAGATGCCATGTACGAATCATACGCCGGTCCGGAAAACACCGTTAATGTCGGCCAGTGCCTCGCCGAGGTCAAGCAATGCTTTGGCGGCCGCTTGTACGTGATCAGTCGCCAGGTTTTGCCAGAAGCGGAAATCGAAGATGGACTGGACAATGATTGTGACGGTGAGACAGATGAGGAAACCGGGCCGCTTAATAGCCCCGATGATCCGGAACCAGAACCGGAAGAAGTTTGCTCGAGCGGCCAAATCATCAGCTCATATTCGGGCGATATTTCAACTTACGGCATCGGTGCTTGCCGGCCGAGGATCGAGCAGTGTCAGAACGGCCAGTGGGTGCTGATTCAGCAGGAAATTTTGCCGCAGGCCGAGCAAAATGACGGACTGGACAACGATTGCGACGGCCTGCTAGACGATGGCTGGAACCAATATCCCGACCCGCCGCAGGACGACGAAGAATGCGTTGACGGGGAGATGAAAAACATCTACAGCGGACCGATCGCCACTTTCGGCGTCGGCATTTGCCGGCCGGCTGTGGAGGAATGCGTTGACGGTTACTGGGAATTGGCACAGCCTGAAATTCTGCCGCAGATCGAGGTGCTGGATGGACTGGACAACGATTGCGACGGCTTGGCCGATGAGAACCTGGAGCCGGAAGCAGATCCGGAGCCGGAGCCGGAACCGGATCCCAATGAAGAGAATCCGATCACGCCAAGCGGCAATGTCTGGGCGGCCAAGTCTTGCGGCCAATATTGCTTGGCGTTTGCCGGCGATTATTTGGCCGGTCATCCGCCCGTCGCCGTTCTGGTCGGAGATTTCCCGGGTATTGATTGGAACTATCAAAACGGCATTTCCATGCTGATTGCCTCGGACAGTTACTATCATATCAGTCTGATCGGCGCGCCGGCCGGCATTTATCGGGTGACTTACACCTCGGTTTCCGGCGTGTGGGCTCAGTACGGAGACGACACGCTCGATGATGTCGGACCGTTTCGCTGGTGCGGTTTTGACGGCAATACTCATACCTGCAGCATTAAGTTCCAGCTGACCGCTGGCGGACAGGTTTTGCCGGCGGGCAATAATTAAATTCAAAAGGGATTATTCATAATAAATCCCTTTTTTTATTTAGGCAGTCGCCAATCAGCCGGAGGCAATGTCCAGGCCATTATGCGCAGGCTGGCACACCGCAGCGGGTGCTATGAGTTTTTTAAAAAAAATTTAAAAGAGCCTCGTCGGCTCTTTTTTGTAAAATTATTTTTTATCCTTGTTCTTTATGGGAATCACATGAACGAATTTAACGTCTTCAAGATTGCCGGTAAATTTTTTTATTTTTTTATGGGAGAATGAAACATTGCCGTCAGTCGAGGCGAACAAAGTGTCGTCTTTGCCCGACATGACGTTTTGTCCGGCGCGGAATTTGGATCCTCGTTGCCGAATCAAAATATTGCCGGCCTTGGCAAATTCACCTTCGAATAATTTAACTCCCAGACGTTGTGCATTGGAATCTCGGCCCAGTTTAGTACTGCCGGCCGCTTTTTTATGTGCCATATTGGGTTAGATTAAAGAAATAGTATTAAAGTTGAAGCTTCTAAGCTGCAAGCTGTAAATTATTCTAGCTCAATATTTGAAAAGAGTCAAGCAATTGACACATTTGACAGAAATGGCCGAATAAAATAGAATTAAATCATATGAAAAAGCTATTTTTTGCCATATTTATAGTAATTATTTTATCCGCCTGCGCCAACCAACAAGTTGATGACGTTGTTTTGGAAACACCGATTCGGCCTGCCGCGACAGTTGATTTAAATAGGGCGACACCTGAAACATTAGTTGATGTCGAGCCGCCGGCCACATCGCCCGATTCTTTGATGGCTAAGCCCAGACAGGTCCCATCAACGTTTGACCAAGACGTGCTGTTCGCTTCGCAGGCGCCTTTTGGCAATTGGGAATTGCCATATCAAGAGGCCTGTGAAGAAGCCAGTCTGATCATGGCTTATAAATATTTCGCCAAGCAGGAGCTTGATAAAAACATCATGGATAAAGAAATCAATAAATTGGTTGACTGGGAATTGGGCCAATTTGGCTATTATACCGATACCAATCTGGATGAAGTCACATACATGGCTGAACAATATTTCGGTTTGGATGTTGAAATTTCGGAGAAGGCCGAGGTTGAATATTTTAAAGAGTTGATTTCCAGCGGCTATCTTTTAATTGTGCCCGCATCAGGCCGAGATTTGGATAATCCGAATTTTACTTCACCCGGACCGATATTTCATATGCTAATCGTCCGCGGCTATGATCGAAATCAATTTATTACCAACGACCCCGGCACCAGAAAAGGGCTAAAGTTTAAGTATCATTATAATAATTTGATCAGCGCCATTCATGATTTGATAGTGGAAAACAGCGAACAGTTCCGGCCGTATGAATTAAAAGATATGCCCGACAGCCAAAAATTGATAAAAATGCGCAGCGGCCCCCAGCGATTTTTAATAATCAAGGGATTAAAATAAATAAAATTGGCTCAAATAAGCCAATTTTTTATTTTATTGACATTTACAATGAAAATTGTTAAGATTTAGTTTCCGTGCAGTTTGACAATTAAAACCAAGCAAAGGAGGATGCCTTGGGAAAAACAAGAAAAATCGAACCAGATCAACGTGATGTCGGCGTGCTTGCCAAGCAGCCCGGATTTTCCGAGCCCGGCACAGCCGTAGAATCGCCGACCGGATTTTCCCCGGAGGGGACGGTTTTGGATCACATTGACGATTTGGATGAATACCGCGGTGCGGCCTCGGTCGTGGATAACGACGCGGCCAGGAAAACGCCGTACGGTGAAGTGATCACTCCGGGGACAAAGGAATGGGACCACGTGGTCGAGGTGCATACCCGGGATACTGTCCCCGGCGACGGATCGGTCAGGCCGGAAAGTATTCTGCAGGTCCATCTGGATCGGCTGGAACTGGAGCCTCAAAACCGCAGAGAGATTTACGCGGTTTGTCAAATCTGGTTCCAAAATCCATTGGTGTTCAAAGGACTGGAATCTCATGTGCTGGAAAAATTTCAGCGTTTCGACGCTGAGGGCCTGGCCGCGTCTTTTCGCGATCAGATCGCCCAAGTGATGAATGGATTGCAGCAGCGCTTGCCCCCAAAGGCCGAACCGAAGGCAGCGGTGCCGGCGCCAAGGCCGGCAGCGGAGCCGAAACCGCCGGGAAATGAGCTCGATTGGGCGCTGGAAGATTTGCGCTCCGATTCCTTCGGGGCTTTGAAGCGTCTGTATTTGATCTTCCAAAATTCAACCAAGAAGCACTTGTTCGCCGGCCGTGAAGCCGACGTGATCGCGGCAATCCGATCGCGTGATTTTCAGAAACAAGATGAACAAGAATTGGCTGCTCGTCTGACGGCACAACTCCAAGGAAAGGAGGCCCCCATGCCCCAAGACGTGAAGAGGGAGAATGAAAGGCCAGTGGCTGCACCGATTTCGGCGCCGCGCCTGGGGGGCCGCCGCACCGGCGAGTCCGCCGCCGCCCAGCCGCCGATCGAAAGCCAGACTCATGTGATGGCCGCGGCGGCCATTGCCAGTATCGAAGGGGCAGTGCCGGCACAGGCGCTAGATTGGAACGCCTGGAAGAAATCCGCGTTCCAAACGTGGGTTGATCTCGCCTTCAAGCGATATTTCTACGACTGGATTGACGCCCTGGCCGAACTGGTGCGCGCGACCGAGGTGCCGCGGCTGATCGAATTGAACGAGTATCTGTATCGCGCGGTCGATCGCCCGTGGCCCGGCCTGACTGTCGCCAACTTCGGCAACGTTCGAGTTTACTTGCGCAGTGATCGACTCCGAGCCGATGACGGTTCATCGTCACTCGAGCTCAGCATTGATTTTGTCCGCGCGGCCGCGGCTGATCCGCCGCTCTCCCGCAAGGAAGATCAGGACAAACTCAAGCAGCTCTACAATTGGATGCTGGATCGTCTGGATATTCTCTTCGGCATGAAGCGGACTCCAGCCGGGTTCAGCGAGTTTTTCTCGGGGATCAACCCGTCATTCGAGCAGGTGGTCGAAGAGTTTTGGGGCGACATCTGGAGCCTGTTCGGCGCCGCCTGCCGCGAGCTGACGGCGAACGAATTGGTGCCGGAAACCGAAGTCGATACCAGCTTCTGGCGGCAGGTGGAAGTGCTGTCCGAAACATTGCCGCGCGGCAGCTGGGTCGGGTTTCCGTTCCTGCGAGTCGGCGAGCTTTGTTTGTACTACTTCCGCGGCCGCTTGACCGTGATCCAGTGCGATCACAGCCTCGAAATGAGCCTGATTGCCGATCATGGCGCGGATGAAGCGGAAAAAGCGCTGCACGAATTGGCCGCGTCGGTCATCATGAAACTGCCGCTGAGCGTCGAAGCGCTCCAGCGTCAAATCTCCGCCATGAATCAACCGGACATGGTGGAAGAATTGCTGAATCATGCGCTCGAAAGTGAAAAATAGTATTAATCTCCTATCAAAATAGGAGATTTTTTTCTTTTTATTCATGTTTCGTGTTGACAGCCGCAATTGAATTTGATATAAGAAAATGATCATTGACATTAAATATCAAGGAGGCAGCATTGACAAAGCAGTGGCCGTACCCATCTTTACTGACCAATATTTCTATGCCTCACCAGTGGCCGCGGGCGTCGGTTACGCCGAAAGAGTTTGAAAATTGGCAGGAACAAGTTTTGGCCGTGATGAGGAAGACCTGCTGGGATCCTCATTATCGTCAATTCCATGGCGCGCTGATTGTCGTACTGCAAAGAGTGGAGTTCTGGGAGCTTTTTTCCGATTTGATTTCGATTTATCTTCGGGCGGAATTACCTTTCCCGGGTATGCCTATTTTGGAGGTCGCCAATGCCAAGGTGTTTTTGACCCACAACACGATTAATATTGTTCGCGAGGGTGAAAAAAAGGAAATCGCGCTTTTACCCGATGAACAGAAAGGAATTTCCGAGTTTTCAGCTTGGCTTCGTGAATCCCCCATGGGTTTGTCCGCGGTAAAAACGACATCGGAACAAATTCGAACGCTGATTCAAGAGCGCCTGAAGCCCGCCGATCATTACCTGATTTGTTTGCGGGAAGTGATCAGGCGGTTCGTCGCTTCATTCATTGAATTTTATATGCAGCGGCCTCCGGCGTTTGATGAAATGTTCGGCTTGATTGAACATGAAGAAGGGTTTTGGCGTTATGGCATTATCCTCGGCAACCATGAGGGGCTGAAGATTTATTGGAAGAAAGATGAATTGATCGTAATTTTGCCGTCGATTCAAGAGAAAGGCGCGCCACCGGAGATCCTGTCTATTGCTGACGCTGATTTTGAGGACAGGCTGACGGAAGCTTTGAAACAAACCGCGCCGCAGGCGATATTCGCTCTGCCCATGAGTATTGAAGAAATTCAGCAAAACCTGATTAAAAACAACAATGATCCGACTTTTATGTCCTAATGAGCAGCCGCTTAAAATAACGGCTGTTTTTTATTTATTTGACAATCTTTTCTTTTATGGATAAAATGAGTTTTAAAATATTAACCAGAAGGCAGGAGGCAAAGATGGCCGAGGTCACCGTCGCCAGCTGGGAAGGCCTTCAGTTTGCTCCGATTTTGGAGCATCTGAATGCGCTTTTCCCGGAGCAGGAAAAAGTGATCATCGATCCCAATATTGATCTGAAATTCAAAGAATGGCTGGAAGCGCTGACCAATCATGTTGTCCAGCGTTGCTGGCCGCAGTTTTTTAAAAAATGGTATCAAACGCTGCTCATCGCGATTGCCAGAGATGATGTCCGGCGGCTGGCTTCAAGCTCAATGTCCATTTACTTGAAGGCCGGTAAATGCGATAAATGGCCCGGGATAAAAGTCGCCGAACATGGCGTGATCAACGTATTCTTATCTCGAGCGAAATTCGTCGTTATCGCGGGCAAAGATGACAAGCACTATCCGATTTTGCCCAAACAGGAAAGTGACAGCGTTTTAAGGTTCGCTCAGGGATTGATGGCGCTGCATCCGGTATTGGGCATGCGGCTCGACCCGCAGGAGCTTGCCGACTATATCTTGACCAACAACTCTTCGCATGGTTTATTGGCCGATTGCTGGCCAGATATTGTCGCGAATTTCGTCTCGGCCGTAATCGATACCAAAATATATGAAATTCCGGCCATCGCCGAGGTTGAAGCGCTCAGAACCGAGACAGGCAAAAAGCCGACTCCGTTTCTGTTGGCCACGGCCGGAAATTTCAAGATTTATATTCGCAGCGGCGTTTTGGTGGTGGTCAATGAAAAGAAAATCGAAGGACCGACATTCGAGCCGACCAATCCTGAAGCGGTACAGGAACTAAGCGATTTACTGTCTAATTACGCCGAGCTGCTATTTTCCGTTCTGCCGATTACCGTCTCGCAAGTCAAGCAGGCTCTGCATTCGCTCAATCCCTTGCCCGAAGAAACCTCTGCCGTGGCCGGGGAATCAAATTAATGCCCTCTTAATAAAGCGGGCTTTTTGTTTTGACTGAAATCTTCGGATTTGCTATACTAAATCAACAGCCAAATGGAATTTTATAAATTAAAATATTTCATATATGTATTCTAAACAGGTAATAGATCATTTTACCAATCCGCATAATCAGGGAAAAATGGATAATCCGGATGTGATCGGCGAAGCCGGAAACATTCGCTGCGGGGATATTATGAAAATCTATCTAAAAATAAAAGATAATATCATTGAAGATATCAAATTCGAGACTTTGGGCTGCGCCGCGGCGATCGCCACTTCCTCGGCGATGACCGATTTGGTTAAAGGCAAAACATTGGATCAGGCCGCGGCGGTGACGGATAAAGACATCGTCGATTCTCTGGGAGAATTGCCGCCGGTTAAATATCATTGCTCGGTTTTGGCCACGAAAGCGTTGGCTGACGCCATCGGCAAATATCTGAAGAAAAAATAGATTAATTTTTTATTATTTACCTGCCACAATATATGGATTTCAATGACCAGGTTAAGCAAGTGATTGAACAAATCAGGCCGCAGCTCCAAGCCGATGGGGGAGACATTGAATTGATAGAAGCTAATCAAGCGACGGGTCAGGTTAAAGTCAGTCTTCAGGGACATTGCCAACATTGTCCGATGGCCTCGTTCACGCTGGAAAAGCTAATAGAAAAAAAATTAAAACAAGAAATTAAGGGAGTGAAAGAAGTCGTGAATATTATCGTCGAAAAATAGAATTTTGCTTTGTTAAATTATTCTTGATATTTTATTTGTTGTTTTGTCGAATCACATTATTTAATCAATAAATTATAGTTATCAATATGCGAGTTTATTTTGATAATGCCGCCACCACCCCGGTCGATTCGGAGGTGATGAAATCAATGCTGCCGTTTTTTTCGGAGAAATTCGGCAATCCGTCTTCGGTCCACTCGTTTGGCCAGGAAGCGGAAGCAGCGCTATCAGAATCGAGAGATAAAATTGCCAAGGTATTGGGGGCGAAATCCAAGGAAATTATTTTTACTTCCGGCGCCACCGAAAGCAATAATCTGGCCATACTGGGTGTTGCCGAATACTTTGCCCGGAAAAAACCGCATTTTATAACCTCGAAAATCGAGCATCCGGCCGTGCTGGAAACATTCAAAGAATTAAAAAAGCGAGGCTTTGATGTCGATTTTATCAATGTTACCCCTGAAGGTTTGGTGCGGATCGATGAGATTGAGAAAAAAATCAAAAAAAATACTGTGCTGGTTTCCGTGATGCTGGCCAATAATGAAATTGGCACGCTGCAGCCGGTACGGGAGATCGCGCCACTGATCGAGGCTGTTAGAAAAAAAAGAACGGCTAAAGACCTGCCGCTTTATTTGCACACCGACGCCGCTCAGGCATTCAATTACATCCCTTGCAGCGTTGATTATTTGGGCGTCGACTTGCTAACCATATCCGGCCAGAAAATTTTCGGTCCCAAGGGCATTGGTTGTTTGTATGTCCGGGAATCGGTAAAGATCAAGCCGATCGCCTTTGGCGGACATCAGGAACACGGTCTCCGTCCGGGCACCATTAATGTTCCGCTGATAGTGGGTTTGGGCAAGGCCATGGAACTGGCCGATCGGGATCGCGCGTCAAATATCAAAAAAGTTAAAAAGCTACAGGATAAAATTTGGTCGGAGATTCAAAAAATCAAGGATGTCAGATTAAACGGCGATTGGCAGCAGCGTCTACCTAATAATTTGAATGTCAGTTTTAAAAATGCCGAAGGTGAAAGTATTTTAATGATGCTGGACATGGAAGGTTTTGCCGTTTCCACCGGATCGGCCTGCTCTTCCGGGTCGCTTGAGCCATCGCATGTGTTAACGGCGATCGGCGTTAAACCGCAGTGGACGCATGGCAGTGTTCGAATATCTCTGGGCAAATACAACACCGAGGTGGAAGCCAAACAATTCCTTAACGTCCTGCCGAAAATAATCGAGCGCTTGCGCAAGATGGCGCCCAAGTGATGGTCGGCGAAGATAGCTGCAGCTTCGCAAAGCGATCGGGATCGAGTCGAAGGTCGGGGGCCGATTAAAAAGTAACACAGCCTCTAAATTAAAAATCCCGCGGCGCGGGGCACCAACTTTTACTAGATTATTTTTCGTTGAATTTAATTGATCAGCATTGAATATAAAAGCAGAGCCGACCGCTCTGTTTTTTCATGGGGTTGATTATTTCTTCCATGACGAAGTCACGGCGTTTGATTGAGGCAATGTGCTGGTTTGCCTGGAAATATTGACTAATATTCCGAATGCCGCCATACCGATCGCCAGCGCCGTGCCGCCATGGCTGACAAATGGCAGCGGGACGCCGGTCAATGGCGCGAGCCCGATCATGGCGCAGATATTGACAAAGGCCTGAACGATAAACCAGCTGCCGATGCCGATGGCCAGCAGCCGGCCGAATTTATCCGGGCAATTGTTGGCGATTTTTAATATTTTGAAAAAAAATAAAATGAATAATGCGATCAGCATTACGGCAAACAGAAAACCGAGTTCTTCGCAGATGATGGCGTAAATCGAATCACCGGTAACTTCGGGCAGATACTGAAATTTTTGTCTGGAGTGGCCAAATCCTCGGCCAAAAAGTCCGCCCGAACCGATCGCCAAAAATGCCTGGTTGATGTGGTAGCCGATCCCCTGAGGATCCAGCTCCGGATATAAAAAAGTCATCAGCCGCGCCGTGCGATATGGCGATAGTTTTATCATCAGTAAGAGCAACCCGGCTCCGCCGATGCCGATGGTGGCGATGTGAGTGAGTTTGGCGCCCGATGCAAAAAATACGATCAGCGATGAAGCCAAGATGATAATCATCGTGCCGGTATCCGGCTGCAAGGCCATCAACACGCATACCAATGAGGTGATGAATAAGAACGGCAGCAGACCGCTGGACCAGTTTTTGATGTCTTTATCCTGGCGTTTGGCCAGCCAGATTGACAAATACATTAGGAAAGTCAGCTTCACCAGCTCCGACGGCTGAAAAGACAGCGGTCCGAGGTTGATCCAGCTGCGCGCGCCCCCGTATTCGGCGCCGATCCCCGGCAGAAATACGCTGATCAGCAGGATGAGTGAAATAATGAAAAAAGCAAAAATGAATTTTTTCCATTTTTGATAATTCACCAATGAAAAAATAAGCAAAAATATAATTCCGGGCAATAAACCATGGACCAATTGTTGTTTTATAAAATGATAGCTGTCCCCGAACCGATCAAAGCCTACGGCCGAGCTAGCTGATGTTAAAACGATCAAGCCGAACGCCAAAATCAGTCCGAAGAGCGCGATCAGAATTATATCCGGGCGATGATAGATGGTTTTGGCTTTAGTGATCATTGGTTTGGTGAAAAGCGAGCTTCGAAATTAGAAAGTAAAAATTTTTAAAATTGGACATCGATTGCCCATTTAAATAATGTGAATGTCCGTCAGTTATCTCATTTTTTATTTTTATCTGATTTCATCCGTATCCCGTTTTGTCGAAGCGTGCCGACCCCATAACACCTGGCCCCAGCGAGTTTCAATTTTTTGCCCGGCGTTCGACTTCACGTTTTTTCTGATTTTTTTTACCGCTTGTTTGAATTTGTCTCCTCGATCGAATTCGTTTTTGAATAAGCCAAAGCTGGCAAACCCCGGAGAAAAAAGTATCACATCTCCCGATTCGCTGGTTTCAAAGGCGTCGCCCACGCATTTGGTCAAATTGTCGTAAACGTCTGCCGGCTCGCCGCCAAAAGACTCGATGCTTTTTTTGAATTCGGCAGTAGCCGTGCCCTGGAGCAAAAAGATCGCTTTGGCTTTGGTGGCCGCGTCTTTGGCCGCTTGCTTCGAGTCGAGCTTTTTATCGTTGCCGCCGGCGATTAAAATTATGGGAAAATCATCAAAGGCTTTGAGCGCCGCCTGCAGCGCCACCGGCGTGGTGCTGGTGGTGTCGTTGACAAATAAAACACCGTCGATTTCCGCGATCGGTTCGAGCCGATTTTCCACTCCTCGGAAATTTTCGCATACCCGACGCGCTTTTTTTTCGTCCAGGTCGAAAATTTTAGCGACTTTTAGCGCTGCCGCCACGTTTTCTTTATTGTGCTCGCCCAGTAGCTTTAGATCCCAATCCGCCGGAATGTCATCGGCCTCAAACCAGTAAACGGAAGATCTGGCTTCTTGGCCCATCTTTTTTGTTTCGGCGTTTTTACCGTTCAATATTAGATGGTCGGATTTTTTTTGAAATTCATAAATGTTTTTTTTATCCGCAATGTATTCTTCCATGTCTTTATAGCGGTTAAGGTGGTCAGGGTAAATATTGGTTACCACGGCAATGTGCGGGCTGATTTTATCCGCCCCAAAGCCTTGAAGCTGCCAGCTTGATAATTCTAATACCACAAGGTCGTCCTTTGTTATTTTATCAATCAGCGGAAGAGTGGCGCTTCCCTGTATATTTCCTGCCAGATAGACTTTTTTTCCTGTTAATTTTAATATCTCGGCAATCAAAGTTGTGGTGGTGGTTTTGCCCCTGGTTCCGGTAATGCCAATGATCGGGCAGGGGCAATATTTGGCAAATAAAGATTCATCCATTTCGATTTCGACGCCGGCGTCCTTGGCGATTTTTAAAAATTCCGAGTCTTTTGGCACATCAGCATTTCGTAAAATGAGGTCAGCATTCTTAAAATCCTTAGGATCATGTTTTCCTAGCGTATACGTAATTTTATAATTTTTAAGCTGATCAAGCGAGACGGTCAGTTCTTTTTTTGTTTTTAAATCCGTGACGGTTACGTCTGCCCCATGATCAATAAAAAATTTCGTATCGAGCAGTCCGCGGCCGAGCAGACCTAGACCCATGATGGTCACTTTTTTGTTGTTAAAGTTTGGAAAATTCATATTTATCTTAAAAATGAAAAATTTCGTGGCTACCTTTGGGAGTTTTTTTATGTTTGCCTGAAGGCACTGCTTTTTACTTGATTGAATTTAAGTTAATACCAGCCTTTATCCAGCAGCGCTAAAATAATGCCGATCACCGCGGCGACACCGGAAACCACCCAGAACCGCATGACGATTTTCGGCTCTGACCAGCCGATCGCCTGAAAGTGATGATGAATCGGCGTCGATTGAAATATTTTTTTCTTACGGAATTTTTTGGAAATCAATTGAATAATTACCGACAATGATTCAATCAGCGGCACGATTAATATTACCAGCAGTAGCAAAGCGGTATTGGTCAGCATCGCCACGATAGCTAAAGTCACTCCCAAGGCCATGGCTCCGGTGTCTCCCATGAAAAATCTGGCCGGATTGATGTTAAACCATAAAAACGCCAGTGTCGCTCCGGCGATGATGCCGCAAAATGCGGCCAGCTCGAATTTGCCCTGAGTAAAGGCGATTGCCCCGAACGCGCCGAACGCGATAGCCAAAACGCCGCCGGCCAGTCCGTCGAGCCCGTCGGTTTCGTTGATGGAAAAAGCGGTCGCCACCACCACGAAAATAAAAATCGGGATGTACCACCAGCCGACATTGAAGTTATCCAAAAACGGAATATGAAACACATCCCAATCGAGCTTGAAGTAAAACCAAAACGCTCCAATCAGGGCGATGACCGTGTACATTCCGAGTCTCATGCCCATGCTCAGTCCGCCGCCGTGCGGCCCGATTTTTTTTATGTTTAAAAAATCATCGGCTAAACCAAGCAAGGCGCAGGCGATTAAAGCGCCGAGCGGCAGCAGCGTTTGCGCCCGGGTCAAAATATTCAATTTATCGAAAAAATCAATATCGGTCAGCGTGGACATCAGCCAAAAGAACACGGTGATCAAAAGCACCGTTCCCCAGATCAAAATGCCTCCCATTGTCGGCGTGCCGGCCTTTGATTGATGCAGTTTTGAAAAGATCGGTGTTTCCCGGCCATCCCTGATTGTTTTTCCCAGTTTATATTTGAATAAAAAGTGGCTTAGCAGCGGTGTCCAAAGTATGGCGATAATAAAAGTTAAAGTGGATAAAAGGGCGATTTTAAATACTAATGCGGTTTCCATAATTTTTTAAATGTTGATTAAAATCATCAAAATGACTGATATCAGCAGGAATATTTGGACCATGGCCGCGGAGACTATTAAAAAGTAACTGGCCAGTATTTTCAGACTGTAAAAATAAATGGCTAGGATAAAGTTAAAAATCAATATCGCCATTCCCAGCGCCGGCATGATAAAGCCTTGATACCATTGGCCGAAAAGGTCAATGCCCCAGTAAATGTTGTAGTGGAGCGGCAGGGTCAGTTTCTCTGGATTGGACAGCGCGATCGCCCGAAATTTTATAATCAAAAGCAGCCAGATGCCGATGTTCAGGCCAAGCGCCAGAAAGAGGCTGATTAGTATGAGCTTGTTTTTCCTGGCCGGGCTGGTCTTAAGATTTTCGAATAATTGGTGGAAAAAGGCGAGCATGCGTTTTTTATTATTCTAAAATGAATATTATCACGAATTTTGAGATATTTAAAGTGCGCAATCTTGATTTTTTTGTGATTTTTTGGTATAATCGAGGTAATTAAATATATAAATGATCAAAAATATGACTTACGAAGCGTTCCATAAAATACGTGATGATCAAGAACAGAAAAAGAGGTCGATCAAGCCGACAGCCAAGCTGTCGTCGGCTCGGGTACCTATGCCCAAGGTTTCGGCGCAACACGCGGAACTTTTAAATCCGGAAATCGTGCTTGATCCCGACGAGCTAAAAACTTTTTTGGAGGTATTGCCGCCCCCGATACCGGCCGCGAAAAAAGAAATGGAAATTCCGCCTATCCCCGCGGAAGCGAAAAAAACAATAACCGAAAAGCCAGCGGCTAAAGATCAAATATTGGAGCAGTACCGTCGATATGTGCGCCAAAGGCAAGAGGCGCACCAGCAACTGGACAAGCGGTTCAATTGTCCGCTGTTGCCGGAGCGCTCGAGTTTTCGCGGCGAAGGCTTCGTGGCGGTTGATGATCAGAGAGTGATGCAACTTGAATATTCTGGATTTACGATGGAAAAAAAACCCGATGCCGGTCATCAATTCAATCAGGATTGCGCGCTGAGTGATCCGCGATCAAGAATCGTGGCGGTGTTTGACGGCGCCGGCGGCGCGAAAAATTCAGAAAGAGCCTCGCGGCTGACAGCCGAAGTGTTTCATAACCAATTTAAAGATGAAAAATTTCAATATTTTGAATCAGCTGAAGAGTTTGACGCGTTTCGAGCGGATTATGAAAAAAGAGTTCGCGCGGCCTTGCTTGAAGCCAACAGGCAAATTCTCAGCAAAGCCAAAGAATCAGCCACGACCATTGCTTTTTCACAGGTAGTGGGAGCAAGCGACGGTAAAATAAAGCTAGCTGTGGCCACGGTTGGCGATAGCCCGATTTACGTGATGAGCGGCCGGACCGGCAAAATCACCAAAATAAACGAAGATCATAACCTATTGACTCAGCTTAAAAATATTCCTCAGGAATTCCACAATAAAATCGCCATGGATTTGGCAGCCAGAAACAGCAGCGTCGCCGCTGTCCGGCAAAAGGTCGGCGATGCCGGTTTCGTCGATTTGATGGACAAGCTGATCGGCGCGGAAAGCGCGGCTCAGGTTTATGGCAGCGGCCTAGAAAAAAAATACCCGGAATTGACCAGAGATGAGGTGATGACCGTATTCTTGGCCCTTAATAACCGAATCACCAGAGCGGTCGGCGATCCCAAATTAACCAAGGAGCAAGTGGACATAAATTGGGTGGAGTTGGCGGATGGCGATTCAATACTGGCCGCTTCCGACGCAGTTTTCGATAATGCCACCGTCGCTCAGCTGGAAAGGATTCTTAAAGGCGATATTAACAATTTAGATAAATTAAATGCACAACTGCTCAAAGCATTCGTCAATAAAGGATTATATGAGAAAGGTTTGGTTAAACCGGATGATTTGACAGAATGCGCGCTGAAAGTGAGTTTAGCCAAATAAACGATATTAAAAAAGAGAGTGAAAGTTTTCGCCCTCTTTTTTTACCGATTAAATTTTGTCAGCGTGGCTGTGAAAGATCAGTAGTTTAAATAATACCGTCAAGTTTTCCTGCTGGCTTCCGGTCGTCTGGCGATGCAAGTCAGAGACGGCAGTGGCCAGATAAGGAAATTGTTCCAGCAAATGATCGACAGCGGCATCGAAGTCAATATCGCCCTCATTAAGCGCTCGGACCTTTGGATGGTCCTCTCTGCAGGCGACGAACGAATCGTCGATCAGGATGTTTCCGAGCAGCATGATGAGCAGAAATCGATCCATAATGCCCAGCTGGGCATGCTGATCGATGAATGATTGAATAAATCCGGTGACGATCGGATTTAGAGCGATCCATTCTCGCGCTCTTTTGGGGATGATGGCCATGGCGATCATGAAAAAGCTCCTTTCATGGTTTTGTGGTCATTGAACTTTACGACTAAATTATTAATTTGTCAAGGAGATAATTTAATTAAGCAATTATTTATCGCGCATGTCAAATCTATTGAATTTCAGCTTAAGATAAGGTATTTTTGTAATATATGAATAAAACCTACAAATTGCTTGTTTTAGGGTGCCAGATGAATAAATCGGATGCTGAGAGGATCGAAGCGGTTTTGCGCAGTCTGGGCTATTCTGAGGCCAAATCCGAAAGAGAAGCGGGTATATTAATGGTCGTGGCCTGTTCTGTGCGGCAAAAAGGCGTGGATCGGATTTTTGGCAAGGCACAGGTTTGGAACAGATACAAGCAGAAATGCGAAAGGCGCGAGGCGATCGCCGAGAAGCTTACCATGCTCACCGGTTGCCTCGCTCTTCATGATAAAAATAAGCTTGAGAAAAAGTTTGATTTTATTTTTGATATAAAAAATTTATGGCAGCTGGAAAAATTTCTTTTTGACAAAGAAACTTTGCCCAAAGATTATTTAAAAATTATTCCCAAATACCAATCAACTTTTCAGGCGTTCCTGCCGATCATGACCGGCTGCAATAATTTTTGCTCATATTGCATCGTGCCGTATGTGCGGGGCAGAGAAGTCAGCGTGGATCTTAAAGATGTTTTGGCTCAGGCTGAGGATCTGGCTTGCGCCGGCCGCAAAGAAATCACCTTGCTCGGCCAGAATGTCAATTCCTACGATCCCAGGGACGCAAGCGAATTTTCACCTGCGAATCCATTTAAAAATAATTTTGCCCGGTTGCTTTGGGAGTTAAACCGGATTAACGGTCTTGAGCGCCTTCACTTCATGACCTCGCATCCCAAAGACATGTCAGACGACTTGATTCAGGCTTTATCTCTGCCAAAGCTTGTCAATTATCTGCACTTGCCCGTTCAATCCGGTTCTGATAATATTTTGTCAGCCATGAATCGGAATTATAAAATCGATGATTATTTAAAAATAATTCAACAGGTGAGAAAAGTTAAGCCGGGAATCGCCATTGGCACGGATATCATTGTCGGCTTCCCGGGCGAAACCGAGAAAGATTTTCAGGAAACGGTTGATTTATGTAATAAAGTGAAGTTTGATATCGTCTACGCCGCACAATATTCGCCGCGGCCGCAAACAGCGTCGGCTAAGCTGGAAAATGATGTCTCCGGGGCGGAGAAGAAGCGGCGCTGGCAGATATTGCAGAATTTAAATGAGCAATATTCTTTTGAGAATAATAAAAAATATTTGAATAAAAAAGTTTCAGTTTTGATCGATACGAAAGTTGAAAACAATTTATGGGAAGGCAATAGCCTGGAAATGAAAAGGGTAAGAGTAGCCGGCGATGAGAACTTGATTGGAAAAATCGTGGCGGTTGAGGTGAGGGAAGCGAAGGAGTGGATATTAATGGGAAATTCCAAATGACAAATTACAATAATCAAAATCCCAAACGTTTGTTATTTGATATTTGGAGCTTGTAATTTGTTTTTTATGAAAAAACGCAAAGTCATAATCGTTTTGGGCCCCACCGGTTCTGGGAAATCATCTCTTGCTTTAAAAGTCGCCAAAGAGCATGATGGTTTTTTAATTGCCGCTGATTCGCGCCAGATTTATAAATTTATGGACATCGGCACGAATAAAGATCGCGGTCAGTGGCGCGAAGACGGATTTTATGTGGATGGCATTCGGGAATACGGAGTTGATATCATTGATCCCAAGCAAGACTTTACAGTCGCTGATTGGCTCAGGGAAGTCGATCGGGTAATCGCCGAGAATCCGGATAAGCTGCCGATCATCGTCGGCGGCACCGGTCTTTATATCAGCGCCTTGACGCAGGGGTTTGAATTGGCGCCGGAGACTTCCAAAAAGCTTCGGGAAAAATTAAATAAGAAATTTGATAAAAAGGGTCTGGAATACCTGGTTAAAAAATTGTTAAAAATAGATCCGCAGGCCGGAGAATTTATTGATTTAAAAAATCCACGGAGAGTTTTGCGCGCGCTTGAAGTCATCATCACCACTAAAAAGCCTTTTTCGGAATATCAAAAAACTGCCAAATCAAGCAAATACCAATTTCTGCAGCTGGGCATGCTGGTTGAACGAGATCAATTGTATGAAAAAATCAATCAGCGGGTGGATGAAATGATCAAGGTCGGTTTGGTTGACGAAGTCAAAGAGCTCAATGAGAAGGGCTATACTTGCGATCTGCCGATAATGAAAAATACGATCGGCTATATGGAGATTTGCGATTTTGTGCAGGGTCGGGCCGGATTAGCTGAAGCAATAGAGAAATTAAAGCAAAATACGAGAAATTACGCCAAGCGCCAATATACGTGGTTTATGCGCGATAAATCAATCAAGTGGGTGAAAGATTTCGATGAAGCAAATAAATGTGTTCAGCAATTTTTACATAATAGTAAATAGCAAAGAGAAAATAGTAAAATAACAAAATAAAAATAAAAGAAATTATTCGAATCGCTCTCGTATTTATTTACTATTTATTCTGCATCTTTACTATTTACTATTTTCTCTTTACTTTCTAAAATAATTGGCATTTTGTATGTTTTAAAGGTGAGCTTTTTGCTCATTTTTTATTTAATTTAAGATAAAAAACAAGGAAAAATATTGATTTTTTTGTCAATATATGTTATAATATAATGATATTTTCGAAAACAACGGAAAAGGAAGGAAAGCATGAAACACTTGTTTTTGGCTCTCGTGGTGCTCAGTCTTTTCTCCAACTGCGATGAGGAGGATTTCGCGCCCGGGGTCACCATTCCCTGCGAATGGGACATGGACTGCCCGTCGGACTCGTACTGCGATCAGTACTATTTCTGCGTCTGGCCCGAGGAGTACATCGTCGTGGAGGGTCAGCCGCAGCCTCAGACCGAAGTCATCGAAGAGGTCGTCTACGTGGACTGCGTCGACGACTGGGACTGCGACGTCGGCGAATACTGCTACCGGGACTTTTGTTACCGCGACGCCGAGTGCCTCGACGACCTGGACTGCGGCGCTTATGAAGACTGCGAAGGCGGCGAGTGCGTCGCGGTCGTCGAGTGCCTGCGCGACGAGCACTGCTACAGCGACGAGTACTGCGGCCAGGACGGGTTCTGCTACCAGAACGCGGATCAGTGCCAAAACAGCTACGACTGTCCGGAAAACACGGTCTGCGAGCGCGGCCGGTGCGTCGTGCCTTACGCGACGTACGCCTGCTGGACCAATCTCGACTGTCCGCCGGGCTTCAATGTCTGCGTGGACATCGTCTGTCCGACCGAAGAAGAGTGCCCGGGAATCTGCGCGCCCTGAGCGCCGACTAAAATCAAACCGCCAAAAGGCGCTGCAAACTGGCAGCGCCTGGAATTTTTTAAAAAACCCGACACGCTGTGCCGGGTTTTTCGCATCACAAACTGAAATTAGTCATCCCTATTTAAGTTTCTTTTCGAGAAGCTTTTTCGCTTTTTCCGGATTGGCTTTGCCCTGGGACTGCTTCATCACTTGTCCGAGCAGGTATCTGATCACCGGTTCTTTGCCCGCTCGATATTCAGCGACTTGTTCTGGAAATTGTTTAACCACGGAATCAATCAGGGCATCAAGAGTCTCAACATCGTCCACTTGCTCCACGTTTAATTCCACCATGGCCTGCGACGGATCAATGCCGGTTTTGACCATTTGCTCCAAAATCTTAACTGCGCCGGCGCCGTTTACTTTCTTTTGATAAATAATGGCCATCAGCTCGGCGAAATTTTCTGGGTTGATTTCGCTTTCATCAAGATTAATTTTTTCTTTTTCCAATACTGGCAGCAGCCGATTCACCAGCCAATCGCTCAGCAGCTTAATCAATTTTTTCCCCTCTGCTGTCCAAATTTCTTCTTTCGAACCCTCGACTTCCGGCAGAGTCGTTACCCACTCGTAAAGCTCGGATATTGAATGTTCCGCAAACTCAACAATATTTTTATCAGCAGTCAGTATTTTGGCTGTTTCTCCGGAAAAACCGTATTCCTGCATCAATCGTCGTCTTTTCGCCTGAGGCAATTCCGGCAGAGACTGTTTGATCGCTTCGATGCGTTCTTTCGTTATCATCAGCGGCGGAATATCCGGTTCCGGAAAATACCGATAATCTTTGGCTTCTTCTTTACCTCGCAATTCAACCGTTTCATTGGTGTGATCATTCCAGCCGCGAGTGGTGGTTTGATCGGGCGGCGTGTGGTTTTCCCAGAGCAAGGTTTGTCTTTTTATTTCGAAGTCAAGGGCGTCCTCCAGCGCGCGAAACGAATTGATGTTTTTTATTTCCGTTTTGGGGTTAAGTTCTTTGTCATTTTCAGGCAGCAGTGAAATGTTCGCATCCACGCGCAGGTGGCCCTTTTCCATGTCCGCGTCGGAGATGCCCAGTTCGCGCACCATCAGCTGCAATTCCTGGCCGAACGTTTTGGCCTCATGAGCCGAACGCATATCCGGGTAGGTAACGATTTCTAGCAACGGCGATCCGCCGCGGTTAAAATCCAACAGACTTTTCGAGCCTGCTTTGGCATGAACCATTTTAGCGGTGTCTTCTTCCATGTGCACGCGCATGATTCGGATTTCTTTCAGCTCCTGCTCGTCATCCAGCCGGCCGGCTAGGCCGTCCAGCGCCCGATAATTGATTATCAATTCTCCTTCGGCGCAAATAGGCTGGTCAAACTGCGAAATTTGATAGCCTTTCGGTAAGTCTGGATAGAAATAATTTTTTCGGTCGAATTTGGTCAATCCCGCGATATGGCAGTTTAACGCCAGCCCCAGCTTGATGGCCCGGTCGATGGCTTCGTCATTGACAACCGGCAGGGTGCCGGGGTGGCCGAGGCAAATCGGGCAAACAGAGGTATTCGGTTCGTCGTTTTCGTTTTGATTATTGCAGCCGCAGAACATTTTACTGCGTGTGTTTAATTGGATGTGAAATTCGAGGCCGATTATTGGTTTATATTTCATATGGTTGAAGCTAGAAGCTGGAATTTTGAAGCCGGTTATTATAATATTTCACTGACTTTTTCCCAGATTTGATTTTGAATGTTTTCAATCGTGTCTTCAGCGTTTATTACTGTCCAGTTCGCTTCGGTTTTTGCCAGTGATAAATATCCCTGTCTGACTTTTTCATGGAATTCAATCTTTTCCGCGTCAAAGCGATCATCTTTTAAGTTGTTCCGATCTCGGCCGTTTTCCACTCTGGCCAGTCCGATTTTAGGATCAATATCCAGCAGGATGGTTAAATCCGGATTGAGTCCGCCAGTGGCGAAGCTGTTTATTTGCTTGACTTTTTCCAGAGCGAAAAGACCTCTGCCAAAATGCTGATAGGCGAATGATGACCCTTGAAAGCGATCGCAGACGATAATAGTGCCTTTTTCCATTTCCGGCCCGACCACCTGCTTGACATGCTGAGCTCTGGCGGCCAGAAATAAAAATAATTCGGTTTCCGGTACCATTGCTTTATTGGCCGGATCTTTTAGCATTTCTCTGATTTTTTCCGCGATTGGGCAGTTGGCGCCGCCAGGCTCGCGGGTTGTTAAAACGTGATAGCCCGCAGCCGTAAGTTTTTGTTCTAAAAATTTGATTTGAGTGGTTTTACCCGTGCCTTCGCCGCCTTCAAAGACAATGAATTTTCCAATCATATGGAAGTTATTTAGTATTATTGATATTTTATCACATTTCGTGGCCGAGTAGAATAATTGACAATCATGAAAAAATCTGATAAAACTTAAATGTTGCCTCACCGGGGCAAGCGCAGTGAACCGCACTTTAGCAGGGGGAAAAAGTGCTGAATATTTTAGTCATCGGTTATGAAAGAAAAAATGCGGGCCGCATTGGATTGTGGTGTCAAGAAAATTTGAATTCAACCAACGTGGCATATGTTGATGAGCGCGAATTGCGTGATCAGTTTGATGACCATGGGGTTACCCTGCCAGCCGGCGCTGATCTGGTGATTCTGGCCGAATTCAGCCGGGCGCATCGTTTTCTTACGCCATTGCTGCTTGCCGTGCACGCCGCGGCCATCAGGCAGCATAAAAAAATGTTGGTAATCACGGTCAACTCTAAGCTGACTGAAGCAAAGCCACTGCGTTTTCGGGATGGGTTTTGGCACCTGTGTCTCCCCCCCCAGGCGCTGATTTGGGGGGAAAGGATCACCGACGCGGTTGATGAAATCTTCCAGGTATCAGCGGCTTCGGTCGCCTAGCGAGGATTGAAGAGCCAGATCATGTCGGCTCTTTTTTATTTGTCCCCGGGCGCGGGTTATAATCCGGTCGATCCGAAACCGCCTCGAGAAGTTCCGGCTATTTGGTCAGCTTCCTCGAATTCAACTTTTTCAATCGGCATTATTAAGGCTTGACACAGCCTGTCTCCGCGCTCAATTTTGACTGGTTTATTCGTAATATTATAGAGGCTTAAATTTATTTCATCATCAGGACCGCAATAATCTTGATCAACCACGCCGATATTGTTTGAGAGCGTCAGTCCCTTCTTAACGGCCAGGCTGGAGCGATCCGCGATGATCAGCGCGAATCCCTCGGGGACTTCGACAATCAAATTTGTCGGCAGTTTTTCGATGGACCGGGGCATTATTTCCTTATCGATTCGGCTGTATAAATCAAAAGCGACCGACCCCGGGGTTTGATATTGCGGTATGGGCAGGTCTTTTTCAATTCGTTTGATTTTTATTTTCATACTTTTCAACTAATTGATCAAGCCTGGAGTAAAGATCATCGTGAGTGCCATTATTGTCAATTACTTCGGTGGCTGCGGCCGCGATGACCGCGATGGTCTTTTCAGTTTCTTTCTCATGGTCTTTTTTAAAGTCTTTAAAAGTTTTTACCTGATCATCGGTATTTTCCGAACGATCGACGATTCGTTTATATCTTGTATCCATGTCGGCGAAAATGTTGATCAGCACGAAATTGGGAATGTTTTTTAGATAAATGATGTCTTCCGGTCGGCGAATGCCATCCACGCAAATTATCGGAGCGTTGTCGTCTTCGACTTCTTCGGCAATCACTTTGGCGAAAAGATCCTGGCCGAACTTTTGTCTCAAAAGAGTCGATATGCTCTGAAGATTTTCTCTGGTTTGTTCCAGGTATAATCGATCAAGGACATCTCGCAGTATTGTTGAATAGCGATGGTTGCCGGCGCCGTATTTGTTTATCAGATAATCGCAGGCGGTACCCTTGCCGCTGGCGATCTCGCCGACAAATCCGAAAATAATTTTATTGGGCATATGTTATTTTTGAGTAATCGTCTGCGTGCCGCGCCTGATATCCCAATCGCTTTGCTCGAGATCCGAGTGGAGCTTGAGGGCGGGAAATCTTTCCCGGAGCGCGTGATGCATTTGATGAGCGATTTTTCTTAAGGTCGGATGAACCGGCTTGCCGGATCTTAATTCGACGACATAAACGGTCGCCGGCAGGCCGTAGGCCACGCGGCAGGGGACATTGAATCCCAATGAAATGTAATATTGTTTGATTTCTTCGGCCGCGTTTAAAGCGGTAATGCGAATTTTTTGCTCCGCGATCAATTGCTTGGCTTTTTCCCGAATATTATCCGGCAATTGGTCCAGATACCATGCGTTGAAGCCTTTGTCTGTCGTTAGCAGCGGCATTCGGCAGACGCCGTTTCGGTGCCGCTGAATGTCGCGAAAAGATCCGTAGTCCAGGTCGAAATCGAACTGCACCAGGCCCAGTTCGGAAAGAAAGTGCGGCAGATTGGTTTTCAGCGGCCGCGAGCTGATAATATCGGAGTATTTGCTAAGCTCCACCGCGTTAATGGACGTTTGACAAGAAAATTCGGGGCTGACGGCTGATCGGTAATAATAATATTTTGCGTTGGTGTATTGCCTGAATTTTTCCTGATCATCATACAGATTATGCGAGAAGCTGTTGGCATATTTTTCTTTAAGCGTCTTATGGATTTTTTCCGCGATTTCCCTGACTTCGGGCAGGGGATTGTGCCGGAGCAAAGCGATTTTATCCCAAGCTTGGCGCAGATTGGTATGCCAGCTAAGCTGAGTGGTGATGCCGGCGGGTAAAAAGCCGCGCATGATGTCAAAGGTGCGGGCCTTGACCGCGTTTTCGTAAACAGTTTCATTTTCCTCAGGTTTTTTGGGATAGTTTTTCTTGATATGTTCGCTGACCGCCGGCTGGCTGGAGACGTAAAAATCCATCCATTTGGAAATAATCAGTTTCGATTCGTCAGAATTGATCGGATCAACAATCGCTTGTTTGGACATGTCAACATAGCGGGTGCTGGTTTCTTGTCCATTATATAAAGGCCAGTCCTGTATCGCTTTATCGGCAAGAATGCTTATTTTTTCAATGAATAAAGTTGTCGAGCCGCAATCGGCGATACTCTGATGGCCGTAGCCCACATAATAGCGCTCCATGAATTTGCCTGACCCGGTTTCTTCCACTTTTTTCACGTGTTCGGTAACGCTTTGCGGGCTTCTCGAATACAGTGCCTGCAGCATGGCCGTGTCTTCTGGCGCGTATTGATCGTATAAATAAACCTGAGCCAGCTGATTGTTTGCGGGCTGCGCTTTTTCGTTCGATTCAATTGGCTGGTTTTGCTTGGCGTCTGGCCTTTTATCTGGTTCATTATACAGATGAACCAAATCCAATTCTAAAATTTCAGGATTAGGCTTTTGATGTTTTTCGAATTTCACTCCGGCTTCCAGAAATAATTTTACAAAGTCATTATCATTGTAATCACGATAAGTCACCACTTTTTTAATGCCCGCGTTGACGATCATCTTGGCGCAAATAATGCATGGCGTGTGAGTGCAGTAAAGTGTCGCGCCTTCAAGATTTATTCCGTGAAACGAAGCTTGAATAATGGCGTTTTGCTCGGCATGCACAGCCCGGCAGATTTGATGCTGAGTGCCCGATGGAATCTTTAATTCATCTCGCAGACAACCAAGCTCAAGGCAGTCTTTGGTGCCCGCTGGCGCGCCATTGTATCCGGTGGCCAGCACGTGTTTGTTTTTAACGGCGATAGCGCCCACGCGATGCCTTAGGCAAGTGGCTCTTTCCGCAACCAGCATCGCCAGTTTTAAAAAGTATTGGTCCCAGGATGGTCTTGAATAAGGTTTTTGTTCGCTGTTTTTTTCGGCCATATATTTGGGTATTTAATTACAACCCCTCCTTTTTGGTGCTGTCATTTTAACAAAATTGCCCGGGTAATGGAAGTGGAAAAGTGGGGCATTTTCCATTTTAATTAAGAACCATTGACAGATGCCGTTGATGTGCTATGGTGAGTAAATAATCAAGGAGGGGAAAATGACCGGTTTTTACCTAAAATTGACGCGCGCGCCGGATAAATCGTCGGAGGTCCATGTAAAACTGGTCGGCTTGGACGAGGTTGAAGGAATTATATTGAAAGACCCTGAATTAAAAGAAATTTTATTCATTTTCAAATCAAATGATCGGGAAATCGATATCGCCAGGGGATTTGCCGGACGCGGTTGGCGAGCTTTAGAAAAACGACAATTGGATGTTTCTGAGGAATTTATGCGCGCCGCCCGGTTTTTTCTCAAAGATAGAAAAGCCCTCGAAGACCTTTGGGAAATTGAAAATAATAAAAGCGTGTCTTCATAAGATCCGCTTTTTTTTAAAAAAATTATGCATTATCGATAATCATTACTAATAAATTTGACAAAAGTATTTTTGTTTGCTATAATGATTACAGAAGCTCAGTTTTCGAGCTTTTTTCTTTTTAAACGGCTACAAGGAGGCTGTCATGGTTGCCGCAAGAGCTCCGGATTACCTTGCGAATGCGACAACAAGACCGATTCTTGAGCAGAATCAATGTCCTCGTCCGATTCGCCGCGAAATTCGGAGGCCGACAAGACAGATTTCTCGTATCAGGGTTAGGTTTGAAAACTGCCATTTTATCGTGATTGTCGAAGTGGGAGCCACTCAGTTGCATACTCAGCTCAATGCTTATAAAAAAGTGGCGGGTGAAGCCTTTTTGAACAAAAATTCTGCCCTGCTTTGTTCAGTGGTCAATGCCATGATGAAAATCGTCTTGAAACTTCCGGAAAACGAGGCTGAAGCGTACTGGGTGCTGATTTGCGCCTATCTTCAGGAATTAAGACAGCTGTCCAAGGCCGCTTAAGCTGCAGGTGACAATCACTTGCGGCTTTTTATTTCGGCTCTTGACGCCACAGCGATCGATTTGCTAGGATTGAGTGATTCACCGCTGTAAAAAAAGGAGATTGAGGATGGAAATGCTTCAAGCGGCCTCAGATTGGGATAGCCAGATTGTTTGTGAAAAATGTGAAGCAAATTTTAAAATTACCGCGGATGATTTAATTTTAACTCCGAGCAGCGTCGCGGTTGCCAGACAAGCGTACGTATTATGTCCCTGCTGCCATGAGCGATTTGATTTCAGTTTTGAGCTGCTGCCCAGAGTCGCTCAGCTTTCCGTCCTGGCGCGAATGAGACGAATCGGGCGTCCGATTTTGTTGTGCTGTGATCGACGAAATGGACAGTTTTTACTGCCATTTTAAGACACCGGATCAAGTCCGGTGTCTTTTTATGTGCTGATGATCATTTACTTAACTTCAATTTTCACGCTTGGTCCCATGCTCGATGTCAAATACACGGCTTTCAAGAATATTCCTTTCGAACTTTCCGGTTTTGAATCCTTAATCGCCTTTAAGAAGGTTTGGAAGTTTTCTACCAGCTTGGCGTCTTCGAAAGAAGCCTTACCGATCAGTTGATGCAAATTGGCGGTGTCGTCGTTTTTAAAAGCGATTTTTCCCGCCTTTAATTCCTTGACCGCTTTTTCGAGATTCGGAGTGACCGTTTCGTTTTTGGGGCTGGGCATCAAGCCTTTTTGTCCCAAAATTTTAGCGACCGCCGCCAGCTTTTTCATCATTTCTGGCGGGGCGACGGCGATATCAAAATCGATCTTGCCGCTTTTTTTGATTTTTTCGATATCATCTTCACCTAAAATCAAATCAGCTCCGGCAGCCTTGGCTTCCTTAGCCTTATCGCCTTCGGCGAACACCGCCACTTTCATTGTTTTACCGATTCCATGAGGCAAAACAACTGTTCCTCTGATTTGCTGTTCGCCTTTTTTGGGGTCAATTCCCAATCGAAAATGAACTTCAATGCTGGAATCGAATTTGGCGGTGGCGGTTTCTTTCACCAATTTGACCGCTTCTTCGATTGGATAACTTCTTGTCTTGTCGATTTTTTTAAGCAATTCTTGGTAACGTTTTGATCTGGGCATAATGATTGGCAGTTGGCGAAACAGAATAAATAAACGAGCAGAATGCTCGTTTGTCTATTTATTGCTTTCTGCGCGTGGTGCTGTCGTTGAGCGTTTGCTGGCTCAACTCCCACAAATATTGATTAATAAAAATTACACTATTTTAACTCCCATTTGTTTGGCGGTGCCGGCGATTATTTTCATCGCCTGATCAACGTCATCGGTGTTCAGGTCTTCCATTTTAGCCTGAGCGATTTCCCTGAGCTGATCTTTCGTTAGTTGTCCCACTTTTTCGGTTAATGGATTCTTGGCGCCCTTTTTAATTTTGGCCGCTTTCATTATCAATGTCGATGCTGGCGGAGTTTTGGTGATGAAAGTGAAAGTTCGATCCTTAAAAATCGTAATTTCCACCGGAATAATGTCGCCGCCTTTGTCTTTTGTCGCCTCATTAAACTGGTTGCAAAAATCCTGAATATTCAAGCCATGCTGGCCAAGGGCCGGGCCGACCGGCGGCGCTGGATTGGCCTTGCCTGCCGGTATTTGAAGCTTGATTTTGGTTAATATTTCCTTTGGCATATATTCAAATTACGAATCTAATACAAATATTTCAAATTTACGACTATGTGAATCGAGCGCTCTATGTGCTGATCGATTGCGGGCTTTTCATCAAACGATTATATCTCTTTTAATTGAAGCGAGTCAAGTTCCACCGGAGTTTCACGGCCAAACATGGAAACCAGCACTTTAACCTTGCCTTTTTCTTCGTTAATTTCATCCACCTTGGCTTCAAATCCTTTGAACGGCCCGTCGGTGATTTTAACGGCATCCCCGATTTTAAATGGAATCTTGTATTTCGGTTCGGCCACGCCCATTCTTTTTTGCAGCGCTTGAATTTCTTTTTCCGAAATTGGCGTCGGAGTATTGCCGGTGCCGATAAAGCCCGTAACATTTGGAGTATTTCTCACCACGTACCAGGAATCATCGGTGACGATCATTTCCACCAGCACGTATCCGGGAAAAATTTTTTCCGTAACGATTTTTCTTTTACCGTTTTTAATTTTGATTTTTTTCTCTGTCGGGATTAGCACGTTGAAAATCTTATCTTCCATGTCCATCGATTCGATCCTCTGTTTAAGATTTTCGGCCACGTTTTCTTCATACCCCGAATAGGTATGAATCACGAACCAGCGCCTGCCCCGCTCGAGGACTTGTTTTGGCATATTTTAAATTGATTAAAATTGTTTAGACAACCCAGCTGATAATCTTTGAAAAAATAAAATCCAAGGCTCCCAAAAAAATGGCCACGGAAAGGCTGATGCCGATGACGATCAAAGTATTTTTAATCGTTTCCTTTTTAGTCGGCCAAGATACTTTTTTAAGCTCTGTCTTGGAATCGTTTAAGTACTGTGTAATTTTATTGGGCATAAATATTTGTCAGGCGCAGAGTTCATATACAGCTTTATTGGCAGGGGCATCGTTTGTAATTGAATCTGGCCGCTAAGAATTTTGCATAGTAATTTAGCAGGTCTTAAAAATAGCCCCGTGGGCTATTGAATGACAATTAAAATATACACTAATTCTAAAATAAATGCAAGCGAATCGGTGAATAAGCGTGAATACCCCTAAATATTGACAAATTTGTCAGTTATTGTACGATAGATAAAGCGTATATTAAAAGGAGGCGGCGACAATGTGCGATCCGGACAATTACTTTTACTATAATGCCTATCCGGTCGTCTCGCAAGATTATTTGAATACACAAATAAACATTGGCGCGGATATTAAAGAGGTCGGAATCACCGATGTTTATGATAGTTCGAGGAACTTGACCAGATGGCAGCTGTTTTTCAACTGTGATACTGGCGAAAGGTTCCGGATCAAGAGATAATCCAGCAGCGACATACCGCTGCTTTTTCATATAGAAAAAAACCGCCAGCATCGCTGGTAATTTTCATTTACCTTGACCGCGTACACTCTTCAGTGTAAATTATGAGTATAGACTTAAATAAAACATATGTCTCAAACATCGACTTCAAGAGAGGAAAGAATGAAAAAATTACAGCTGCTGGAGGAAAGGCAGATACCGCCCTACGCTGACAAATTCGATAAAAACACCGATGCCGGCCAGATTGATGAAACAATGATGGATAAAAAGGTCAGTATTGCCGGTCGGCTGATGCTTTTTCGCGACATGGGTAAATTAACCTTCGCCCATCTTCAGGATTTTTCCGGTCGCGTGCAAATAGTTTTTAAAGTCGATGAGCTCGGAAAACAAGCCTACAATGATTTTTTACAAACGATCAATATCGGCGATTTTGTCGGCGTCAGCGGACCGGTATTTAAAACGAAAAAGGGAGAAATCTCGGTTTTGGTGAAAAAATATAAATTTTTGTCCAAGTCGCTGCGCGATTTGCCTGAAAAGTTTCATGGGATTAAAGATCGCGAACTTATTTATCGTCAGCGTTATTTGGACTTAATAATGAACGAAGGTTCGCGACGTCGTTTCAAATTTCGCAGCGATCTTTTGTGGGAGCTGAGAAATTTTTATAAACAAAACGGTTTTGAAGAGGTGGAAACATCCGTTTTGGGCAATACCGCATCCGGCGCTCTGGCAACGCCATTTAAAACTCATCATCAGGCGCTGGACATTGATTTATATTTGAGAATCGCGCCGGAAATTCAGCTGAAGGAATTGATCATCGGAGGCTATGAAAAAGTTTTTGAGGTGGCTAAAGTATTCAGAAACGAGGGCATTGATCCCAGTCATCTTCAGGAATTTTCCATGATCGAGCATTATGCGGCTTATTGGGATTTTAAGGACAACATGAAATTTACGGAAAAGATGCTGACTACGGTCATTAAAAAATTATTGGGCACGTTAAAATTAAAAATATTAAACCGAGAAGAAAAATCGGTTGAAGTTGATTTTAAAACGCCTTGGCCGGTGGTTTCCTTCCGGCAATTGCTGAAAAAAGACTGCGGTATCGATATTGATCTTTTTGAAACAGCGGCTGATTTGAGGAAAGAAATTAAAAAAAGAAAAATTGTAATTGAGGGAATCGATAAACTCGGACGGGGAAATTTGATCGACGCGTTATATAAGGAGGTCTCGCGGCCAAAGCTGGTTAAACCGACTTTTTTAATCAATCATCCGCTGGATTTGTCTCCGTTGGCCAGAAAAAACGACAATGACCCGCGAGTGGTTGATCGGTTTCAGCTGGTGGTCAACGGCTGGGAAATCGTCAACGCATACAGCGAGTTAATCGATCCGATCGATCAGCAGCTTCGATTTGATCAGCAAACGAAAGCCAGGGCGGCCGGGGACAATGAGGCGATGCAAAAGGACACTGAGTTCGTGAAGGCGCTCGAGTATGGAATGCCGCCAACTTCGGGCTGGGGGATGGGCGTGGAGCGGCTCGCCGCGCTTTTAACCGGTCAATCAAATTTGCGCGATGTGGTGTTTTTTCCGATGATGAAGCCGGAAGATAACAAATAATCAATAAAATATAAAAAGACTGATTCGCTCAGTCTTTTTTTGTTGTCTGCTTGACGTTATGTTTATGTGTTTTTCATCATTATATATCCAGATTCTCCACAGACTTCGCGTGAGTTTGAATGAATTTTTTCCTCGGGGCGACATCGGAACCCATTAAAATATCGAACATTTCATCAGCCTTTTCCGCATCGTCGACCGTAACCAATTTCATCATTCTGGTTTCTGGATTCATGGTCGTTTCCCAGAGTTGATCCGGGTTCATTTCTCCCAAACCTTTATAACGTTGAATGGAAATTTTGTGCTCGCCGAGCATTTCTTTATCTTGTTGTTCTCCGATTTCTTCCAAGATCGGTTCGGCCTCGGTTTCTTTCGCGTGAACTTTGCCCACTGGTTTACCGGTCATCTCGGCCACCAGTTCATCTTTTTCAACATCACTGTAAACGTAGCGAATATCTTTGCCTTTTTGCAGTCGATAAAGCGGCGGCTGAGCGATGTATATATGACCGGTGTCAATCAATTCCGGGAAATATCGATAAAACAGCGTGAGCAGCAATGTTCGGATATGAGCGCCGTCGACATCGGCATCGGTCATGATGATCACTTTATTGTATCTGAGATTACTGATGTCGAATTGTTCTCCGACATTGGTGCCCAAGGCGATAACCAGCGACTTGATTTCGTTATTGGCCAACATTTTATCGAGTCGTGCTTTTTCAACATTGATTATTTTGCCTCGGAGCGGCAATATCGCTTGGAATTCTCGATTGCGTCCTTGTTTCGCGGATCCACCGGCGGAATCGCCCTCGACGATATAAAGCTCGCAGCGATCGGCCGAGCGGCTGGAACAGTCGGCCAGCTTGCCCGGGAGAGTCAGCCCGTCCAGGGCGCCTTTCCTAAGCACGGTTTCTCTGGCCGCTCGCGATGCGCGACGCGCCTGCGCGGCCAGCAATGCTTTGCCGATGATCGCTTCCGCGTCGCGCGGGTGTTCTTCCAAAAATATTTCCAATGATTCGGATAAAACCGCGTCGACGACCGGGCGGACTTCAGCGTTGCCCAGTTTGGCTTTGGTCTGTCCTTCAAATTGCGGATCTTTGATTTTAATGCTGATAATGGCCGTCAAACCTTCGCGCACGTCTTCGCCGGTAAGATTTTCATCTTTTTCCTTAAGCAAATTATTTTTCCGGGCGTAAGCGTTAAGCGTTCTGGTCAGCGCCGTCCTGAAGCCGATTACATGAGTGCCGCCTTCCGGATTTTGAATATTATTGGTAAAGGCGATCACTGTCTCTTGGTATTCTTTGGTATAGCGAATGGCCATCTCCACCTGAATATCATCCTGAGTTTTATTGATATAAAAAATGTTTTCGTGCTTTGGCTCATCTTTTTTATTGAGCATTTTCACGTAGGTGGCGATGCCGCCTTCAAAATAAAAATTATGAATTTTGGGATTTTTTTTGTCTCTTAAATCGATGGCGGTGATTTTCACCCCTTTGGTTAAATACGCCTGCTGCCGCAAATGCGTCAGTACTTTATCCCAATTGAATAAGGTTTCGGTAAAAATCGTTTTATCCGGCTTGAAGGTGATAGTCGTGCCGCGTTCAAACGCCGCCCCCGGATTTAGCGGATCGATTTTTCTGATTTTGACCACCGGTCCGACACGTTTAACTTTTTTTTGAGCCTTGCCGGTTTTGTATTCCTGCATGTAAAGCGAGCCGTCTCGTTTGACTTCGGCTTTCATCCATTCGGACAGCGCGTTGACCACAGATACGCCGACGCCGTGAAGTCCGCCGGAAACCTTATAGCCGCCCTGGCCGAATTTGCCGCCGGCGTGCAGGATGGTCATAACCGTTTCCAGCGCCGATTTTTTTGTTTGCTTGTGGATGTCTACCGGTATACCACGGCCGTTGTCCGAGACCTCGATTATGTTGTCCGGTAAAATTCTAATAGTGATGTGATCGCAATATCCGCCCATCGCTTCATCGATGGAATTATCAACGACTTCCCAGATTAAATGATGCAGCCCTTCCGAGGCGGTGTTGCCGATGTACATGCCCGGCCTTTTTCGAACGGGATCCAATCCTTCCAGAACGGTTATTTCTTGGGCGGTATAGCGTTTTTTGGGGTCGGAATTTTTATCGTTTGATTTTACTTCTTTTTTAGCCATAAATAAGGGATATTTTTAAATGAGGGAGTTGGTAAAAATTATCTAAAAAACCGATGAACGCTTGAGAAAATTACATAAATATTGTAGCAAAAATTTACCTGATTGAAAAGGGGATTGCTGATGATTACCAACGGTCATGACCAATTTGGTTTAAATATTGAATTGGTCCACAATGGTTACGAATTGCTGATTGTTTGGTGGCGAAATGTATCCTTCGATGCGATTGATGACAGACGGGAGTATATCAGCATCGCTGGTGCTACGCGCTCCATGTTCCACGCTCAAAGCAATTGTGTTATAATATAACCATATGGCTTTTTCAATCGGAAAAAATAATAATGACGCTTCAGATTCAAAACCGGAATCTTCCCCAATGCCGAATCGAGCAGAGCCGACCAGCCCGGAGGAGCAGAGGCTGCAGTTTGGTTTGTGGTGGCTGGAGCATAAACAGACTCTTTTAGTCGTCGCTGTTTTGACGGCCATGGCTGTCGGCGGCGCATTATTGATATTCGGGTTATATGGTTTGGCCGATTATTACCTGCTTGGCTATACAAAAAATCAGCGATTGTTTTCTTTGCGTACCGTGAATTTGAATTGGGATTATATCCGGCAGGTCAGCACGCCCGGGGCATTGTCATTTGACGCGGTAAAAGTAATTAAAGCCGGAGAAAATTATGATTTGGTGGTTAGGGTCACTAATCCCAATCAAGATTGGTACGTTCAAAAATTGGATTATCATTTTTCATTCGGCTCATCTCAAGCCGCGTCCACAAGCAGCTATGTTTTGCCAGGTGAATCAATGTATTTGGTTGAATTGAATCAAAAAAGAGCGGGCGCGCTGACTGCCGAACTGGTGATCGACGCCATTGAATGGAAGAAACAGTCCAATTTCAATATTTTAAAGGAGCAATTATTGAATTTTGAGGTGAGCGATGTAAATTATATCCCGGCCGGGCAAATCGAATCCGGCCAGCAGCCGATGAATCAGGTGAAATTCACCGTTAAAAATAGTTCGCCGCAAAATTTTTGGAACGTTGATTTTGTCATATTGCTTTACGGTGGCGATCAGCTTCGCGCTGTTAATATTTATACTCTCGACAGTCTTGATTCGCTCGAGCAGACCGCAGTAATGATCAATTGGCCCGGCGCTTTGCCGGCCATCAGCCGCGCGGTCGTGATTCCGCAAATCGATATTTTAAATCCCGATTCCTTTAAAGGATTCGGCGAAGTGAATGCCGAGGAAAAATAATCGGTGGCCCAAGTAATTTGTGATGAGTTCGGAATTTCTTTGATTCCCTGTCTTTTACGAATTACTTTTTTTTGTTGCTCATTTTTTAGATTTATCGTAAGATTACGGTGACTATGTACGGATTAATCCAAAAAATAAGAAAATTCGACTGGGTGCTCTTGGTGGCAATTTTTTTACTGTTGGTTTTAGGGTTGAGCGCCGTTTACAGCGTGGACTTAAGCAAAGAAGGGGATCATTTTTCAAGTTTTAAAAAACAAGTGATTTTTTCCATCGTCGGTTTGCTGATATTTGTTTTTTTCAGCTTGTTGAATTATAATTTTTTTCGATCATACAGCCGCTTGATATACATTATCGTCTTGCTGCTGCTAATTTTCGTGTTAATCTTTGGCAGCAATATCCGTGGCACTACAGGCTGGTTCGCCATTGGCGGTTATGGGTTTCAGCCGGTCGAGCTGGCGAAAGTGGCGTTGATAATTTTTTTGGCTAAATTTTTTTCCAATCGTCATCAGCAGTTCAGCCAAGTCAAGCATATCGTCATCAGTTTTATCGGCACGGCCGTGCTTGTCTTTTTGATCATGCTGCAACCCGATCTTGGTTCGTCGATGATTCTTTTGGGCATTTGGGCGGTACTGCTGGTGATGACCGGTGTTCGGCGATCTTATATAATATTTTTAATTTTGGTGGTGATCGTCGTTTTTTCTTTTTCCTGGCTGGTGATTTTAAAGGATTATCAAAAAGAAAGAATCTTGACTTTCCTCGATCCCGGTCGCGATCCGCTGGGCAGCGGTTATAATGTTTCTCAGTCGATGATTGCCGTCGGCTCCGGCCAGCTTTTGGGACGTGGTTTGGGTTTTGGCTCTCAAAGTCAGTTAAGGTTTATTCCCGAAAGCCAAACCGATTTCGTGTTCGCAGTTATCGCCGAGGAACTGGGCTTGCCCGGCGTGATACTGGTGCTCGGCTTATGGTCGTTGATATTTTTCAGATTGGTATCAGCCGCGAAAAAAGCGCCGAATGATTTTTCCATGTTTTTTATTTTAGGGGTAATCATACTGTTTTTTTTGCATGTTTTCGTAAATATCGGCATGAATATGGGTTTGGTGCCGGTGACGGGCATATCGCTTCCGCTATTGAGCGCCGGCGGCAGCTTTTTATTCATTGCCTTGGCCACTTTGGGTATATCCGAGAGCATAATAATGCGCAGTGAAAAGTAGATTAGACCGCTTGACGATTCGCAAATAAGCGGTTATACTAGCAAAATAGAAGATATGATACCGCAAAATCATTCATTAAAAATCATCAGCAATTGCCCGGCTTGTCGGGCAATGTATAACCCGGCGGAAATCAATATTGTTGACGAAAAAGAAAATGCCCATATCCTGCATCTGACTTGCCAGCGCTGCAAAAACAATATGTTGGTTTTACTTTTGGCCAGCGCCAAAGGCATTAGCAGTATCGGATTATTGACGGATTTGGAGAGCAGTGAAGCGGTCAAGTTCATTGACAGTCGGCCGATATCGAGCGACGAGGTGCTGGAAGCGAAAGAGCTGATGTCCGATACCAGGAAATTTTTTGAAATATTAAAAAGATAGAATTTAAATCAGAAAGCGAAACCCGGTTTTTCCGATTTCGATTTCAGATTGTAATTAATTAATATGCCGTATTCATTGTCAGTTAAAAAAAGAGCAGGAGGCGAATCAATCAGTGATTTATTGAAAAAAAATATTGTGCCGGGCGTAATCTACGGTCCAGAAGTCAAGGAAAATATTTTAATTCAGATTTCCGAGCAGGATTTAAAAAAGGCTTATGATTTAGCCAGCAGCGCCATGATTGATCTGGTGGTCGGAGATCAGAAAACTCCGTTGGAAGTTTTGCTCAAAGCCGTGCAGTTTGATTCGATTTCCGATCGACCGGTCCATGTTGATTTTTATCAGGTGAAGCGGGGACAAAAAATCGAAACCGAGGTGGATTTGCATTTTATCGGCGAGGCGCCGGCAGTAAAAACATTGGGCGGTATCCTGGTCAAGCAATTAGATTCGATTTCCGTCAAGTGTTTGCCCCGCGATCTCGAAAAAGTGGCCGATCTCCAAGTCGACCTCAGTCAATTGAATACATTTGAAGATTATATCCACATCAAGGATATAAAGATTCCCGATGGAGTCGAGCTGATGGAGAATTTGGATGATGTCGTGGCTTTCGTGTCCGAACCGGAAGAAGACATCGCCGAAGCCGCACCGTCATTGGAAGATCAGATGCAGAAAGTCGAAGTCGAAGCCAAAGGCAAAGAGGTGAAAGAAGGCGAAGCCGAAGGCAAGGCGGCGCCGGCGGAAAAAAGCAAATAGCCAAAAATAATAAAAGTTGATAGAATGAAAGTGTCTTATTAGTAGGCACTTTTATTTTTATGAGCGACACAGAAAAAATTGCTTGGTATAAAAACAAACAATTGATAGCCATCGGTTTATTCGCGGGCGTCTTGTTGGCCGCGGTTATAATTTCTTATTTATTTACCGATAAACCACCGTCAGCGCCGGCGCCAGACCAGCCCGCGACGGGAGAATCTTCGTTAGATTGCCCCCAGCGACGACTTTTGGATAATGTCTGCGTCGCGGCCGGGTTCGGCAATTTAACCCCATGGGCGGTGATGATTGAAAATAATATCGAAGCCCGGCCGGTCGCCGGCATCGATGCCGCCAGTTTGGTGTTCGAGGCGATCGCCGAAGGGTCGATAACCAGATTCTTAGCCGTTTTTCCCGGTGACAGCGAAGTGGAGAAAATCGGTCCGGTCAGATCGGCCAGGCCTTATTATCTCGATTGGGCCACTGAATTTGATCCGGTTTATATCCATGTCGGCGGTAGTCCGCAGGCACTGGCAGAGCTGGCGGATTCGTCGATGAAGGATTTGAATCAATTTTATTTTGGCGATTATTTTTGGCGGTCCAATGATCGGTTTGCTCCGCATAATGTGTACACTTCAAGCCAGCTGATTAATAAAGTAATGGAAAAGAAAGACTGGTCGGGCACTTCAGAATATGAACCATGGCAATTCAAAGACGAAACGGCCAGCGCTGACAGCACGGCGGAGCAAAACATCGTTATCAATTATAATTCCAGTTATTACGATGTGAATTGGCAATATGATGCCGAAAGCAACGAATACGTGAGATATCAATCGGGTAAGAAATATCTCACCGAAGCCGGAGACGCCGTCACTGCCAAAAATGTCGCCGTGGTCTATACGCTGGTCAGGGTAATAGACGATTACGGCCGGCTGGATACCAAGACCATCGGCCAGGGCCGAGCGCTGGTTTTCCGCGATGGCATCGGCATTGACGGTCAATGGAAAAAACAAAATGCCAAAAGCCGGTTGCGTTTTTATGACCAAGCGGGAGAAGAGATTCGGATGAACGGTGGGAAAACGTGGATCGCCATCGTGCCTGATAATCTGCCGCTGGCGGAATATTAATTATGAAAAAAAATAAATGGTCCAAATTTTATTTATGGGGCGTATTGATGATTCTTGCCGTCGGATTGCTGATTTTCGGTTATAATTTAATGAACGGAAAAAATTTATTTGCCAAACGGCAGAATTTTGATTTTTCCCAATATTTGGACACCAAAGATTTTAATCCGTTTTTTCAAAGAAAAGTCATGGAATTGGCCGAAACAATAAATGCTCAGGCCCATCCTGCCGCGGAGCAAGCGGCGGCCGCTGATGAGCCAGCACCCGGCGTGTACTTTACTCAATTTTTTAAAAAAACTACCCCGGCAGAGACTGAAAAATATATCCGTGATTTTTTAAGTGATTTTGCAGAAATCGGCGAGAAGCGCATCATTGATTTATACGCCAGCGATTGTTTCGATTTAAATATAAATCCAGAGCATCGGTCGGAAACGCTGGAACATTTGGCGGCCGAAGCGGATCTTACGCAATTAGCTGTGATCGAACCGCCCGTTTGGCAGGCTTGCTATAGCGGATCGTATTATCCTGATCAAATTATTACAAAAATCGCATCTCTTGATTTAAATTTGATGATTGATCAGTCTCCGGGGGATTATGTCGCTAGACTCGATGGCGAATTATCGTCGGAGACGGAAGCAAAAATTACGGAGATGTATGGCGATGTGATCAAAATTAAAAAGTAAACAACCAGATAATAATAAAATCGCTCGGCCCGTCAGCTGGTCAGCGATTTTTTGTTTTTGCCGGGGCGACGCGCGCGAGCGCGTCGCCCCGGCTCAGGTGAAATAAAACGGCGACCCGTTTGTATTAATATGCAGACAGCGGTTAATCGCCTTAATAACAAATAATCAATCGACTTCTATGAAACAAATTAAAAAAACATCTTTGGCAGTAACAAGTATCGTTCTTTTTGGATTATTAATCACCAGCACGGTTTACGCCTACGACGGCGATTTATGGCTTGATCCTCAAATGGATGAAAGCATGGGCCATAAATCGGGAAACCATGTTTTTGGCCCGGGCATGCGACTGGGAGCGAAGAATGGATTTGCTGGAGAAATCAAGGATATCGGAGCGGAAATTCTCGGTCTGACCGCGGATCAATTGAAATCAAAAATCGATTCCGGCCTGACACTTCAAGAAATTATCAAGGAAGCCGGTTATACTCAGGAATCATTTCGTCAGGCCATGAACGAAAAAATGACGGCGGATATGAAATCGAAGCTCGAGCAGTTGGTGAACGAAGGTAAAATTACCACTGAGCAAATGAACAAGAAACTGGATCACATCCAAGAACGAGAGCGCTGGGCGCATGATTTGAGAGATAAAATCTTGTCCGCCCAAGCCGAGCTACTAGATATGTCATCAGCGGAACTTCAAGCCAAGCTTGATTCGGGCGACAACCTTAAAGATTTGGTTAAAGAAGCCGGGTTCACGATAGAAGAATTCCACTCAAAAATGTCAGAGAGAAGAACAGCCATAGAAAAGGAGCATCTTAAAGATTTGCTCAGTCAGGGGAAAATCACTCAGGATGAATACGATAGAATGATCAAGCAAATAGAAAACGGACAGCTGCCCGGCCTGCCTGGCGAAAGAGCGGGTAATCGCTTCGAAAGCGTAAAAGCTCCGCTGCAGGAATTGGTCGAAACCGGTGTAATCACCGCCGATCAGTTAGATAAAATATTGGCTAAACTGGAAAAATTCGGCAGTGAAAATAAACCGGATAAATTCATCGGCCATGGCGGTCAAGGCATTTTCAACGGATCACAAGCCCTGGGATTAAATTAATATAAATCGTCGTTGGTTTAAAAAATCCGCGAGCCGGTACGGCAGCGGATTTTTTATATGGCCCGTGTTCATGCGCCGTGCGCGGCGCGCAGGGACACAGCGCTGCGCTGTCCCTGCAATTCGTCCGACAAAGCGGACGAATTATGAACACGGCCGGCTGATTATAGTTTTACAATCACCAGGCGATTTTTTCCGCATAAATCCTTTTTAATCTGAATCGAGCCGGAGGTGAGGTTACTTCTAATCAGATGTTCTATTTGGTGACTTTGCGCCGGATCGATTTCAAAAAAAACATACCTGGGATTATATTTTGATTTTGACAATTGATCAAGCAATTGCCGGTAAAAGTATAAGCCCGCCGCCGGGGCGAGCAGGGCCGACCTTGGCTCCTTTTTTATTTCCGGAAATAATTTGACGCTCTGCCCGTAGATTTTTTTTGAAAGATAGGGGAGATTGGCGGCGATAATGTCGATTTTTTTGTTGTTGAGCGGCGAGAATAAATTACCTTTGAAAAAATTTATTCTGACTTTATTTAGTCTGGCGTTTTGTCTGGCAATACTTAGGATCGCGGATGAATTGTCGGTCGCATAGACTTTGTTGAATCCGTTTTTAGCCAGGGCCACGGCAATGCATCCAGAACCAGTTCCAATGTCCGCCACTGTTAATTTTTTATCAAGCTTTAAAATTTCATCAATCATCAGTTCGGTTTCAGGCCGGGGAATCAATACTTGGGGATTTACCTTGAATGGCAGCTTATAAAATTCTTTCCGGCCGACCAAATAAGCGATTGGCCAGTTTTTTAATCTTTGGGCAATCAATCGGTTGAGCTTTTTGAGCTGAGCCGAGGTTAAGGTGTTTTGCGGATATGTGTATAAAAATGCTTTGTCCTTTTTTAAAATGAAACCCAATAAAACTTCAGCGTCAAGCCGCGGGCTTAATTTTTTTGTGGCTTTAAATTTTTGCTCCGCCGTTTGCAGAGCTTGTCTGATAATCATACCGCTATATTGCCGAATATTTTCCGTGCTTCGTTATTATTTTTGTTTTTCCAATCGCAGTTTGATATCTTCATCGCGCAGGGCATTGATTATTTCTCCCAAATTTCCATCCAGGATGGATTCGATATTCGACCAGTTTTGTTTTATTCGATGATCGGTTATTCGGTCTTGAGGAAAATTATACGTTCGTATTTTCTCGGAGCGGTCGCCGGTGCCGACTTGCATTTTTCTGGATTCAGATATTTCCTTGGTTCTTTTTTCCTCCTCCATTTCCAGCAATCGGGAGCGTAGTACTCTCATCGCCTTTTCTTTGTTTTGCGCTTGTGACCGTTCGTCCTGGCAAGATACCACAAGATTTGTCGGTAAATGGGTTATTCTGACAGCCGAGTAGGTCGTATTAACGCTTTGGCCGCCATGACCGCCGGCGCAGAACGTGTCGATCCTTAGGTCTTTGGGATCGATTTTTACGTCAACTTCTTCGGCTTGAGGCAATACAGCCACTGTCGCCGTCGAGGTGTGCACGCGGCCTTGCTTTTCCGTTTCCGGTACGCGTTGCACGCGGTGAACACCCATTTCGTATTTTAAGTGCGCGTAAACATCCTGTCCGTTAATTTCAAATATCACTTCTTTGAATCCGCCTATACCGATCTGGTTGGCGTCGAGCATCGAGGTTTTCCAGCCTTTGGTTTCCGCGTATCTTGAATACATGCGAAACAGGTCGGCCGCGAACAGCGCCGATTCGTCTCCGCCGGCGCCAGCCCGGATTTCGATGATCACGTTTTTTGAATCCCTGGGATCTTTGGGCAATAGGCCGGCTTTTAATTCGTCTTCCAATTTTAAGGCCGCCGGCTCCAGCTCGGCGACTTCTTGTTCGGCCAAAGCCTTGAGGTCCTGATCCCCGGCGCTGTCTTGCAGAGCTTCTTTTGCCTGTTTTAAATTTTCTTGATTCTTTTCGTAGCGGGTAATCAGGTCGATAATCTCTTGCAAGCCGGCGTGCTGACTGGAAATTTGTTTTAGCTTTTGGGCATCACTAATTACCGCCGGGTCCTGCAGCTGGTCTTCCAGTTTTTTAAATTGTTTTTTAATTTTATCGATTTGTGATTGCATATGGATATTATAACATGTCGCCGGCCTGAGAGGGTATCAGTGGGTGTCAGCAGGCTAAGAAGCAAAGATGGTCCCATCCCTTTGTCTTGGTGCTGTTTAGCCTCTTCAAGCGCTTAAACAAAAATCTCCCATAACTTTAGGTATTGAAAACCAATACCTTCAGTTAGAGAGATAAATTTTCCGGCAGTTACTTTTTGGTCTTTTTTGCCGCCTTGGCTTTTCTTTTCGCCGTTTTACCTTTGCGCTGAGCGCTGACAGCTGAGGTTTTGGCCATTTTCTCTTTGAATTTTTCCACTCGGCGGGCGGTATCCACGATTTTTTGCTGACCCGTAAAGAATGGATGGCACATCGAACACAGCTCGGTTTTTATTTCTTCCTGAGTCGAGCCGGTGGTAAAGCTGTTGCCGCAAGCGCAAGTAACTTTGGCGTTCGGGTAATATTGAGGATGTATGTCTTTTTTCATATGTCTGGAGCGAATAAGCGAAATCTTTTTTATATTTATTCGCTTTTCAGCTATTTTATTCGTTAAGTAGTCCTATTCTAGCATGAAATAAAAAACATTGCAATATTCAAAAATATTGACATAATTTGAATAATTTATACAATATAAACGAAGTCCGGTGGCCCATGGAGGGGGAGATGACCAAAGAAAAAAGAAAAAGACCAATGGATACCGATTTGTTTGCTGATGTCGTTTTCGAGGAAGTGGCCACGCCGGAGTGGGTTGGTTTCAGCCACCAGGTCACCGAGGCCGATATCATCGATGTTGAAGATGAGAAATCAGATTCGGACGACGCCGCTCACTCGGCCAAGCCGCCAGTGCCGCCGCCGATTCCGGGCGATGCTTTGCCGAACCCGGAGCCGCAGAAATTTGACAAAGAGGCGATTAAGCGCGCGCGGCGGCAACGCCAGCCGCCGGCGACCATCAATTTCGATGGTGAAATCATTGACGTAACTCCAAAGCCCGCGCCCCCGCCGCTGCCCGACAAGCCTCGCGGGCCGCGTAGCCGGTAAACGCGCACACTGGCGTAAAATCAATAAACCTTTGGTCTGACCAAAGGTTTTTTAGTTTATTACGTTGTTTCGACAATGATGTTGAAAGTCGATCTGATCAATTCCTCCCGCGTGAACTCGCGGCAGCAATAGCCGCAGACAGCGCGCGATGGATCCAGGCTGACAGTAAAGATCGGCTTGGCCTCGGCGAGATGAGAGGCGCATTTTTCGTTTGGACAAATCAGCGCGTCCGGCATGGTGGCGCCGGAAATTCTGGCTGTTTGCTTGTTGAAAAAACCGTCAACGACTTGATTGATTTTAATGCCGGGGGCGATGAATGTTGCCAATGTTTTCCCCACCGGATTCAGCAGCATCCCGTGCAGCACCACGATATCCTTTCGGCCTTGGATGCTGACTTCGTGGAAGGCGCCATCGCCGATGGCGCTCCCGGCCTTGGAAATGACGTTGGCGACAGCATGTCCCAACCCCGGAGGGATATGATCGATGATTGTGCCGCGGCTTCTGATCGGCTGAAAATAATCATCGGCTTTGCCGGCTTCTCTTCTGTTTTTTAGCCGGTCTTCATTGGGCATTTCCGTGTGCGTTTCCGTCCGGCAAGGGATTATCGGTGCGAATTGGGTGGCCTCGCTAAGACGCAGGTAGCTCCAGCGATGCGCGGCCATGCGCAGGGCGATGCCGATGGTCATCTGCTCCCACATGGCGTTTCGGGGATCATTGGAAATATCGATGGCGATCTCCGGGCCTCTGGGCCCGGGATGCATGACAATGACTTTCTCACCGAA
This sequence comes from Patescibacteria group bacterium, assembly GCA_049319825.1. Lineage (GTDB taxonomy): Bacteria > Patescibacteriota > Patescibacteriia > UBA11705 > DATKZF01 > JBMORT01. Next base: position 352,114 of record JBMORT010000002.1, read on the forward strand.
CAATTCTTGCAGTTCTTTTCTTCCAAGCACATAGCGGTTGAGTACTCTGGCCAGTTCCATGGGATCGGTGTATCGTTCTCTTTGAATTCTGGTGCCCATGATAATGTCGCATTTTCCGACTGTCCGGAATGAATCGTGTTCTTCGATGTGCAAGCCTTGCCGGCGAAATTCAGGAATTCCGGTGCCCGGCGCGCAAACGGTGACAATGCGAATATCACCATAACGGGCGTTGAGCATTCGCAGAATATCGAGATCGGAATTGAGTGTGCGTGAATAGCGCAGGTCACCGAACATCAGTACGGAGAAATCATGCGTTCGTCCCAGTCGGTGTTTGATTGTCGCCAGATTCAGCAGGGCCTGAGTCGGATGGCGGTTGGCGCCGTCTCCGGCGTTATGCACGGCGCAGCGGAATCCCGAGCGAGCCAGAATTTCCATGGCGAACTTGGCGCTGCCTTCGAATTCCGTTCTGAAAACGAAAATGTCAGACAGCTGAGTGCCGGCATGGGTGCGGATCGAGTCTGCCAGCGATTCGCTTTTTGCCAGCGACAACGCGTCCGCCAGCGGCAGAATCACCACATTGAAGCCGGTCAATTTCGCGGCCAAAGCATTGGTGTACACTGTTCTGCTCGATGGCTCTTTTGACATAATCAGCACGGTCGGCAGACTATCCGCGGGAAATTCCAGCCGCAACGGGTGCCCTGGTGGCGGACGTTTTTTTTCCACCGCGAATTTATACAATTCCAGGGCATGGTCAATGGCCATTTCCAAAATTTCATCAAGTGAAAAATCGTTGATAGTAATTATGTGTTTCATCCCACCTCCCTTGGCGCAAAAAAAGAACAGCGTTTTGCTGTCTTGGGTTTCAAGGAACGGCCTCCTTTGAGGTAGAGTAGCGAAAAGACACGATTTTGTTAAGTGGATAAGTGACCGGCATCGGTTAAATCGCTGTCGAGTTTTTGGCGGGTAGGAGAGTCGGGTACTCGTTTACAATTCCCAATTCAAATTTCTATCCATCGGATTCCGGCTGCCAATTTCCCAACCGGCCTGGCAAAACACTATTTCTACAATTATCCAAAGAAACGAGCTTCGGGTGTCGGGAAACCCTTAATTATTTTCAATATTTGTGATAAAATCAAGATATATGAAAAATGGCGGCGAGCAAATACAATATCAATTTTTTTCAATTTCAAAGGATGCTTGGAACGCGATGTATGATGCCATTGAAAAGTCGAAAAAAAGTATATATTGGGAAACATATATTTTCATCGACGACAATGCCGGTCAGCGTTTTGTTGATATTTTGGAAAAGAAAGCCAGGCAGGGCGTCGAGGTTAAATTAGTGATCGACGGCTTCGGGAGCTTTGCTTTTTCCAGAGCCTCGACATCAAGATTGAAGCAGGCCGGAGTTGATTTGGTCGTGTTCAATCCGGTGACGCCGGGCACGTTTGTTCGGTTTTGGCGGGCTTTTTGGAAAAGGACTCATCGAAAAATTTTGGTCATTGATAACCGTATCGGATTTATCGGGGGGGTAAATATTCAAAATTTTATGGCCGACTGGCTCGATTTGCAGTTGATGATTAGAGGGACGATCGTCAGGTCTTTGACTCGCGCCTTCGCCAAATCTTACATACAAGCCGGAGGAGAAAAAAAGAATGTCAGTGCGTTGCTTCATCCCAAAATTGATAAAAGCAAAAAATTAAAGTTTCTGCTCCCAAATCCACAGGCGAATCGTTCCACCATTCATGCCAATTATCTCCGAGCGATCAATGGAGCGAAAAAATATTTTAAGCTGGCCGTACCTTATTATTTGCCGAACCGGAGATTGATCAAAGCCATGGCGCGAGCCAGAAAGCGCGGCGTAAAAATAGATTTGATCGTGCCGCTTCGAACCGATTTAAGAGTCGTGCAGTGGGCCGTTAGAAAATATTACAATTTAATGTATCGGTTGGGCGTCAATATATATTTCACCCCTCAAATGATGCACGGCAAAGCTTATGTGGTCGATGGCAACGAAGGCATGGTCGGATCGAGCAATATCGATCATGGCAGCTTTTATCGAAATCTGGAAGCCAACGCCTATTTTACCGATCAGCAGATGGTCGGCGATTTGGAAAAGATATTCAAACAGTGGCAGCTATATGCCGAACCGTTCGAAGAGAATCGTTGGCGAAATGTCGGGTTGATTTCCAGATTAAAATCGGCTTTCGCCGAACTGATCAGCCCGTGGCTGTAAGGCATTGCGATTGGTTTGAATAAATGGTAAAATTAATATATAAACAATTAAATAAAAATTATGAGAAGAAAAACCAAAACCAGTTTTTTGGCCGGGGCGGCGATCGGCGCGGTGATCGGCACAGTGGCCGCGCTACTGCTCGCTCCCAAGTCCGGCAAAGAAGTTCGGGCTGATATAAAAAAGATGGCCAAAGAAATGAGCACCAAAATATTAAAAGAAGTGGAAAAGGCGAAAAAGATGACGAAAATCAAATATGATGACTTGGTCGATAAAGTTGTTGATGAATATAAAAAGAAAAAAAGGGTCGCCGATAAAACAATGGATGACATCCGTAAGGAATTAAAGTCAAAATGGCGGGAAGTGGAAAAAGAATTAAAGCACAAGTAGTTATCCACATCGATATTTATAACATTTGACGGCGCATTTAAAATTTTATATAATAATTCAAGCAAAGGATTTTCCCTTTGCGGTATTGAAATAAAGTTGCATTCGCAACTCAAAGCCTAAAGAGAGAAAAGTCCTGCAATATTGCAGGACTTTTTCTTATATCGGCCGGTGTCTTTTGATTGTCGATCAGCCGCATTTTTGATATAATGCCATCAAATAAGAAAATGCTTTAAAAATTTTCAATATGATCAATTTCCTTCACCATTACTCGCCTCGATCGATAATATTTTCCGTCGGCGGCCTTGATATTCATTGGTATGGTTTGTTGATGGTTCTCGGTGGTCTGCTTGGATTGTTTCTGGCATGGTATTTGGCCAGATACTTTAAAATTAACCGGCCTTGGCTGTTTGATTTGGCTTTTTGGTGGGCAATTTTCGGCTTGATCGGCGGACGCATATATTACGTGATTTACGCTTTCGATTTTTACAAAGATAATCCGCTGGATATCTTTAAAATATGGCAAGGCGGGCTGGCCGTGCACGGCGTAATGATCGGCGCCTTTTGCGCCACATTCTTTTTCGCGCGCGCTAAGGGAATTAATTGGTTGAAACTGTTTGATTTGTCGGCGATCGGTTTGGTGACGGCGCAGATTGTCGGTCGTTGGGGAAATTATTTTAATCAGGAATTGTTCGGCCGGCCGACCGATTTGGCCTGGGGCATTCCAATATTACCGATTAATCGACCGGTGGAATATATTGCCGAACAATTTTTTCATCCCACTTTTTTGTACGAATCTTTGCTGAATATCGTATTGCTCGGGATTTTGTTGATTTTGGTTTGGTTGCGGTTTGGTAAAAATATAGAGATAAAAAACGGTATCATTTTTTTCTCTTATATTTTGGGCTATTCGATAATTAGATTCAATATGGAATTTTTGCGGCTCGATTACAGCCCGGTGGTTTTCGGCGTGCGTTGGGCGCAGCTATTCAGCGGTTTGCTGATTTTAGCGTCAATATTTTTTATCGTGTTCTGTTCGATCCGCAAAGGCAAGCGGACTCAAATAAAAAAGAAGATTGAAAAAAAAATCAATCTGATCAAGACTGAATTGTAGTAATGTTTTTATCAATAACACATTAACTGGGCGGAGCGCTACGTGGCTACCCCCGTTTGAACTAAATATGCTTCGTTGGTTGCTGCCAATTATTATGTCCTTGGTAACCTTGCTGACCGGCGGCTTGGTGACTTGGGAATTCAATGAAGCGCCCGATAATGAAAAAGAAATGCGGATGATCGAAATGGTAGAAAGTCAAATGGCCAAATCACCGCTGAGGTATATAATCATTAAATACGGCATCGAGTGGAAAACGGATGAATCGGCAGTGATTTCCGGCCGCACAGTTTTTAATATGCCGGTGGTGACTGTCCAAATGGATAAAAACGCGATTCGCTAGAATCGGTCTATTATAAATAACCCGTTGAGGGGTTTTTTTATTAGTTGTTTTGGGCACACACATACCGCGGGCCAGTTAATTAATGACATTTCAGGCGGTCTTTTTCGTTTAAAGGCGAAAGGCCAGCCTTCGCTAAAGCTTCCGCCTACGCTTGAAGCTTCGGCGGACAGGTCGGCTGGCAGGCGAAAGGCGAAACACGAGATACGAAAGGCATTAGGCAGAAGGCAATGGGCAATAGTAATGCGACAAGCCACTGCCTCCTGCCTCTTGCCTCCTGCCTAATTTTTCACATTGACAAAAATTCTGAAGTTTTATATTTTAAAGATAAGCATTAAACAACTCTATGATAAAAATTCTCATCATCGGAGCCAAAGGAATGCTCGGGCAGGATTTAGCCATGGTTTTTGAAAAAGAAAACCCGATCCTTTTTGATAGAGAAGATATTGATATCGCCGACCGCCGCCAAGTCTTTGAAAAATTGATGGATATTAATCCTGACATCATTATAAATTCCGCGGCCTATAACGCGGTCGACGCGGCCGAAGAAGATTTTTCGATCGCCCAAGCCGTTAACGTGGCCGGCCCGGCCAATTTGGCGGAAGCAGCTCAAAATTTGGGGGCTGTTTTTGTTCACTACGGATCAGACTATGTTTTTGACGGCCAAAAAAAGTCGGGCTACCGCGAGCATGATGTGCCTAATCCGATCAGCGCTTACGGCATGTCCAAATATTTGGGAGAAGAACAGGTAAAAAACAAGGCAGCCAAATTTTATATTATCCGGCCTTCCAGGCTTTTCGGTCGCCCGGCTTCATCTGAAGGAGCCAAAAAAAGTTTTGTGGACGTGATGCTCAAACTGGCGTCAGAAAAAGATAAACTGGATGTGGTGGATGATGAGCGCAGTAATCCGACTTATTCACCTGATTTGGCCGAGCGTACCCGGTTTATTTTGGAAAATAAGTATCCATACGGCATCTATCACGCGGCCAACGGCGGCGCCTGCACTTGGTACGAATTCGCCAATGAAATTTTTAAGCAAAGTGGCGTGAAGATAAGATTAAATCCGGTGCCGGCTTCTAAATTTCCACGGCCGGCGGCCAGACCGGCTTATTCATCATTAAAAAACACGAAACTGCCGGCAATGAGGAACTGGAGAGAAGCGCTCGATGATTATTTATCGATAATTTCCAAATAGCGGGCAGTAATTGCAAATTTATCCGGGGAGTTATCGAGACAGGCTCCAAGCTTCAATTCAAAGATTTTGGAATAGGTTATTTAAAGCAGTAATATGAAAGGAATCATTTTAGCCGGAGGAGCCAGCACGCGCTTATATCCGGCCACTTTGGCCATGTGCAAACAATTGCTGCCGATCTACGACAAGCCGATGGTTTATTATCCGCTTTCGACTTTAATCATGGCCGGCATCAGGGATATTTTAATAATCTCAACCCCAAAGGACTTGCCCAGATTTAAGGATTTGTTCGGAGATGGCGCGCAGCTGGGACTGAATTTGCAATATCAGCAGCAAGAAAAACCCCGCGGCCTGGCCGAAGCTTTTATTTTGGGAAAAAAATTTATCGGTAAAGACAAAGTCTGTCTGGTTTTGGGCGACAATATTTTTTACGGCCCCGGATTCGAAGAAATGCTGGCTCGCGCAGCGAATTTGGAAGCGGGAGCAGTGGTATTCGGCTATTATGTCGGTAATCCTCAGCGCTACGGCGTGGTTGAATTCGATCAGTCGGGAAAAGCTGTTTCCATCGAGGAAAAACCCGATACGCCTAAATCAAATTACGCGGTGGTCGGATTGTATTTTTATGATAATGAAGTGGTTAAAATCGCCAGAGACGTCAAACCCTCATGGCGCAATGAATTGGAAATCACCGATATCAACAACGAATATTTAAAACAAGGGAAGCTAAAAGTCGAATTGATGGATAAAGGATTTGCCTGGCTCGATACCGGGACTTTTCAAAGCTATGCTGACGCTTCGGTTTATATTAAGGCGATTGAGGAGCGGCAGGGAATAAAAATCGGCTGCATCGAGGAAGCCGCTTATCGCCGGGGGTTTATCGACTCTGAGCAGCTGCGTCGCGTGGCCGAGCCGTTGGTCAAGAGCGGTTATGGAGAATATTTGATAAATTTAATAAATAAATAAAAATAAAATTATGGAATTCAATTACTCGGCATTAGTGAAAAAATCATGGAAAGACGCTTGGAAAAACAAGCTGCTTTGGCTGTTTGGTATTTTTATCGCTTCCGGAGTGGAGGGTATTAATTATCGGGACAGCTTTGATTTGCAAGCGATGCAGACCGAAGCGTTCAGCTGGACTCAAAGCGGCATTCCGCGTGGAGCATATTTGGTTATCACCGTTGTCGGGATTATTTTGTTGATCGTGTTTTTTATTCTGTCGATCATCGCCACCAGCGCGATCATCAAGGGTGTGGCCAACGTCGGCACGGGCGCGAAAAACAAATTTAAAGAATTATGGAAGCTGGGCGTCGAGAGATTTTGGAAAATTTTCGCTTTGGAATTGATTGTCGCTTTGGCGGTATTGGTTTTGATGGCTCCGGCGCTGCTTATATTTTTGGGCGTCGGCTGGCTGTCGATTGTCGTGATGATCTGGATTTTGCTGGTAATCATCGGGTTGGTCGCCATCGGTAATTTTATGTATTACATTCTTGGATACGCGATTATTGATAATAAAGATATCAAAGAATCAATTTTATTCGGCTGGAAATTGTTTGCAAACAATTTAAAAATTTCTATCTTGGTTTCTTTGATCAGCTTGGGTTTAGCCATCGCTTTCGCTCTCGGATTGGCGCTGGCCGTGGTGATCGCGCTTATTCCTTTCGTGTTGCTTGGGTTTTTATTGGGACTGGCCGGACCGCTCGGCGCCTTGATTGCCGGGATTCTGGCCGCGCTGGTGGTGCTGGCGCTGGTGCTGGCGGCGCGCGGACTCATGAATACTTTTTTATATTCACTTGGAGTATACACATTCATGGAGTTGACCGAGCGCAGCGTTTTGAAAGGCAAGTAATAAAATTAAAAAACAGGCTGGTCAGGCCTGTTTTTATTTTATCGGATATCTAATTTCCAAAGCTTTTCATCGGCCAACAAGAATACATTCTTTTTGTCATTATCAAAAAAGAAATCGTCAATCTTCAGATCGTCCGGCGTTAACTGCCAGACATTATGCTTTTCTCGGTTGTCGAGCTCGATCATTTTCAATTTGTTTTCATGAAGCACGGCCAGATAATTATTGTTAAGCCACTGAATTTTTTCGATCGGCGTACTGTAGCGCACGATGAGGTCGGCTTGGGGAACGTCGGCCTTGAGAGATAAAGTGAATATTTCAAAATCATTGTAAACAGCCATTAATTTATCTTCTGCCAGAAATGAATATCGATCACAGCCGTCAATTTTTATTTTTGTTTCATCGATGTCTCTCGATATCACGTACAGTGAGTCGGTTTTATGGTCAATGATGATAAGCGAATCATTGACGAAGGAATCAATGCTGAATTTGGCTGAAGGTAATTTGATTTGTTCGATGATTTTATCGGGATTCTGGATGGCTGACAAATTCAGATTGGCGCCGGCTTCGTTGTCGACGATGGTGTATAGCCGATCGCCAAATACCGCGAAGTCAATGATGTCAATGGTTTGGTCATCGATTATTTTTTCGAAGACCGGAGACTGCCCCAGCAAATTTATTTGCCAAAGCTGATGGGCGTTTGAAAAATAAATGAAGTGTTCGTTTTCGTCGCCCCATTTGATGATTTCCGGGTCGATGGCCAGTGCGGGTAATGTTTGGCGATAAGAGTTGTCGCTGGCGATAATTTGATATTGTCCAGCCTCGTCTAGGAGAAGAAATTTTTGAAGCTTGGGACTAGCGTCAATAATCCGCGTGCGGCCGTCAAAAGAGGCGATCGGCGTCAGTTGACCGCTGGACAGGTCAAAGCAGGCATAATTCGTTTTTTGAGCATCGTCGGTTTCGGCCAGAACGCATTTGGCCGCGGCTCGCGTCGCGGCGATATCTCCGCCGGCCAGTGCGACCGGCGAAGCGTCCTTGAATAAAACGATATTTTCGGCAAAAGTGGTGCTTTGAGATCTGATTTCCAATTCTTTTTGCCAGGATTTATAGCCGTCTCTTTTGGCTTCGATTAAATATTTATTTGGGAAAATGTTGGTGATATGAGCGGGGGTATCGGTTTTTTCTAGAGTGCCGTTTAAAAATATTTGAGTTGATTTGGGTTCGGTTTCGATAAAAAGCGCTCCGGTTTTTTTCAATTCATTTTTTTTAAAGTTATAACGGTATCCGGCGGTGTATAAAATTAAAATCGGCGCGCTGATCATAAAGCCGATTATGAATATGGAGGCGATTATTCTTCGGATTTTTATTGTCATAAATAATTGATCGATTGTTTCAATATCAATTTATATCATCATAGCTTATTTTTTTCAACAAATCCACCGCTGATTTTGTTCAAACTGTAAAAATATGGTATATTATTACTAACTTCAACAATTAATTTACAAATTTTTTATGACCAAAAAAGAAATTTTAAATGCCAATATCATCAATCTGCTGGGCATCGAAGCATTACCTCAAGATCGCCAGGTCTCGATATTGGATCAGGTGAGTGATTTGGTGCAGCGACGGATTGTGCTGCGGGTGATGGATTCACTTAAAGACGAGCAAAAAGAAAAGATGGCAGCACTGGAAAATGATTACGAGGCGCTGGCCGAATATTTGGCAAAAAATATTCCCGGTCTGGAGAAAATCACCCAGGAAGAAATTATTAAGGTTAAAACAGAGCTGCTTGATGTTCTGCCCAAGGAGTAATTAATATTTTATTAATATGGATCAAAAAAATATGGAGTCCCGGCCGGCGCGGCCGGACGAAGAGCTGAGTGAGCTGCCCGCAGAGCCGGAAAAGCTGGCTCAGGAATTGGCAATGTCGGCAGAAACCGAAAAAAAAGAGGCTGTTGGATTTTTCCGCGGTCTTTTCGGCCGAGGTAAGTGGCAAAAAAAAGAACAAAGTCTGGCCAAACTGGAGGCGGCGCAGCAGGCAGTGGAGCAGAAAGTGCAGGAATTCAAACAAAAAACGGAAGAGATTTTATCAGCTGATCAGCAGGAAAAAAAAGGATTGCTTGATACTGCCAGAGAAAAATTCGTTGAGGCAGCGAGAAAATTAAAAAAATATGAAGGACTGCGCGGCTGTTTGCGGCGCTTGCGCGATCGGTTTGAAGCGGCGGACGCCATTAACGCGCATCAGGAGGCGAAACATAATTATATCGAATCCAGGGCGGAATTTGTCGGCGACAGCGTTGAAAAACATCTTAAAGAAAGCATGGCTTTGGCCGATAAGCAGGCAGAAGCGTTCGCGGCCGACCGTGGTTGGGGGCGTAAATTTTATGACAGCTATAAAAAGCTCGGTGAGTGGAATTTGACCAAGCTGGGCTGGGAACCGAAAGGCAGAATCGGCCGGCTGGTGGCCCGAGCGGCCAGCGTCCGAACGGCGATCAGCCTTGGCTTGCTAGCCGGTGGCTCGGTTTTGGCGGCGACCGGCGCGGCCGCGGCCGCGGGAGGAATTTTCGTGGCGCGCCGAGCGCTGGGCGGTTTGGGCGCCGGCGTCGGTTCATATGATTTGATGAAAATGGTGGCCGATCGCAAATTAAGCGGGGAAGTCAATGATGATAAGCTAAAGCAGATGCCGGTCGATGAGATTAGAAAAAGACTTGAATATTTTGAGGCGGCGGCTCCGCTCAGCGGTAAAAAACCTTCGGAAATAGATTTTTATAATAAGCTGGCAATCGAATATTCGGCTCGGATAAAAAGTGATTTGTCCGCCGCCGAGCATTCTTTGAAAACAGAGGCGGCCGAACCGCCGACCAGTTTTGAAAACATAAAAGATCAAGAGTTTGATAGACAAAAAAATCAAATCAATTCGCTCTTGGTTAGAGAATTGAAACTGATGACCGCCGGGCTGGCGCAGAAAGAGCGCGCCCAGAAAGCACAGGGAGCGGCAAAGGCAGAAGCCGAGCGTTCAATCGAATGGTTGGCTCAGGAAATGGATAAACTCGGTGAGGAAATGATCGGCCATGGTCGGGCGGCTGAAATGATCATTGAATTTTTGGAAAAAAATAATTTGGTTGACAATCCGGCCTTGGCTTTGCGCCAGCAAGGCAAGGATTTCGCGCTTAAACCCGAATACGATATGGATTTGGAGGAATATCTCAAAGCCGACAATGATTTTCAAAAGATGATTGAATCGGCGGCCATGGAGACTTTTCGGGAAGTCGCCGCCGCCGCCGACGCCGAGCGGAAACGGGCGGCCGAGAGAGCGATGTTGATCCAAACAAAATTATCTCAGCTGGCGGCGGAGAGCTTAAATGATATTGATCGCCGGCGTAAAAAATCAAAAAAGAATAATCGTTTGATGAAGGGCATCGCCGCCGGCGTGGGGGTCTTTGTCGGATCTGGCGGCACCAGCTGGTTGATGAAGAATATGTTTTTTGAAGGCGAGGCTCATGCCAGTGAAATCAACGGAGAAAACATGGTGTATAATCCGGATTATCCGGCTGAAGCGCTGCCGCAGTTTCCATTGGCCGAGGCTGTTGACGCCCCGAAAATTCCGGTCGAGACGGGTACGGTGGTTTATGAAATTCCGGCCGAGCAGCTGCCGATCGTGGCCGCGCCGCCGGCTGATTCAATAGCGGTGCCGGCATTGGAAATTAAATCCGGAGGGGCTGAGGCGCTGGCTGTTGATTTCGAGGCGCCGGAAATGGTGATCACTCCGCTCAAAGCCGTGACCGCGCTAAAGCCGGGCGAAGGCATTCTTAGCGGCATTAATCGAATTTTAAATCAAGATCCTGATTTGAAAAATATTTTTAATACTCCGGCTGAATTGCGGCGATGGAAGATCGGCCAGCTGAAAAATTTGGGATTTGAAATGAAAGGATCACGTTGGATTTCTCCCGTCACCGTGCACGAGGGCGATCAGGTGGAGATTATCAAGCGACCGGATGGTTCGCTCGATCTTCAAGTAACAGCCAAGCCGGCCGCGGCGCTGTCGCCGGAAGAATATCTGGCCAAACAGCGAATCCGCGAATTCATGCCGCCCAGAAAGTTAAAATTAACCGAACCGGAGAAATTAAAAGCGCTGCTTAACCGTCAGCTGGAATGGGCGTTTTCGGAAAAAGGGCCGATGACGCTCGATGAAGAAATGACGCGGCAGCTGGAATGGGCATTTTCTGAAAAAGGACCGAAGACTTTTAACGAGGAAATGAGAGGCCAACTAGAGCGCTGGTTCACCGGCCCCGAGTCAAAAACGGTGCCGGACCCGGGATTGGATAGTAAAATCGCCGCGGCTAAGCCGGCCGGCAAAGTGGCCGCTGAATCATTGCTCGATCAGCCAATACCGGACAAACCGGCGGCCGAGGAGCTGTTAAGCAAAAAAATTCCATCAAAACCGAGTACCGCCATGGAAACGGTGATCAAGCCAAAATCAGTGGCGGCCGCGGCGCCAGAAGCGGTCGGTCGTCCGTCCGGAAATGCTGGACCGATTTTCGAGACAGTGCCCGGCGTTTATGGATTTAATTCCGAGAGCATTGCCGGCGGTCGCATAATCGTCAAGCCGCTGACCGGCGGCGGCTATCAAGCTTTTGTCGAAGGGCAGGTCAAGCTCAGCCAGGCGGATTTGGTAAAAAAGGGCGTCTTAGCCAAGGATTTTCAGGCTAAACTATTAGAAAGATATCAGGATCGGGCACCGCTGATCAGGCAGGCGGTGGAGGGAGTGGCGAGACGGATATATTTGCATGAGGAAGCTTTGCGTATTGCTAAGGCACAAGGCAATAAAGAGCTGGTTAATGCATTAAAAAAGACGGTGCAAGCGCTCCGATTGGCCAACTATCGCCGTTTTGGCAATCTTTTTGCTTGATAAAGAAATTTTATTTGAAGATTTATGTATAATTGACATTTTTAATTATATATGCTATAATATATTATATAACCATGTCAGGAGGGAAAATGAGGAAAGGAACCATTCGCAGTCTTTTGACAGCCTTACTGTGTCTGGTCTGTTTGACCCTGGTGTCAAATGAAGTTTTTAACATCAGCTACTTGCCGGCTCACCAGATCGCCGTTTTGTCCATGGTGATCTGGATCATTTCCTGCCTGGCCGGTTACGGCGTTTTCTGCGTCGTTAGACGACAGACTCATCAACAATTTAGTTAGCGCAAGTCGTTTAAAACGTGCTTGCGCGCAGTACCTTAATCTAAACCGTTGGTCGAGATCAAGGTATTGCGCGAATTTACCGCAGGCAATAAAAAAACACCACTCAAGATGGTGTTTTTTGCTGAACAAAATTCCGGCTGGCGGATCGGACGGGACTCGAACCCGCGATCTCCGCCGTGACAGGGCGGCGTGTTAACCAACTACACCACCGATCCATCAGCCGGAGTTTTGTTATCTTTAAATGCCGGTCGGTAAATACCGGCCGTCATGTCGTAAAACGACGTAAACATTATAACTTGTCGGCTAGTATAAGTCAAGCGCGCTTGCATTTACTTGAACGCGGCGTTGAGCTATAATTAATTTATAGTTTCATATGAGGAAATTAAAAAACATTCAATCCAACCAAGATAAGTTGGTAGACGACATTTTGGAAAAACTCCGGTCGGGCCGAGCCGGGCAAGAAATTAATTTTTACCCGGAATCTCAGACGAAAACCCGCACCAGGCGGAATTCGGTTTCATCATTGCCAAAAAAGAAAGATCAGTCCGCATCGAACCGACGCCCCGCAGTCAGCCCGGCGCATTTTAAAGACGAGGCCCAAGAATTTATCGAATCGATGAACACAGCCGAAGAAACTTGCTTCGACCAGATGATGGGGGCAGTTAGCGCTGAAACGGAGAGAGAGAGAGTGGAAAATCTTCGCCGCTACTTAAAACAAAACCGCGCTTCAATCCCTAACCGTTTGGTCGCTAATTTGCGTTTTTTTCCGTCACTGCTTAAGTATTATCTGTTGGCCGACACCGACCATCGCCTCAAGCCCAGACCGGCGTTGCTTTTAAATCAGCCATCGCTTCGTTTATTGCCGACAGCAAAGCTGGTGCGCGCCAGAATATCCGGTTTAAAAATTAAACGACAAAATGAAAAATTCAAGCGTCGTCTCCGGCAAAGAATAAAGCGTGAATTTTATCTTGACATCAAATCTCCCAGTGGAGAGGAAAAAGAAGCGATTGAAAATTTATTGGAAATTTCTTCAAAATTTAGACAACTGTACGAAGAATATAAGAAAATAAAATAAGCCGATTCAGCGTGAATCGGCTTTGGCTTTGTATAAAGCAAAGACGCAGACGAATAAATAGAAGAGCCGCTCCTTCTGCTCTTGGGGCAGAGCGGATCGCTCGATGTGCAGGGAATAAATGGGATATTTTTTCCCCCCGCGCAGCAATGAATCAACGAGCAATGGCAAATCGACTAAATGTTTTTTTATAATATCACCGCTGAAGCATTGGCAAAAAACGGTCAGTGCTTCCGCTTCAAAATACGATAATCTGATAAAAACATATTTCAGCCAACTTTTGAGTGATTTTTTGCCCCGCAGCCGATTGAGCAATTGATTTTTCCTGGAGGCTGGATTTGTCTGTCTATCGCAGCGCTTGTTTTCCATGTTAAGCTCCGGTTTTGTTTTAGTTTAATAATATACATCAAATATTTTGTTTTGTCAAAACAAAAATCAACCCTGCTTGGGTTGATTTTTGTGATTATTTGATCGCGTCAATAATTTTTTCAAATATTTGAGGATTATGCTCGGCAATATCAGCCAGAATTTTCCTGTCCAAGCCGACTTTTTTTACCTTGAGTTGATTGATGAACTTGCTGTAGCTCAGCCCGTATTCTCTGACAGCCGCATTGAGTTTGATTTGCCAAAGTTGTCTGGCGACGCGTTTCTTGGCTCGCCGGTCTCGGTGCGCGTACGCGCCCGCTTTTAAGACCGCTGTTTTTGCCAGCCGAATGGTTTTTTTTCGGCGGTGGCGATATCCTTTCGCTTGTTTAAGCAGTTTTTTCCTGCGCTTTAAATGAGATTTTCCTCTTTTAACTCTTGGCATAATATTTCATGATAGATTGTAAGCTTAAAATTAGATGTCGTTTTCCGCTTTATTATCTATTATTAATTATAAGGCATGGCCTGCTTCAGTAATTTATTGACTGTTTTAGACATTTGAATATCGCTTCTTTTCAGCCTGACCTGTTTGCCCGTGTCTCGAGTATTAAAATGATCTTGCCCGCTGCGTCTGGCGATCACTTTTTTATTCTTGGTGATTTTGATTCTTTTGTTCACCGCTTGGGTGGTTTTCATTTTTCCCATATTATGATTTTGGCGCCACGACCGCTGACAATTTGCTTCCTTGTTTGGAGATGTCTTGCTCAACTACGTGGTTAATCTGTAGATTATCGATAAAATTTTTAATTAATTCTTTGGTTAATTGAGTATGCTGATGCTCACGGCCGCGTAAAATCGTTTCAACCTTAACTTTATGTCCTTTATCTAAAAATTTTTCAGCTTGTTTGCGTTTTAATTCCAAATCATGATCACTGATTTTGGCGGATAATCGAATGCCTTTCATTTCCAGCTGTTTCTGCTGCTTCCTCTGTTTGCGAAGCATTTTTTCCTGTTCATATTGCATTTTGCCGTAATCGGTGAATTTGGCCACCGGCGGTTCTGCTTTTGGTGAAACGACCACCAGGTCATAACCTTTTTCTTTGGCCAACATGATTGCTTGGCGAGTGGCCATTACTCCCAGCATGGTGTTTTGTTCGTCGATCACTCGAACTTCCGGCGATCTGATGCCTTCATTGGTCGGAAATTTAACTTTTACTTGCTTCGGCTTTTTGCCGAATTTGTAATACCTTCTCATTTTTTTATGATTGTTAATTTAATCGTAAATCATCACGGCCATTCTTCACTGGCTGCGCCATTCGAAGCCCCGATGACATTCGGAGCGAAGAATGGTGGAGATGGCGGGAATCGAACCCGCGTCTAGAGATTAAACCGCTGGCGTTTCTACGGAAAGTAGTTCGTTTATGATTGTTCGGCCCGTTCGGTATAAAACAAACAAAATCCGATCAGGCGATAGCCAGCATAATCTTGGTTGAAGCGTCTGGCAGCGATTCAACCCAGCTCGATAATGGCGCCTGCGTTGCCTATCGAGCATCGGCAGGCAAGCGGTCGCTGGATATTAAGCAGCAACAGGAGCAAAAGCCAAAGCGAAAGCGCTTTTTACTTTTGCCAGTACATTATTCGCACTTATTTTGATTGTCAAAAAGTTTAATGAGCATTTTGACAGCTCATTTCCGCGCGCAAGCAGCTCGCCATCTCTATCGAAGCCGATCATCCCCGGGGCACACGTATCATGGAACATTTCGTATTGATTTATAATCCATGTCCCATGCGCCATGACTAATACTGCTTCATCGCTCTTTCTATCTGTCGTTTGGCCTCTCGTTCTTTGATCGTTTTTTTCTTTTCGTATTTTTTCTTTCCTTTGGCCACGCAGAATTCCAATTTGATGCGATTGTGCTTAGTATACACCCGAAGCGGTATTAATGTCAAGCCTTTTTGCTTTAAAAGTCCTATTAATTTACTGATTTCTTTTTTATGCAAAAGCAGTTTTCTCGATGCTGTCGGATCATAGCTAGGTTGACTGCCAGCAGGTTTATATTTGGAAATATGCGCGTTAGTTAAGTACACCTCGGTTTGCGGGGTGTGCTTGATGGTGACGATTGAGCCTTTCAAATTGATCTGCCCGGCCTTGATTGATTTTACCTCCGGGCCGGTTAAAACCAAGCCGGCCTCGAATTTTTCGAGGATGTCGTAATCGAATTTCGCTTGTTTATTGATCACCGGTTTCATAGATGATTTTTATGGTCGCGCTATTATTATATGAATTTTTTTAAAAATAAGAAAGGACAAGAGGGACAACAGGTAGGGAGGATAGAAGGAGGGGAGAAAAGCAGATGATGGGGTGGTAGGGATTTGGAAAGGAAGGAAAAATGTGAAGGGTAGGTAGATGGGGGGGGCGACAAGCATGGGATTGGGGTTGGGGGGGGGTCACATTGTTTTCTTCTTTTTTTGCCTACTGGCTGCTTTCTTTTCCTTTTTTCCTCTGTATGATTTCTTTCCTGTTGTTTCTTGTCCTTGTTTTCTTAATGTGCTTTAGAAGGGAAGGCTTGTGCCCAATTCCAACCTCGAAAGGCTAGAACTAGACAGCAATACATTTAAGTATTTACAAGCATTCGTCCCCCCTAAAGGGGGCTCTACGCCCCTCTTGGGCACATGTTCGGAATGAACTGGGTATTATAGTCTGTCCCGAATATTTGCCCAAGAGAAACGCGGCCGATAAAATGAACAAACACTTTAATAGTGCATATTAGCAAAAAAGAATGATTTTGTCAAGTCGTTTTTTATTGTTGTTATTACTTTGTCTAATTTTAGGTAAAAAATGGTCAAAGCGATCACTAAAATTTTTGCGGCTTGGAAATAAAATAAAATGTGATGTATAATAAAAACGAGGAGGATTTTTTGATATATGAAACAATATAAAACTTTTAGCATTTCATTTATTTCCATCGTGAAATTTTTTATCGTGCTGATCAGTCTTTATTTTTTGTATTTGATCAAAGATGTTCTGGCGCTGGTGTTTGTCTCTCTCATTTTCGCCTCCGCTATCGATTCATGGGTCGATTGGCTTCAGAATAAAAAAGTACCGCGAGGCGTGAGCGTGCTGATCATTTATTTATTGGCGGTCGGAATAGTCGGCTCAGCCGTTGCTTTGGTGGTGCCGCCGATCATTTCGCAGTTGATGGATTTAACCAATAATTTCCCCACCTATTATGAAAGAGTCAGGGAGGTGTTTTCATTTTTTCAGGAATATTCGGCCAAATTCGGTTTTCAGCAAATTTCGCCGTCCAATTCATCTATCAGTTCAAATTTGGGTGGCGCCGCTTCCAGCATTATCTCGACTTTAGCCAATGTGTTTGGCGGCGTCGTTTCGTTTTTGGTCGTCTTGGTAATAACTTTTTACATGACCGTTGAGGAAAATTCCATTAAAAGAACAATTCGATCGCTGGTGCCCTCGAAATATCAAGAGTTGATTGTCATGCTGATCAATAAAATTCAGAATAAAATCGGCAAGTGGCTTAAGGGACAATTAGTACTGTGTTTGATAATCGGCGTGCTGACATACATTGGTTTGCTTATTCTCGGCGTCAAGTACGCTTTGGTGTTGGCGTTGATCGCCGCTCTCGGCGAATTTATACCGTACATTGGACCGGTAATCAGCGCCATTCCGGCAATCTTTTTGGCTTTTTCCCAATCTCCGATCAAAGCGCTGTTCGTGCTGATTTTATTTGTCGTGATCCAGCAAGTGGAAAATCATTTATTGGTGCCAAAAATTATGCAAAAAGCGGTCGGCTTGAATCCTGTTGTCAGCGTCATCGCGCTATTGATCGGCGCCAAAGTCGGTGGAGTGCTCGGCGCGGTTTTAGCCATTCCGGTGGCGACGGCGCTCAGCATAATCATCCGAGAGGTGTTTGAGGAAAAGGAATCATTAACCAAGGATAAAGAAGAGCCGGCCGGTTAATATGTTTATTGTATATAAGCTTTTTCAAATAATATCACCGTTGTCGCTGGCGTTGGTTTTGGAAATTATTTTTTTCTCCAAAACGCCGCTGGCAGTTTTATTGCCAGTCACATTATTGATTACCGCCTCAGCCGTCTGGCTTTATCATCGATTCAAATTCACTGCTGAATTCTTTAGCTTCCTGATCAGCCCGCTTGTCTTTGTGGCGGTCACCATTCTCTTCGCTTTGTTTATTGATAAAACATGGCTGTATCACCTGTATGCTGGTTTTGTGGCGATATTCTTGTTTGTTTATTTGGGGCGCATGTTGGATTATAAATTTTATCCGACCAGATATCAGCCCTATTCCCTGGAAAATTTTTCCTGGTACATGGCGATGCTTTCCACGTTTTTATTTTTTTCCTTTGCCTTTGGCTTAATAATTTTTTTAAAAATGAAATTGCTCTTCCTGGCGCTAATCGTGCTGGCGTTCAGCTTGTTGCTCTTGTATCAAATATTTTGGATAAATAAAATTCAGTTCGCGGATAGTCATGTATTCATCGTGGCCATCGCCGTGGTGCTGGTCGAGCTGTTCGCGGCCATATATTATTTGCCGACCGGATTTTACGTCAACGCGTTTATTCTAACTGTCGCTTTTTATCTGATGACCGGTTTGGCGAGAGCGTTTTTATCAGGCAGCCTCGATAAAAAGAAAATTATTAATTTTTTGGCCATCAGTGCCGTTTGCTTGGTCGCCATATTGGCCACGGCGCGATGGATATAATTATGAGCAATTTAGAAAAAAAGAAATTTACCGTTTATCAAATAATAACAGTAATTTTAATCGCGGTATTTTGCGGCTTCTCTGCCGGATTAGTCGGCGAAATCTGGATCAGCGATTTTATAAAAAACGGCAAAGTGGAAAAAGAAAAAATAGAATCTTTGTCCGATCGGCTCGACGCGCTGACTCAAAAGCAAGAAAAAAGGCTAAAGGATATTTTAGCGGAAAAAGATTCGTCAATCAACCAGACTATCGATCAGATCAGGCCGACGATCGTCAGCTTTTACAAATTCAAACCGCAAACTGGCAACTGGAGCGATATTTTGTTGGATCAAGATATTACCGGTTTGGGAACGGTGCTGACTACCGATGGTTGGATCCTGACCGATAAGGCGGTATTGGCCGGAGACACCAATCAGATAGCGGTTTCTTTTGAAAAGAAAATTTATGCCGTCGTCAATTATGTCTGTGACAGCGCGACCACGGCATGTTTTGTGAAAATCGACGCCCAAGATTTGCCGGTCGTTAATTTAACCTCACGGGAATTTATGACCAGCGGCCAAACGGTGCTGGCCGTTTCCGCGGATTTGATCTTTCCGACAAGCATCGAGTGTTTGTATTGCTCCGTGGCAAAGACCAGATCGGATTTAATTCGTTCATCGGAAAAATATTATCAATTCATAAAACTGATCGAACCGTTGAACGATAATTGGCTGGGAGCGCCGATCGTCAATTTGGATGGTCAGCTGGTCGGCGTTTTAAGCTCGGATAACGTGGTGGTGGCGGTGGATAATATTCAGTCGATAATGAAACAGGCGATCTCTTCCGGCGCGATCACCAGAAATTTTTTGGGCGTGTCATACATAGATTTAAGCGAAGCGGTCGGCTGGCAAAAATATGCCGATTATAAACAGGGAGCGCTGCTTTTTGGCGTTGATGGCTCGCCGGCGGTAATGTCCGCCAGCCCGGCGCAATTGGCCGGGCTGAAATCGGGCGACATTATTTTATCCATTGAAGACGAGTTGATAACGGATAAGAGTTCATTAACCAAAATAATTCAGAGCTATAAAAGCGGGCAGGAGGTTAAAATAAAAATTATGCGTCAGGGACAGCCGCTTGAGGTGAACGCGGTATTAACGGAAATGTAATTAATCTCGGCCGCCCGAGGCTATGAGCAACAGATCAACAGCTAAAAACAAAAAAAACTATCTAAATTTGAAATTGTACGCCGCGCTGACTACGGTTATTTTAATTCTGGCCGTTGTTTTTTCACTTGTCTTTTTGACATTCAAATATTCGGCGCAGACCAGCGTTATTGTCGTGCCAAAGGGGAGCATCGAGCCAGATGCGGTGACCGCCGGATTGATATCCGATCGGCTGGCCAGCAATTTGGCGGAAGTCGTTTATACTTCGAGGTTTTTTTATCAAACAATGGATGCCGGCTACCAAGTGCCGATGGATTTATTCTCCAATGACGAAAAAATTAGGCGCCAGCAGTGGCAAGCGGCGGTCAGCGCCCGAGTCCGTCCGGAAACCGGAATTTTGGATATTATCGTTTATCATAAAGACAGCCGCGTCGCGGGCGAATTGGCTAACGCCATCGCTTATTCGCTGACACTTCATGGCTCAGAATACACCGGCCTTCAAAACACGGAGGTGAGGATTATCGACGCCGCGATCGTTTCGGAATTTCCGGTTAAGCCCAACATAATGATTGTTTTAGCCATCGGTTTATTATTGGGATTAATCGTCAGTTTTTCCGTCTCCATTTTAATAAATGAAAAATCGGCATTACGATCGACGAAGCCGAAAATAAAGGAAGATCTTTTTGAAAAAGAGAACGTTTCCGAATCACTGGAAACAATCGCCGTTCAGCCGGCGCCGCCGGCGGCATCCAAGACGGAACCGATTTCAGATTTTCCGCCGGAAGTGATCGAGACCATGCCGAAAAGTAATAAATGAAATGTCCGCCAATGGCGGATCAGCCGCTGATTTTAAAAGCAAAATATCGAGTCCCGCTGAAGCGGGACATTTTTAAAATATAAAAAACAGCAGTAAGCTTGGCTGACCGCTGTTCGGTTTTTTATCTTCTTGGCGATGCCAGTTGACGAGCACGGATCATTTCTACCGGGCTGCGTCTTTGGCATTGCACGCTCAAATCATTCAGCTGGTATTGAAGGCTTCGCTGGTTTTGAGCCAGTCCGCCGATCATTCTGTAGATGTTTTCTTGAAATTCGCTCAGCACCAGCGCAAACTGGCGGTTGTTTAGAAACGCGCCATAGAATTCCGGCGAGTTATTGGCATCGGGCGCGGTCAGGAAATTCAGCAGCCAAATGCTCTGGAACATGCTCAGCGAGTAGAGCGGCCTTAGCCAGTCGCCGGAGAAGATCACCCCGGTAAAGTATTGCGCGGCCAGCTCCAGCGATTTGAACAGGGAAAACGATAGATAGCCGTTGCGTCTGGCCTTAAGGTAACGCTCAACTTTTATTTTCAGCGCCGGGCTCATGCCCTTGATCACCGCAGGGATCTGATTTAGGATTTCCTCCTTTACTCGCCAATCTGCTTGACTGTCGGGCGTAACCAGTCTGATGTATTCGCCGGGCTTGATTTCATCGGCAATTTCCCAGTTAAAGTCGCCATTGACCTGCTGAGGGTATTCGGTACCGTCCGTCGTATACACGTGGGCGAAAATGTCCGACTGGTCGTGCGAAACTAAAATGATTCGAGCTTGCGCGTTGACCAATTGAGCCATTGTTCTCGGAATCGGCGCGTAAAGTTTGGCTGATAACTCCCCGTGAATTCTAATGCGATAGGCCCAGAATTCATTGATCTCACCGCCTTGAAGCCGTACTAGAACCTTCCAGCGAAACCCGGCTTCACCGATAGTCAGCCGAGCCAATCCATTGCCCGGCTTGATTTGGTATTCAACCATTACATATTCCTGGAGTCGTGGCAGTTCTTCCGGAATCCAGGCTTCTTCCGGGTTGTTTAGCCCGTATTTTGGGCCGCAGCCGTACAGTAGCCAAGAAACGGCCAAACATCCCGCCCTCAAGTAACTGAGCATGTCCGGTCTCCTTTTTTTATCAATAAACATTAAATTTTATCATATTTTACTGTTTTTGTCAAAGCGATCGGCTATTATTGACTTTTGATGAACATTCTGTTACGTTGAAATGAACATTGAAAATAAAAAAAGGAGGAAATCATGCCCAGATTTCGGTTCGATGACGAAGACGGGTTGAAAAGGGCCGGTCAGCCGGAAGCAACGGTTGATCAAGGTCAACTAGAGCATGATACTCAACCGGAGATGAAAGCGGTCGTCGCAGACCCAAGCACCACGTCCGAGACGGCGGTCGTTTTGGACGCACCGGCTCCGGCGGTCGTATCAGCGCTCGCCGCGATTGATCCTAATTCGTCTGAATTTCTCGATTTGGAAATCACTCAGGAAATTGTGGATAATTGGCAGGGCAATTGCCCGAAAGAAGATTGCGATGGGAAATTGATTTTATTGGCCGAAGGAAAAAAAGATCAGCCGGCAATTTACATTTGCAGCCAGCGGCGCTGTGGATTCAATGTTAAGATCGGTGAGAAAATGCACCAGGCATTTATCAAAAATGGCCAGGACTGTCCTGTCTGCGGACATCGAATGGTTAAATATGAAAATACCGAAGGTGAGAGCGGACATTATTGCTTGTATTGCGTAAGAAAAAAGTACGAAGCCATGATGACCGAACAGGCTGCTGAAGTTAATCACCCGGGAAATAGTCACCCGGTCGATAAAACCGATAACGTTGAGGAGCCACCTGTTGATCGTGCGATGCCCGCAGCTCAGGAGCCGGAAGCGGCCCCAGCTATTACCGATATTTCGGATGAAGATGTGTTGGCCTCGATTGATGTGGGATCCTCCTCTCCCGGGCCGGGGATGACTCATGCCACCGACGCGGAGGCGGCTGTCCCGAATATTGTCGTTGACGTCGGCCCGGCTGAACGAATGCCTTCGGGTAACAGCGGCGCAGCAGCGCCGGCACCGAGTAGCGCGGATGCCCCCGAATTGCTGGAAATCAAAAAAGCGCTGGAAGTGATGAAGGACATTCGTCAGGGACTGATTACCATGAAGCGTGACATGTCCAAAGGCATGTCTGTGGAAATCGATGCCAAGCTTGAAGCGGTTGAACAGCGGTTGCTCGGCATGATCAATAAAAAGGATGATAAATTGCGAGACCTGCAGCAGTCCTTTGATCAATTGATCCAACAGATGCACGAATTGGAGCAAAGACTGGCCGATGAAGCCGCTTTCTTTGCCAGAGAACCTTCGGATCAGCGCTCAGAAGCGGTGGTGCTGGGCGAAAGTCTGGCCCGATCTCACAAGCGTCATAGTTATTATTTGATGAGTTTGGCCGCTGGATTGACCTTTGTGATCGTGTGGCTTATTTTTGGCGCCTATTTGTCTGACAAGCGGTATAATGAGCTGGTGACCGAAACACGCAAAAATCGGGATTTGCCGACAACAACCGAGCCGGATTGGGACAAATTCTGGGGCGAGTGTTCGCAAAGCGCTAATTGCCGCAAATTGATTGATCAAACCGTTGGCCGATCGATTGACGCCAGCCGTATCGAGGCCAACATTCGTGCTCAATCGATCGCGGACATCGAACGCGAATGCGATGTCATGTCTCTTCTGTTTATTGACAATGATCGATTGAATTACGCGGCTTTGTCCAATCGGCTCAGCCAGCTCGAATCAAAAAATTGGTCCGAATGCTGTTTCTCGCCGGCGCCAACCGCCAGCCAATCCTGGTCCGCTGGCCAGTCCGAGGCGCCGGCACCCGTGTCCATGCCTGTTTCTCGGCCGGAGAATCGGGCACATCCCCTGATCCGTCAACCGGATTCACCGCGAATTTCTTCGGGCAAAAAACCTGTGGTCATCAGTGGAAAAAAGCCGTTTGACGGTATTGTCAACGGTGTTCGGGTACGCTACAAGTGCGAAGGCCTGGGCTGTGATCAGCAAATGATCACTGTCAATCCGCCATCGCGCAAATAAGGACTTTAATCAAATTAAGTCCTTTTTTATTGGATTAAAAAAAATTTGAAGCTAAAGACTGCGGCTGATCATTTTACTTCTGTCAGCTTCTTAACTTTTGACTTTTTTGGTAATCTGTGCTATATTTTTATGTTAAACGTTCATTAAAAAGAGGAAAGGAATGCAGATGACTGAAAATAAGTCAGTTGCTGAAACGACGCCAACTCGTGGTTTTGATTTTGCCGGTCTTTTCGGAGATGAAAGAAACGACCAGGTGAATCCCCCGACTGAAGATGAAGCCGCGATTTTCATCAAAGAAGCGCGTCAGGCCAATACGCGAATCAATGAGCTGGAGGCGCGCCTGGAGAAATTGATCAAGTTTGTTCGGGATTATTTGCAGAATTTGACCCAAAATGATTCTCATAAAGAGGGGAAAGGGGATGATGTTTCCAGGGAAATCACTGATCTTCGAGCGGTGCTGGACGCATTAAAATCCCAGCTCCAGTACCAAGAAACGAAGTATGCGGAAGGCCTGAATCAGTCCACGCAGGCTGTTGTCGGGCTTCACGATACGCTGACAGTCAAGCTGGAGGCGATTGACGCGGCCATCGCTGAATTGCGGGCAAAAGGCGAAGAAAACGCCCAAACTCAGCGGATTCGTACCATTCTCGATGAAGAGCTGAGAAAGCTCACGGTGCCCACGCCTGCTCCTCCGCAGCCCGATCCCAAAGCCAAGGGTGGCGCGACAAACGGGAACGGAGTGTTTCTCTACGGCACCATGGCCATTCTTGCTTCGCTTCTTCTTTTGGCTGCGGTGTTGTGGCTGAAGGGTGGCATTTAGCGCGTTTTTCAAAGAAAAGCGCGCTTTTATTATTTGATTAGAAAAATTTACAATGTTAGTTATATGATATTCAACTTAAATTCGACATAATTTTAATGTTACTTCTTCCCAATTTCGGCTCGCGCCGACCTACTTTTTGTAACCCTTCGGCTACGCTCAGGGCAGGCCAAAAAGTAGGCAAAAAGTTTTGGGGGGCTTCAAATTCTTGTCGACGATAACGTAATAATATCGCGCCGTGGGCAATGAAGCCCCCCAAACCCCCAATGCTATAAACGAACGATTGGTTCATAAAAAATCCCGAAATGTTTTTTTCAGTCTTTGAATAAAAAAATGATTCGTGATAATTTACGTAAATTTAGAGGTATTTTATACTTCGCGCATTGACAAAAAAATCAAATTATGCTATATTACTTTGATATCATTAGGTATTTTCAGCATGGAGAATTATACCTATTTCAAACTTCTAATTCGGGGTAGGTTATTGGGGTGTTTTGGTCTAAAATAAGCCAATAATGTGTTCCGAATTGAGGAAACTGAACGTTTAACGTTTTAGGAGGGACGAAAATGAGTGAAGGAAAAGTCAGTGCGGGATCTGTTTTTTCTATCGTTACCGTGATCATGATGGTCGCGGTACTGGTAGTCGTGTTGGTCATCGCGTTCAAGGGCGACGGCCAGCCCCAGCCCGCGCCGGCTTCGACCGTCGCGGCTACGTCGTCTACGGCAACGCCGAGCGGCATCGGGATTTCCGACCTTAACGCGCTGGGTTCAAGTATGAACCAGCGCATGGACGGCTTTGACGGCCGGCTCGGCGGGGTCGAGCGGGAAGTCGGCGAGGTCAAGCAAGGCCTTGTCGATGTCCGCAATGACCTCAAGGAAATGCCGGAGGTCATGCGGCAAATGCTGGTCGAGAGCGGTGGCCGCGGCATCCCCATGGGGTGCAATGGTCTGTCCAACTGCGGACGTTCTTGTCCGGACGGCACCACCGGCTACCGAGTTGCGGACACCTTGCCGGACGGAAGGCGGGTGTATTACATCAAGTGCGACAAGGTGAGAACCAGGCGTGCTGCGCCGCCGGCGGCCCAGCCATCAGCTGAGGGCGCGACCCGTCACGTCAAGGAGACCTGGGCGTACCCGGTTCCCGGCGGCGGCTGGAGCGGGTACGAGACGCGATCCGTTCAGTAGTTGACCAAGACAAGAAGAAGGGAAGGAGGAAGCGGCAAGATACGGACAACTCTGTATTTTGCCTTTTGCACCGTTTATGCTTCAGAAAATGAAGCATGCGCGGTGCAGAAGAAACTGCAATAAACCATAACCGATTTAAGGGAGGAAATAATCATGTCCAGCACGTCGTTCAAGGTGGTTGCGTTGGTCACTTGTGTTTCATTTTTCTTCGTCGCCTGCGGGAGTTCGTCCAGTACGACGCGCAGGTCCAGCGCCAGCGCCGGGTACAACGGAAACGTGACGCTGGACCCGGTTCAGCAGGATCTGCGCGAGTGCGAGGCGCGCATTATGAGCGGCCTTGCCAATGGGCAGATGACCAGACTCAATTCCGGTCGAATCTGCAGGAACGCCGCCGGCACCCCGCACGTACAGCTCCGGAAGGAAGAGTACGTGGAAGGGAACGGACCGGTAGTTCGAGAGTGGCGGTCAGAAAACCTCCAGCCCGTGCCGTTCCCGTCGCCTTCGTCCTCATTTCAGGAGGAGGAGCAGATCGAGGACGATTCCAGCGTCTGGGATTGGCTGGGGCCGGTCCTGATCGCGACGGCGGTTCTTTCAACTACGGCCGCGCTCATCTGGGCGGCCGAAACCTGCCGTCTGTCGCCGTGCGTGGAGTACCACCGCGGCGTATCTCAGCAGAATGGTCTCACCGCATTCCACTTTTAGTTCTTTTTTCCCCAATCGCCACGGCAATTGGGGTCTTAATCGAAGCTCATCAGCGAAAGCTAGTGATTTTCGACTAAGGAGCGAATTCAACGAACAAACCGAACAGCACCAGTTAACAACACCAGTTTAGGAGGAAGAACATCATGAAAAGCTCCCTGTACGTTTACAATTTGGTTTGTGTGGTGTTCGCGGTGGCCGTGGTGGCCAACTGCGATCATCGAGTGGTGGACAACATCTATGAGCCGACAGTGTCGGCGGGTCTTGAGATCAAGCTCTGCCAGAAGGAGGACGGCGGGCCGGATCACAACGTTTGCCCCTGTCGGCAGCACTGCGCCAAGTCCTACGCGTATAAGGATTCGAGCGGATTGTGGATTTGCGCTGCTGGCTGTATCAGTAACGCGGATTGTCCGCCCGAAACCACCTGCAACGCGGAAGGATCCTGCTCTCCCACGGGAGTGACAGACGAAAACGAAGGCACGTGCCTCCGAGGAGAAGAGCAGTACCCGATCGTCGTGGCCGACGTCTCCGGTGGCGACACCGGCGGTGGAGATACCACCGATCTGGACGCTGACGGCGACGGCTACACCGTGGCCGAAGGCGACTGCGACGACACCGACGCGGCGGTTCACCCCGGCGCGACGGAGCGCTGCGACGGCGTGGACAACGACTGCGACGGCAACGTCGACGAGGGTTGTCAGGTCGACGCGGATCACGACGGGTCTTTTTTGCCCGCCGACTGCGACGACCACAACAACACGGTCTATCCGGGCGCGCCGGAACGGTGCGACGAACTGGACAACGACTGTGACGGCCAGACGGACGAGGGGTGTATCGTTGATGAGGACGGCGACGGATATTCGCCGCCCATCGATTGCGACGACACCGACTTTTCGATCCATCCGGCCGCGCTCGAAATCTGCGACGACATCGACAACGACTGCGACGGCCTGACGGACGAAGGCTGCCCCGGCAATCAGCCGGTGTGCGGCAACGGCCAGTGCGAGACTGGGGAAACCCAGCAGACTTGCCCGGTCGACTGTCACGATCCGGTGATCGACGCGGACGGCGACGGCTACGAGCCGCCGGCCGACTGTGACGATACCAACTTTTACGTCAACCCGGGCCGCGCTGAACAGTGCGGCGACGGGATCGACAACGACTGCGACGGCGTGGCCGAAGAAGGCTGTGGTCCGATCTGCGGGAACGGCAGCTGTGAGTCCGGCGAGTCATGCCCGACATGTCCGCAGGACTGCTGTACGACCCCGCCGATCGACGCGGACGGCGACGGATACTCTCCGCCGGCCGACTGCAACGATTACCACTTTTTCATTCACCCGTACGCCAACGAGGTCTGCGACACGATCGACAACGACTGTGATGGCCAGACCGACGAAGGCTGTCAGGTCGGTCCCATCTGCGGGGACGATATCTGCCAGTCCGGCGAGACGCATGCCAACTGTCCGGCCGACTGTCCCGATGACGGGCCGGTTGACGCGGACGGCGATGGATACTCTCCGCCGGCCGACTGCCTCGACACCAACTTTTACGTTCACCCGGGCGCTACCGAAGTCTGCGACGGGCTGGACAATAACTGCGACGGCCAGGCAGACGAAGGCGTCTGCGGCCCGATCTGCGGTGATGATATCTGCAGCCAGAGCGAAAGCCACGCCACTTGTCCGCAGGACTGTCCCGATAACCAGGTCGACCTCGATCACGACGGCTACAACAGCACCGTTGACTGCGACGACACGGATTTCTACGTTCACCCGAACGCTTCGGAAGTCTGTGACGGCAAGGATAACGACTGCGACAGCCTGACCGACGAGGGCGTCTGCGGAGCGGTTTGCGGAAACGAAGTTTGCGAGCAGGGAGAAAACTCCGATAACTGCTTGCAGGACTGTCCGATCGATCAGGTCGATGTGGACGGCGACGGGCACTACGTCCCGGCCGACTGCAACGACCACAACTTCCACGTTCACCCGGGCGCGGCCGAAACCTGCGACGGCGTGGACAATGACTGCGACAGCCTGACCGACGAAGGCTGCGCCTACTGCGGCGACGGCACCTGCCAGTCCGGCGAGACGGCGCAGAGCTGTCCGCAGGACTGCGGCTACGTCTGCGGCAACGGCGCCATCGAATCCGGCGAAGTCTGTGACGGGATCCTCTTCGGAGGCCAGACCTGTCAGAGCAAAGGCTTCGATGCCGGTACGCTGACTTGCGTGGCCGGCTGCACGTCGATCAGCACGGCCAACTGTTACGACGTTGGGCCGGAGTGCGGCAACGGCAGCATCGAATCGGGCGAGGTCTGCGACGGAGTCAACTTCGGCGGCAAGACCTGCCAGTATTACAACTTCGACGCTGGAACGCTGGCGTGTACGAACAGCTGCCAGACGATCAGTACGTCGGGCTGTTACGACGTCGGCCCGGTGTGCGGCAACAACATCCTAGAGGCCGGCGAGGAGTGCGACGGGACGAAGTTCGGCGGGAAAACCTGCCAGTACTACAACTTCGACTCGGGGTCATTGACCTGCACTTCTTCGTGCGACATCAGCACGTCGAACTGCTACGACGACACGGTGGACGACCAGTCAAATTGGGTGGCCAAGCCGTGCGAGAATGGTTGGGACTGTATTGAGCTGAACGGGAAATACCTCAGCTTCAGTCCGAACATTTACGTGGTTGGGCATTGCCCTCCACTTGGCCTGCACGATTACAGCGGGCTTTACAATCCTGCGGATTTGCTGCAGGTGTACGATACGGATGGGGATGGCTACTACGAGCTGTGGCTGGACGATGCGTCCTACACGGCTGAGTGTGAGATTAACTGGATTCGGCCCGATCCGAGTTCCAGCAATAACTGGTCATGGGCCCAGTACGAAGGGCAGTGTTTGGGCAACTCCAACATTGATCCCGTGGAATACTGCGGACCATACCTCAATTGCGGCTATAGCGCTGACATCGACGAGTACGTTTGCAACGTGCACTTCGAGACGCCGGATGGTGACCCCGCCGGTGAAATCGAGTACACGGCGCAATACCCGTCGACTTGGTAGGCGCTACCTAACTTGAGCTCTTGATCAACGATCAGGGGCTCTTTTATTTTTTGAAAAGGGGACTACGAAACTACGAAAAGTTTCGAATTCTACGAAAACATGCCATATACATTGACAAAATCGATAAAATATGATATAATTATTTGATAAATCCAAACCAAGGAGAGTTGAAATGACTCGTTTTTTTGCAGTTTTGGCGGCCTTTTTTAGCCTTCAGGGATGTGTTATCGACTATCAGGAAACGGCCAAAAGGGAAGAGGCCGGATCTATCGTCAATGATCCGATGCCCGAGGACCCGGGCCTGATTAAGCCGCGGGTCAATCTGGCCGACGCCCTCAACCGGGCAATCGACGAGGATCCGGTGGTGGTGGCGGATATCAAGCGATGCAAAAAGCTTAATATTCCGCCCAAACATTACCTCCCGTTCAAGGAGACGGGCAACCTCTGCGTGGCCGATAGGGATGGCCAAAAGGAGCTCAAAATTCATCCTGGACACATCGGCCGTATCAGGGACGGCCTTGAGCGCAAACTGGCTGGGAAAATGCCTTAAATTGGCGTTTTTTCGGCCATTTCCGCAGCTTTCGAAGCACTTCGAAGGCTGTTTTTATTATAAAATAGACTTTAATGCTTGTGTAAATATTATTTTCCAATTTCGGCTCGCGCCGACCTACTTTTTGTAACCCTTCGGCTACGCTCAGGGCAGGCCAAAAAGTAGGCAACCTGTCATCGCTTATTTATAATATTTTTGTAAAGTATTTACCATTATTTCGTCTTCATTATTGAAGACATTTTTTGTTCAAATTTATACAAAAAATAGGCGTTTGACGCGTATTGAAAATTATGGCCGAAAAACTTGACAAAATAAGTGTTTTTTGCTAAGGTAAGGAGTCAAAATTATTCTGGGATGATTGTGCCTTGTTAATAAAAAACTGCCTGAAAACGGTCTGAAAAAAATTTTTTGGATGGTTTTCAGCCAGCATTTTGCTGGCGCTCGGTTCGTTGACAACCACCCTTTTCAACAAGGGAATAAAAAGGAGAGAAAAATGAAGAAGAAGAACGAAAGGCGTCTGGTCAACTCGCTTTGCGGACTGATTTTCATTTTCGGCTGGGGGATTTTCGGCTGCTCCGACAAGAATCAATGTACTTTCAGCGATGAATGCGGCGCGGGCGAGGCCTGCGTCAATCACCATTGTGTGACCGGAAGCAGCGTCTCGCACGAGACGCCTGATGTGCCGGCCAGCTCGGATAGCCCGAGCGGCGGAGGAAATTCTGATACGACCAATCCTCCGCCCAGCACCAATCCGCCTCCGGCGGCTTGTACGCCGACCGGCATCGAAAAGTGCGACGGGCTCGACAATGACTGTGATGGTCTGGTCGATGAAGACGTACTCAACGACTGCGGATCCTGCGGGCCAGTGCCTGCGGAGATCTGCAATGGCGAAGACGACGACTGCGACGGAGACGTCGATGAAGGACTTCGAAACGATTGCGGCCACTGCGGGCCGATTCCGCCTGAAGAGTGCGGCAACAAGCTCGACGATGACTGCGACGGCGATATCGACGAAGGCTGTGAATGCAAAATCGTCGGTGAAACCGAGGTCTGTGAGATCGGAGATCTTCTGGGCCAGTGCAAGTTTGGTGAGCGTGTCTGCACGCATGACTACAACTGGAGCCATTGCATGCAGGTTGTTTTCCCGGAACCGGAAATCTGCAACGACTGGGATGACGACTGCGATGGACAGATTGATGAAGAGTTGATCAACAACTGCGGCCAATGCGGTTTGCCGCCGGCCGAAATCTGCGACGGCTACGACAACGATTGTGACGGTGACATCGATGAAGGCTGCGAATGCCTTATCGGTCAGCATCGCCTGTGCGGCACCAATATCGGCCTTTGTCAGCAGGGTATTGAAACCTGCGTCAGCTACGGCAGTGGTGTCGGTCACTGGTCGGATTGTGTCGGCGCCATCGAGCCGGATGTTGAAATCTGCGATGGTCGCGACAACAACTGCGACAGCGTCATCGACAACGGCTGCGCCTGCACCATCGGCGAGACCCGCTCCTGCGGGATCGATATCGGTCAGTGCTCGCGCGGTATTCAAACATGCGTCGATAACGGCGCTGGCCTGGGTACCTGGAGCGACTGCGCCGGATCATTTGTCGGCCCGGACGTGGAAATCTGCGACGGGCAGGACAATAACTGCGACGGCCATATCGACGAAGATTTGCTCAACGCCTGCGGGACGTGCGGCCAGGCGCCGGACGAAATCTGCGACGGCGAAGACAATGACTGCGACAGCGCCATCGATGAGGGCTGCGATTGCACCGTCGGCTGG
The DNA here is from genome assembly GCA_049319825.1 of Patescibacteria group bacterium. Taxonomy (GTDB): domain Bacteria; phylum Patescibacteriota; class Patescibacteriia; order UBA11705; family DATKZF01; genus JBMORT01. Next base: position 383,730 of record JBMORT010000002.1, read on the forward strand.
AGCCGTGAGTGCGGTTCTGACCTTGGTGAGTGCGTCATCGGGACCCAGAATTGCTACGACGACGGGAACGGACTGGGCATCTGGGGTACCTGCGAAGGCGCCTTTGTCGGTCCGAATATGGAAATTTGCGACGGTTTGGACAATGACTGCGATGGTGACGCCGACGAAGCGTTACTAAACATGTGCGGCCAGTGCGGCGTGGTCCCTGCGGAGATCTGCGACGGCGTTGATAACGACTGCGACGGCGGGATCGACGAGGACTGCGACTGCACGATCGGGCAGGCCAAAACCTGCGGCACCGATATGGGGCAGTGCGAGTTCGGTATCCAGATCTGCTATGATCTGGGCAATCATATGGGCTACTGGGGCGATTGCGAAGAGCCCTTTGTCGGTCCGAGCGTTGAAGTCTGCGACGGCGCGGACAATGACTGCGACGGCGGGATCGACGAGGGGTGCGACTGCACGATCGGGATCATTCGCGTCTGCGGATCGACCATGGGCGTGTGTGAACTCGGTACCCAGGAATGCCTGGACAATGGTTATGGCATCGGTTATTGGGGCGAATGTCTCAATGACACGGAGCCGAGCGTAGAGATCTGCGACGGAGCGGACAACAACTGCGACGGCGCGATCGATGAAGGCTGCACGTGTACTATCGGTCAGTTCATCGGCTGCGGCTCTGATTTGGGCGAATGCGTGCGCGGCACGCAGGAATGCCTGGATTTGGGTAACGGTACGGGCTACTGGTCCGATTGCGGCGGTTCGTTTGTCGGTCCGATGACCGAGACCTGCAATGGTCTGGATGACGATTGCGACGGCGATGCCGACGAGGAGTTGCTCAACGCGTGCGGAACTTGCGGGCCGGTGCCCGCGGAGCTCTGCGACGGCGTTGACAACGATTGCGACGGCGACGTCGACGAGAACTGCCAGTGCACGATCGGCCAGACCGAGTCCTGCGGGAC
>JBMORT010000003.1:0-18522 GCA_049319825.1 Patescibacteria group bacterium
CCAGTTATTGGTAAGCATTTGGGCGCCAAAGAATTAAAATTAATTTATGGAAAAAGCGGGGTCGCCACAGTTAATTTGAAGACCAGTCAAAAAGAAAGGAAAAATTTTGCTCTTACTGACAACGAGGTTCTGGAGCTGGCTCGATGGGCAGAGACTATAGAAGATCACTACAAAAAGGCGATGGACATTGAGTGGGCCAAAGACGGAATTGAAAATAAATTATATATTGTGCAGGCTCGTCCAGAAACTGTCCATGCGGAAAAGAACGGAAAAATTTTGGAAGAATATAGCTTAGAAAGGGAGAGTGAGGTAATTTTAACTGGCACATCAATTGGTACAAAAATAGGCAAGGGTTGGGTTAAAATTTTGGGAAGTGTTAAAGAAATTGATAGGTTCCGTGAGGGAGAGGTTTTGGTTACAAAAATGACCGATCCCGATTGGGTGCCGATTATGAAAAAGGCAAGCGCGATTGTTACGGAATCGGGCGGTCGGACATGCCATGCCGCCATTGTTTCTCGCGAGCTAGGAATTCCCTGCATCGTCGGCGCTGCCAAGGCCCGTGAAATTTTAAAAGACAGCCAAGGCATTACCGTTAGTTGCGCCTCGGGAGAAGAAGGGAAAATTTATAGGGGACTTTTGCCTGTAAAAATTAAAAAAATTGATTTAGAAAAAATTCAACGGCCAAAAACAAAGATTATGATGAATGTTGGCGAACCGGAACAGGCCTTTGGTTTTTCTTTCATTCCAAATGATGGAGTGGGATTAGCTCGTGAAGAATTTATTATTTCTAATTACATCAAAATTCACCCGCTAGCATTACTAAAATTTAAAAGTTTAAAATTAAATATCCAGAAAAAGATTGAAAAACTAACTTACGGATATAAAAATAAAACCAAATTTTTTGTAGACAAATTGGCCGAGGGAGTCGGCCGCATCGCCGCCGCTTTTTACCCCAAGCCTGTTATCGTACGTTTTTCTGATTTCAAGTCAAACGAATACGCTGGACTTGTCGGGGGAGCAGAATTTGAGCCTGAAGAATCAAATCCCATGATTGGCTGGCGCGGCGCCTCGCGGTATTTTGATAAAAATTATGAAGAGGCTTTTATTTTAGAGTGTGAAGCCATAAAGAAGGCTCGCGAGGAGTTTGGCTTAGACAATATTATTGTTATGGTTCCCTTTTGTCGCACTGTTTCCGGAGGAGAAAGAGTCGTTGGTCTTATCAAGGAATCTGGCCTTAAAGAGTTATCAAAATTAAAACCGTTAAAAATATATATGATGGCCGAGGTCCCCTCGAATGTAATTTTGGCAGACGAGTTTGCTAAAATTTTTGATGGTTTTAGTATTGGTTCAAATGACCTGACTCAACTTATTTTAGGCGTTGACCGGGATTCAGAATTAGTTAGCCATCTTTTTGATGAGAGAAATGAAGCGGTAAAAAGAGCGATTCAAACCGTAATCCAAGTATCGCATAAAAATAAAAGAAAAATTGGCATCTGTGGTCAGGCGCCTTCCGACTTTCCAGACTTTGCCGAATTCCTGGTTAAAAATAAAATTGACAGTATTTCCTTAAACCCAGATTCAGTTTTAAAAACAACTTTAAAAATTTTAGAAACAGAGAAAAAATTAAAACATAAATAGCAAGTAGGCTTGACAGTAACCAAGGGTTAAGATAATATGAAAATCGGTTGCTGTTTTTGTTTTGGCTCATGCCGAGGGATGGGCCAAGCGGTATAAATCCGCGAGAGAGGAGAGAGGAAGGAATGGCAGAGACGCAGACTCACGAGGGATGGATGGTGAAGATCAGGCATCGCTCCGGAAAAGTGGAGGTGTTTCGCGGACTCCCGAAGGAGAGAGCGGAAAAGAAAGTCCAGCGGGCCCGAAGCCGCGGCTACGGAGCGGAGATGAAGCCGGAACCCCGTGCCGGCAGGCGTTCCAAGCGGGAACGGTACGTCAACCGCCATCCCAGGAGATGCGCCGCCTAGCTAGGCGAGAACAAGCCAAGACCCCGTGCGATAAGGGTGAATAACTCAGTTGCCGGGGTCACTTTTATATCAAGACGAGCATTGACAGATAAATTTTTTTTTGGTAAAGTTATATAAATCAAGAATATTTTATTTTTGATTTTTTACATAAACTTGGGTCCGTGGTGTAGTCCGGTCTAACACGTCTCCCTGTCACGGAGAAGATCGAGGGTTCAAATCCCTTCGGACCCGCCATTAACTTTAAAAGTATGGCAAAAACTCGCAGGAAAAATTCAGGCGAAGAAGGTGAAGTGGTTCGCTTTGAAAAAGGCAGTGGGCATGAAAAACATAAAGGAGAGCAAAAGAGAAAAAGTTGGCAAGAAGACCCAAAAGAAATTGGTGGTGCGGGATTAGCGGAAGAAAAAAGAAAAGAAGATGCCAGAAAGATGGCTATATATTCTAATTTACGAACTCAATATGACCAGGGAACTTTAAAAAAAGAAGACCTGGTTAATTTTTTAAAAACTTTTCCTTCCCCAGAAGAATATAGAGCCTATCAAATCCTTGCTGAAGCTATTCGAGAAGAGGAGGTAGAAAGTGACATAGAAGACTTAAAGCAGGAATCAACCAAAACAGCCCGAATGAGGACGGTTACTCAAAGAGTTAGGGCGCCAAAAGAGGGGAGATGGGTTGATGAAAAGAAAAACGTGGAGGTAGTGAGCAAAGGATATCGAGTCCCTCTCTCGGGCCTGGGCAAGGAAGTTGTGGAGACTTCTGAAGATTGGTATAGAAAAATTTTAAGAGAATACGCGCTGGGAGAATTAACTACGGAAGATATTGAAGAGTTTCTTGGATCATTTTCTCCCCAAGAAAAAGAAGCGCGAGAAAAATTATTGGCAGAAATAAAATCGGAAAAAGAGAAAGAAAATAAATTAAGCAGGCAAGAAATTGAAGAGATGTTGATGAGAGGCCTTGGTTTCCGCGAAGAGTTAATTAAAGATATTCCAACCGAAGAGGGCAAGACGCTTTTCGAAGAGATGCTTGATGACCAGATAGAAACTTTTAAAGGCGTAATGTTGGACACGGTAAGCCGCGCTGATTATGATAGAAGAATTCAAGAATCGGGCGGGGACAAGGCAAAAGCAGAGCAGGAGATGATTACAGAAGCGGCCAAGAAATTTTTAGCGATGAAAGAATTATTTACTCATGGAGTAACAGGATATGATAGGGAGAGCGGAAAAATTGTTTTGCAAAGATATTCCGATCTAGACGGAAAATGCGCTATAGCTCTTTTAGGAAAGGCGGGATTGGATATAAGTAATGTCGGTTATCTTACTCCCGGAGAAATGAAAAAAGGCCAGCTTACGGTTGATTCCGGCAACGCCGACGGATTAGTTTTGGATTCGGCGGAAACCGTTGATCCCGAAACTGGCGAGAGAAAAATTGAAATAACGACAGTCCTTGACCACCATGGTCCATATTCCGACCGCGGGACATCGGCCACAAAAAGTGTTTACAGGGTTTTAACGGAATTAGGGTTATTAAAATTTAAAGACGAAAAAGAAAAAAGAAATTATGAAAAAGTCGTGGAGTGGATCACACATTCGGATAATTTCAGTTTTCCAGACATGGAGAAATATTTTCAAACCTCCGATAGGAGAATGATGGGGTTTTTAAAATCTCGTTTTGTTACTTTTGACACTCTCTTGCGCTTTGCCGAGTCGGGAAAAGAAATTACGGATCTTTTAGATGAAAAAGATCTAAGAAGATTTGGATTAATTTATAAAAAGAAAGATGGAGAGGTGGTTGACCACACGGCGGGGAGGCGAGAGGCAATCAAAAAGACATTGGAAACCGTGCGTGAATTAGCGGCCAAGGGGTGGACCGTTATGACAAAAGATGGAAAGAAATTTATCGTGGATACGCAAAATAAAATCGGGGGCGAGGGGCAATGGGCGGCGGCCAGCGTTGGCTACGATGGGGTAATCCGCTATACTCCGGAAACACATAACTTTTTTATAGCCCTGAATAAGGGAACTTTTGATGAGGATGCTTTTTCTGGTTTGCCGCAGGGCAGGTTAGTGCGCGGCAGCGTTTTTATAAAATTATCAGGCGGAGAAAAATTAACCGTGACGCTCGGAGAGTTGCTGGAAAAATTATCGCCGGGATTTAGGCCAGGGCCAAAAACAGAATTGAGAAGATTTTTAGATGTTGAGCCGCGAAGGATTAGAACGGTTATTAGTCGTTCTCCGGAAAGATGGTGGTGGACAAACGCTCCGGATGGCAAAAAGGTAATTGTAAAAAGTGTTCCGGATAAATTTGAATCTGGTCAGGAAGCGTATATTGTCCTGCGAAGCCCAACAGAGGGAGACAAAGAGAGATATCAAATGAGAGATTTTTACGTGGGCTTTTTTGAACCGGATGAAATTGTTTTATCTAAAAAACCAGTGGAAAAAGCTGGAGTAAAAAGAGCGGAAGTCAAGAAGACGGGGCCGGTTGTGGAAAAATCAAAAACTCCGGAGACTGCCGAAAAAAGAAAGGCGGAAGAAATAATTAGGCAAACTTTGGCCGTTGAAAGAAGAAAATTATTTACTGAATTTTTAGGACTTCTTCAAAAAAGCCCGGTTTATGGTAAAAGGAGCAGGAGGGAACTGGAAGAGATGGCAAGAAAACAATTAGAGGTAAAAATAGGGTTTGTTGAAGATAAGTTGAGAAAAAAATACGGACTATAAATTTTTATTGACAAGCGAGTGAGAGAAATGAAAATTATATTTTCATTTCCGAGCGAGCGCAGTCAATATGGAGGACCCCCTTATGGCCGATCAAATTTTGCAAACTGCGCAAAGCGTTATTCGCGATCCAAATGTTAAAATTTTTTTAGACCAAGTATCAAGCAGATTAATGAAAGCCGTGGAGGATCGTTTGAGCGCCGCGGGAATCAAGCCCGTGGCAGGGGAGGCAGTCGCTTCGCCAGTTATTTCAGTTTTAACTGATGAACAAAAAACAAAATTGGAATTGGCTAAATATCGTTTTACCAGGGCGGAAAAAAGTTTAAAGGAATACAATGGCCTTTTGAATAAATTTTTAGGATTTCTAAAGGGAGATAACCGGGCAGCGGTAGAAGAAGAATTTGAAAAAGCAAAAAATGAGTATGAAAATTTAAAAAAAGAGTTAGGAGTATAAAGAAAAAATAAAAGAATAAAACGGGCAAATAGCCCGTTTTAATATTAAAAAAAGAGGGCGAGCGGGAAAAAGACTTTCATCTTTTCCCGCTCGCCCTTGCGCGCCTAGCGGCGCGCGCGTTCCAGGGCGTCGAGCCGCCGGTCGATGTTGTGGAACCTTCGTTCCACTCGATCGAACCGATCGGCCACGACGCGTGGCCCGCGGTGGCCGTTGTCCGCCGCGGGTGCGGCGGGTGGCGGTTCCGTCGGCGCCGGCGGATCTTCCGCTTCGGGATCCGCCTCGGACTCCGTTTCGGGTTCGGGAACTTCGGGCGTCACGGCCGAGAGGAACTCCTCATCGGTCTTGAGCTCCGCTGCGACTTCCGTCGCCGTGGGCGCCGGGACGGACTCGGCCTGGACACCCGCCGGCCCCTGCGGACCGGGAGCGCCGGGGGAACCCGGATCGCCCTTGGGACCCTGCCCGCTGCTTCCGCAGAAGGCGTAGCCGAGAGCGATGGTGAGGGCCGTGACACTGATCAGAACGTTCAGTGCCCACGCCGCCTTCGGCGCGGGCCTGCCGGGAGAACCCGGATCGCCCTTGGGTCCCGCCGGCCCTTGCGGACCCTCGGGTCCGCGCGAACCGGTTTCGCCCTTCAGGCCGGGAGAACCCGGATCGCCCTTGGGTCCCGCCGGCCCCTGCGGACCGACGTCGCCCTTCTTGCCGGGCATCCCGTCCTTGCCCGGCTTGCCGACGACCTTCGCCAGGAAGTTGGTGTCGCCCGAAAGCTTCGCGGCCACGTCGGTCGCGATCTTCTCCGGATCGACTCCCGTCTTCCGGTTGCCCTTGGGGGGCACCTTCTCGGCAAGCTGAACACGGAGCTCACCGTCGGTGAGCTCTTCGACCTTCTCGCCGTCGAGGGCGAGGGCCATGGCCGCAGACGCTTCGTCTGCGAACCAGATCTTGGCGTAGGGCTTCTTCCCCGCGTCGATTCGCAACGCCACGTTCTCGATCTTGTCTTCGCCGCCGACACGCGGCCCGAAGATCGCTTTGATCAGCGCTTCGACCTCGGTCCTCTTGGCTTCGTGCGCTTCGACGAATTCCGACTTGAGGCCCCAGACTCCGACGGCCTTGGGGTCCAGATTTCCGACATCCACCATTTCCGTCCTTCCTTTCCAAAATCTCTCAACCCGGAGGACATCCCCGAGTTGCATGGACCTGTTTGTTGGGCCCTTGAGTAGTTTGATTTGAAAACCAAGAGGTTGAGGAGGAGGCAACCCAGGTATCAAACCAAACTACTCCAAGACCCATTTTGTCTTTATCTGACACGATTTTTCATCAATTTCAGGACATTTAAATATATCATATTTTTAAAGTTTTGTCAAGGGAGTTTGACAAAACTTTTAAGATAAAAAATAGGGCCGACGTTCGAGACATTGCTGTCTTCGAAACGTCGGCCCATCCTCGGGTAGGGGAGCCCCGAGGAAGCGAGACCAGATCATCGGTACCAGTTGACCCGGGCTTCATCCGAGTCGACGAAACACCCGGCAGCGGCACAGATGCCGAGCGTGAGCCCGGCTGCAGCCGCGGTCGACCCGAGAATGACCAAGGTGCACCAACCGGGGTTGGCTTCACACCAGGTCTCGTCGCCCTCTTCTTCGGGCGAAGCCGGCGGAGGAGTGAGCGGGTTGCGCTCGGTTCCTCCGGCCGCTGCCGCGAGGATATCCGGCGTCGGAGCGAGCGGATCGTCCTCGTCCGAAATTCCCGGAGGCAGAGGCGGAACCCCACCGAGCTCGCCAATCATCAGTGCTTGCCGCTCGATGTGCCGTTCGTACTGGTCGCGGAGGTGGCGCAGGAACGTGAGTTCCGCATCCATCTCCGCGAGCTGCTGCTGCATCTCGGCCACAGTGTCTTCGATGTTGTCCAGTTCGTCCAATTGGCCGATAGCCTGGTCGAGTTGCCCGCGTAGGGCATCGCGCTCGGCTTGGAGTCGAGCGACTTCACTTTCGAGCTCGGGGATGCGGTTTCGCAGTCGGTCGATTTCCTCGCGGGTGGCTGCCTCGCCCACGCAGGCTCCGTCCAGGAGCTGCGTGCCAAGAGGACATCGGCATCCGCCGCGGCAACTGAAGTTGCCGCCGGAGTTCCGACATTCATGCATCTGCCGTTCGTACCTGCGCGTGCTCGGCACGCAGCAGGATTCGTCTGAACCAAACCAGTGGTTCGGTTCGGCGCAGAGGCACTCGCTTCCGTTCCAGGTTCCTCTTCGAGACCTGCAGTCGGCGGCGAGCATCTCGTCCACGGACGAGAAGCCCATTCGCTCGGCGAGCGCCGCGAGCAGGGCGGTGTTGTCCGCCCCCGCGGTTCCGATGTCCGCGAGGCACTGCCGGAGATCGGTCCGGCACTGCTCGATGGACAGGCTGTCGATGTACTCCTCGGATCCGGTGGTCGAAGAGTACTGTGCCAGCGCGTTGCCGGCAACCGTCATCACGACCACGATCACCACGAGTCTCATAGTTCCCTCCTTCTAAAAGAGAGGCCCCTTGCCTCCCTCTGGCTCACTATTTTGAGCACCCTTTATCTAACCATATAATAAAATTTTTGTCAAGTTGAGATAACATGACACTTTGTGTTATCCGCGCTCGCCGTCCCGCAGTGCCGCGGGATCTCATTCGCTTGATAATAAAAAAAGAGGGCAAACACTGGCGTGATTTTTGGTCACGTTTTGCGTTTGCCCTCGGAGCCTCACTGGAGGCCGCGGAGCTTGCCCTCCACCAGGGCGCGCCTTGAAAGCGCGCTCGGCGGGAGAAGTTCAAGTGCCCGCGTGAAGGCGTTCCTTGCCCGCTCGGTTTGTCCCCGCTCGAGACAAAGAACGTCGCCCAGCGCTTCCCAGGCGTCTGGTCCTTCTGGCCAGAGGCGAGTTGCCTCCTCGAGCTTCCGGACTGCTACGCGCCGGTTTCTGGCACGCTTTGCTTCGTTGATCAACTCGAGGTAGCCGGCCGGCGGAGTCGGCGGTTCGGGAGTAGCAGTTTCTGCTTCTCCGTTTTCCGCGACCTCTCCGCTTGCGTCTTCCTCCGGCGCCTGGACCAAGTCGGTCGGTGTAGGAGGAGTAGGAAGAGGAAGGGGAATCGGAATGACGACAACGTCGGGTTGGTCGCCCTTTGGAGGAGTTTTCTCTTCGGGGATGGTCGCCACCTTGGCGTCGGCCTTTGCGTCAGCGTTTTCCGAGCCCCCGCCGCCCGACAGAATCGCCGTGAGAATGAGGAGACTGACGAGGACAAGAGCGGTGATGCCGGTTGCGATCACCGCCACCCGACGCGAGGGCGCGAGAATCCAGGCCTCGGCCTGCTTCAGGTAGGCCACGGCTTGGTCGAAGACTTCGCGGACCTGCCCTGCCAAGTCCTTCTCCCCGGATTCTTGTTTCAGGCCCCCTTCGGATTCTTGCTCCAATACGGTCGGCGTGATGGTCGGGGCCTGGCTGATAGACTGGCGATCGGACTTTCTGACGGGCCGCGTTGGCGTGACGTCGCTTTCCTCGGGGGGAGGACTGGTCACTACGGGAAGGAGGCGCGGCGCGGGCTTGCCGTTAACCGGTGAAGGTGGCCGGCTATCCCGCCAGAACATCCTGTCCTCGGGAACGGCGTCCTCAAGCGCCTCGAGCATGGCCTCGGCGTTGGGAAACCGGCTGTCCGGCTCCTTAGCCAGAGCCGTCATGATGACGGCACTGAGCTCAGGGGGGGCTTCCGGGTTCAGGTCGCTCGGCGTTTCGGCCACGCATCGGATGTGGGCTTCCTGGATCTGCTCGAGATCCTCTCCCACGAATGGCGGCCTGCCGGTCGCCATTTCGTAGAGGACGCAGCCGATAGCGTAGAGGTCAGTTCGGTGGTCGATCGGAAGGCCCCGGCACTGCTCGGGAGACATGTAGAGAGGCGTGCCCACGACCGTTCCCACCTGGGTCAGGTTGGGATCGGCCTCTCGGAACTTGGCGATGCCAAAATCAATAATCTTCACGCGGTATCGCTTGCCCAGCGGTCCGAGAATGAAGATGTTTTCCGGTTTCAGATCGCGATGAATGATCCCGCTGTCGTGGACGGCCGCCATCGTTTCGAGCAGCTTGAGGCCGATGTAACGAATGTGCTGAACGTGGAGGGGTTTGCTGCGTTGGCCGTTCTCGTCGAGAACCTGAGCGAGAGTTTTTCCGTCCAGGAACTCCATAACGATGAAGACAGGGGATTCTTCCGGTTGGGCGCGATCCAAGATCACGGCGATGCCTTCGTGGCCAACGCGGTTTACCGCGTCGGTTTCCGCGCGAAAGCGAGCGACCACTCCGGGCCGCCCCTCGAACTGTTCGTGCAGGATCTTGATCGCGACCTGCTTTTTCGTCCGGATATCGAATCCGAGGTAGACGACCCCCATCCCCCCTTGGCCAATCGGCTCGGGATCCATGATCTTGTAGCGTCCGGCGATCAGCCGGCCGTCATTCGGGGAGTGCAGGCCAGTTGTCCTTCTTTTGTCTGCCATCTATTTCCCTCCTTGGATTTGGATGGCGTTTCCGGTTTGGGTTGTTAGTATATCTTAACCTTGCTTTACGGCAAGGGTTTTTAAGGAACCAACAATTTAGATTATATTAAAACATCGGGTTTGTCAAGGTTATATGACAAACCGCTGGTTTTGAACCAGTTAGTATTAAAACGAGATTAAAAAAGAATTATTACTTTTGAAATAAAAAAAGAAGGCCAGCATCCCGAAGGAAACTGGCCTTGATCGAAGCAGTTGCAACCGCCCTAGGTTGCATCTGTTGAGGTTGGACTTGTCCGCCGCTGTTCCGACCGAAGTCGAAACAAGGGACTAGGCGAACAAGTTTGATTGGTCCTACGGACAGCCGAGCTGGGCGCGGGTCAGGCGGAGGTTTCCGCCCGGACCCGTCCAAGGGTAGACCACGATGTCCGGAGTGGTGAGAGACCCGTTCCGGAAGACCTGGATCCTCGTGAGGATCGAGAGGTCCCCGTACCACGGCCAGCTGGACGGAGCCGTGCCCACCATGCGCCGAGCGTTGAACTCGATGCCAGTGGAACGGCCGCAGGCCTGGGCCTGATTCAGCCGAACCTCGAACGGCATGGCGCCGTACGAGGCGTCCGATCCGCTCGGATCGCTGGGATCGGCGGCGTGGAACACCCAGCCTTCGCCGGGGTCCGCGTCGGAGCTCACGAGCCGCAGAGTGACGAACGTCGTCCCTCCACAGGCACCGCAGTCGGCCGGACAGGTGATGCAGGACTCTTCGCCGTTGCAGACGTGATCTCCGCAGGTCGTCGCGCACGCACCGCAGTCGGCCGGGCAGGTGACGCAAGTCTCGGTCCCGTTGCAGAGGTGGTCTCCGCAACTGGGAGCCGTGACGCAGGCCGGGTCGCTCGCGCAACCCGGATCGCGGCAGTCGAAGAGACCGTCGCGATCGTTGTCGGCGCCGTCGGTGCACTCGCCGGGCTCATCGCCCTCGAACGTGTCGAGTTCGTCGCAGACCGGAGAGGCCGCGCAACCCGGATCGCGGCAGTCGAAGAGACCGTCGCGATCGTTGTCGGCGCCGTCGGTGCATTCTCCCGCCTCGTCTCCCTCGAAAGTGTCGTCCGCGTCGGCGTCCGCATCCGCGTCGGCATCGGCGTCCGCATCCGCGTCGGCATCGGCGCCGTGGGGGCAGCCGCGCGTTTCGCGCGGACCGGTCGTGTCCGGGCAGGCGTCGCAGACGTCGCCCGTACCGTCCATGTCGCGATCCGGTTGCCCGGAACCGGGCACCGCCGCGTTCGCGACGAACGGGCAGTTATCGACGGAGTCTCCGACGCCGTCGCAATCCTGGTCGAAGGGGTTCTCCGCCGGATCGCAGTCCATGGTGATGTCCATCGGATCCTCGGCGCAGCCGAGGCCGAAGAACGTCACGGCGCAGCACAGGGTCACGATCAGGATCGTCAGGTTCTTCATCGAAATCCCTCCTCTCGCACTCCGCCTCGCGGAGAGCGAAAGATCTGTGGGGCCGAAAGACTTCCGTCATCCAGCCCCGGGTTGAGTTCCGCGTTCCGTGTTGCCGGCGGTCACCAGTGAATGATGCCGTCGGCCGAACCATCGTCCAAGTAGTCGTACAGGATCACACCGCCAGCGATGGCGGCGAGTCCCGCGATGATGGGAAGAGCGATGCACACGAAACGCCCGGTATGGGTGTCGGTGCACCAATTCTCCTCCGGTTCCACTTCCACATTGACTTCGACCGGCCGGTCGTTGAGACCGGCGATCTGTTGACGGATCAGCTCGAGGTCGTCCGAGTAGTAGTCAGGGAAGAGGGGGTCGTCGGGCTCGAGTGCGGCGATCATGTTTTCCGCCAACTCGATCAGTCGTCGAGACTCCGGGCTTCCATCGTCGCACTGGACGAGGAGGCCATAGACCTCAACGGTCCGCTCGCGAAGAGGACCGAAGTCCTCAACAACGAGCCTTGCCTCCCAGATTCGGTCGAGCTCTTCGCTGAGCCGCGCGCGGTCGACATCGGTGCAACGCTGCACCGAGACGACGACCGGAGGTTGCGGCGTCGGAGATGTCCTGGTCGGCGGAGTGGTCGTCGGTTCCGAGGCGTGCTGGTAGCAGCGGCAGCGCCGCTCCGACCAGCGCCAATCGCCCCGCAGGCCTTCGCAGACCTGCTTGGCATCGGCGCACACTTGCTCCGCATCGACGCACCGGAGATCCACTCCGGTGTCGGTCGCGACGTCGCAGTCGAAACGGGGACGGGCGCGCTCGTCGAAGAGCACGTGCCAGCCACCGTCGGCGGTCGGCGCGGTGCAGACCTGCACCTCGCCGCCCTCACAGTGAAGCTGGTTGGCCACCTGCGCCTCGGCGATCGCCGGGGCGCAGAACATCGCGAACATCACGAACAGAACGTTCTTCATCTTTCGTATCCTCCGTTGTCTTGTTTGAAACTTTGAACCCCCAAGAGCACCATGCTCAAGAGGGTTGTATTCCAACAGGCCTTGCGCCTGATTGACAGGAGTTTAATCTCCATATCGGATCAGGCAAGCATCAACCCTTTCGGGGAAGCTCAAACCTGTTGTTCTATTTGATTGTCAATGTTCTATCTTTTGCAGGAAACCTCAGTTTAAGACGAGTGAGATAACGAATTTCTTTCGATTCAGCTCTATTACGACTTTTACTTCTTAAACTGCGGCTTGCCGCAAAATATTTTGGTAGAATCCCAGAGTCGTTTGGCCTGGCGTTGATAAAGAACGAGGGTAGATTTGGCTTCTCAATATAAGCCAATCACCACTAAATTTTTTCCAAGCCAAACAGCTTTGAGATTCTATCTAAAAGGCTTTATTTTTAGCCTAAAAAGCGTATTTTGCCTTTTGTTTAGAAATGAACTATTTTATTGTCAGACATTTAACTATACCATAAAATAAAAAATCTGTCAAGGGGTTTTGACAGTCTGTAGTAACGGGTAACCAGTAACGAGAAACGGATAATTACAATTGATTTTCTATAGATCTTATCAAGCCATTAATTAGTCTTCTGGTTTCATTTGTTTTTCCCCCAATGTTTTTGCAAATATTTAAATTTATTAATCCCAAATCTTTTGCCAAGAGTAAAAAATTTTGCACTTCAGCTAAGGAGCCCCGGGCATGTAAGTAAAATTTAATTTTATCATTAAAATGATAGCGCTCGAATCCCTCGGCGATGTTTGCAGTTACGGAGGCGGATGCCCTTCTTATTTGGCTTGTGATTCCAAACTTTTCCTCTTCTGGGAAATTTTTTGTTATATTGTATATTTCCAGAACTAAAAGATGCCCGGTTTTCCAGGCATCTAGATCATAAAAATTTTTAATTTCTCGGTTCATTTTACTCGTCACAGGTTACTCGTTACCGGTTATCTATTGTAATGGTTGTGCATGCTGATAATTTTCCGCTCTTCATCGATTTTTTCTTCTTCTTTTTCCTCTGGACGAAAATGTGTTTTTTCTTCAGCCAGTTTTATTGGTTTTGGAGCAGGCCCTTCGTGCATAGCCGGATGGTAAGTAAGAATAGTGAAGGTGACTCCGGCAAGAAGACCGAGAAGCAAACCCATAAACACATTTAATAAGATATTTGGTTTTACGGGATATTTGGAAAGGAGCGGTGAAGAAACCATGATTATCTGAAGCCCGGGTATGCCGAAATAATTACGCCCTTCTTTGGATAAAACGTCGGCAATTGTTGAGGCAAGCATTGATGCCTGGGATTTATCTTTGTGGTAAATAGTGATGTCTATCATGCCCGTTCCATAGAGAACTTCGGCGTCAATCATTTTTTCCCATTGTTTTCTTTTTTTATTTTCGTCAGTACTCCAGATATTTTGGATATTAGAATTACTCTGGACTACTTTATCAAAAAATGAGGTAGTGTAAATTACCTGGGCGATATTTTCGCCAATCGCTTCGGCCGATTTTAGGGCGCTATAAGCATCAAGGCCGCTGCCCGAAGGAATTACAAGAATTCTTGTCTTGGCGCTGTATTGGAACGGCTGGATGAGGCTAAGGATCAAGGAAAGAACCAATGCTCCGCCGGTAATAAAAAAGATTGTTCTCCATTCACGCCTTAAAATTCTTACGTAATTTATGGCCATAAAGATATTTTAAATAGAAAATTTGTTGATTTTATTATATCATATTTCTTCGCCGAGCGTAACTTCGATCGTTTTTTCTTCCCCGTTTCGCAAAATCGCAATTTGGATTTTATCGGCAGGGGAATATCCAGCGATTATTTTTGAGAGATCGGTTTTTTGGCTTAAATTTGTATTATTTATTTTTATAATAATATCACCGTCTTTAAGGCCGCTTATTGCCGCCGGACTATTTTTTATAACGCCAGAAATTTTTAAATTTTTATCACTCCAGATAAGGGCCCCTGCGGTTTTTCCTTGGCTTAAGGCCTCGCTTATTCCGGGAGAATTTCCAAGATCCAGATAGTGGATGCCGAGATATGGCCGGCCGGTTTTTTCTGTTTTTAAGATTTCCAAAAAAGCATCGCGCCAAAATTCAATTGATACCGCGGCAGCGGGGGAGACGTCGGAAACAATCCCGATAATTTCGCCAGAGAGATTTATTAGTGGCGCGCCAACTTCATTTTGAGTAAGATCTTGATCTAAGAGGATAAGTTTAGAAAATATTTCGGAAGATTTAAGAAGGTCTTTTGGCTCTGTGGTCGGTTCATAAAATAAGTCAACAATCCGAGCGACCCTAAACGATTGTTTATTTCTTAGAGTTAGAACCGTTTCGCCCAGAGAAACATTTTCTTCAGATCCTAGTTTTGGGACCGAGAGATTATCCACTTCAATTTTTATAAAAACAGCTCCCGTTGCTTCGTCGGAAATTATTTTTTTTGGTTCAAAGATTTTTTGATCGTTTGCGACGACAACAAAATTATTTTTTAAATCAGACAGTTTTTTCCCAAAACTTACAATCCATCCGTCCGAGGTAAGCGCCACGCCCAGGGCAGTCCGCTCATCTCGAAGATATATTTGGTTTTCAGGATCATGGGAGGAAAGTTTTTTAGGAAAAATTTCCAGAACCGCGGGCATGGTATTTTTGGCAGCTTCAAAAAATTTTTCATTTTCAATAGTTTGGTAAACAGTTTGTTTCGCGCGGCTTCCTTCGCTTGTGATAAAAATTTCTTGCGGCAAAAAATATGCCGTAGCAAGCATTTGCCCCACAATCCCGGCACCTAAGCCAAAAATAACGGCGAAAATAATAATTTTTAAATTAGAGAATTTTGTGTTCATATTTTTAGACCCATTGGGCAGTTAAAAGGACAAAAAAAATTGTTAAGCCGCAAAGGATAAGATAGCGGCGGATTATTTTTTTATTAAGGCTATTAAGCAAATGCAGCCGCATTAAATTATTTATAAAATAAAACGAAATGGCAATAATTAATCCGTTCACATAGAAAGCGGTCGGCAAGAAGGAGACGGCCCAAAAAAGTTCAAAAAGTATCAGGCAGATAACAAAAATATGCAGAGGAGCGGAACGGATATTTATTTTATTTATCCAAATAGTTTGAAAAGTCAGGGCAAAGGTAAAGACAAAAGAGATGAGGGAAAGCTGCCAAAGGGCAATATTTAGAAAAATTGAGAATCCAAAAAGGCTGGAGCTGAAAAGAAACATTGCCGCAAGATTTAAATAGTTGGAAACATTTTCCAGAGAGTTAGTTTGGTATTTTTCGTGCTGGTAAATATAGATGAAGATATTTTCCAAAAATACGCCGCAAAAAAAAGATAAGGAAAGGGCAAGAAGATGTCGGGCCCATGACCTTTCTAAAAACATAAGAAACAAAACTCCACTTGCCAAAAATAGCAGAGGAGTCAAAAGATAGAGCCACCGCACAGCGGAATTCATTAACCCCCTACCAAGTATTTTCCAGGTTGCGCCGCTGATTATCAAAAACAGAAAAATAAAAATAAAATAAATAAAATGTGGTTTGAAAAAAAATAACTCCAGTCCGGAGAAAATAAGTATTGGGGTTATGAGAGGGATTAGGCGATTAAGCATTATTTTGGCGTTAAGACTTTCAAGTGGAGATATTACCTCAAATCAATTAAACTGTGAAGTAAAATTTTTCCATCCGAGAGATCAACGCCATCAAGCTTTCCGTTTTTGGAAACAATTTCTTGCAGCGAATTAATTTGATCTTTTAAAAAACTATTAATTAAAAAATTTCCTATTGCTGGCGGCAAAGACAGATTTCCAATTTTTATTTTTTCAAAAGAAATTTTAAAATTGCCATCCGCGACTTCGGGTTTTATAGCAACAGTTAAAAATGTTTTATTCAATTCCTTGAATTGTCCGAAAAATTCCATTCCTTCCGGATTTATCGAAATCTGAGAAGCGGAAAAAGGAAAATCTTCATTTTCTTGAGCGTCTTTAAGGAAACCAGTTAATTCTTCTTCTGTAAAATCCAGAGTTATTTTAACTTTTTGGCCATCGACTATACTTTTTTCTGATTCAATTTGTTGTTCAATCTTTTGGGCAAGAACATCTTCAAACAATTTATCTCCAGCTGTTTCTCCGGAAATAACTTGTGTTGGAACCGGAGTTTTATAGAAAAATTTAGAAAACACGGGAATATCAACCATTCCAGTTTTGGCCACGATGGCGGTAATGCCTCCTAAAACTAGTATCACAATGAGAAGTTTTAAAAAACAACAGGTAAAAAATTTTTTTCGTTTTTTCGTTTTCATTTCAGAAATTACCTCTCCGCGAATTTCTTCTTTTAATTTTTCTTTTTCATCAACTTTTTCAATCCACGGATCGTGGGACTGGTTTGTGAAGACGGGCATATTTTTTATTTTACTTCGTCTTTATTGAAAAAATCTTGAAGCAAAATAGAGAGGGCGCTGGCGATTGGGATGGCGAAGAGAACTCCTAAAAATCCGGCGAGCTTTGCGCCAGTGATAACTGCGAGAATCGAGATAATGGGATTTAGGCCAACGGCTTTTTGCATAACCTTCGGAACCAGGAGATTATTTTCCGTCCATTGGATTACGACAAAAAGGATAAGGACAAAGAGGGCAAGCATTGGCGCTTGGCCCAGGGCGATGAAAATCGCGAGTGCCGCAGCGACCCACGGGCCGACATAAGGAATGATTTCAAGAAAGCCGGCAATGAGCCCGAGAACTAAAGCGTATTTTACTCCCAAAATAGATAAACCTATAAAAACGGCAAGGCCGATGATGAGACAGAGAATCAGTTGCCCCTTAAGCCACGCGGACATTTTTCCTTTCATGCGGCTGGCAACCTGGAAGAGATAAGGTTGGTAGTGGACGGGGATTAATGAGCGCGCGATATTTTTTAATTCTTTTTCTTCCACGACCATGTAAAAAGTTAAAACTAAGATAAGGAAGAAAGAAACAACACCGCCGAAAATTCCGCCCAAACCAGAAAATATTCCCTGCGTTAAGTTTGTTTCAATGGATTTAAAACTATTTTGAAGAGCGGAGAGATCATATTTTGCCAAAAGATCGTGGGCTCCCATAGATTTTAGCCGTTCCCAGTAATTTGGGAGATTGTCGGTAAGCTGTTGGAATTGGGCAGTTAGCGGCGGAATAATCAAAACAATAATGAGAGCGACAAGAGAAAGGAGAATGATATAAACCAAAAGAACAGCAAGTGTCCGGGGGATTTTTTTCTTTTCAAAGCGGTCAGCCAGGGGATCAATCAAAACTGATAAAATTATTGCCATAATAATCAGCACCAGTACGTCCCACATCAGGTAGGTAAAATACAAAATAAGCAGGGTTAAAATAATTTTTACGATTGTCAGGGTGGAAATGTTGAAGGTAACCGGCTTTTGGTCTGGCATAAAATTTATTTAAAGGATTATATATTGTTAATTTATTTTTTTAATATTACCATAAAAATAGTTGAAAAACAAGGAAGATTGGCGGTTGCTCGGGGCAGGCGGTTGATTGTTGCCTTTATTTTGTTTATAATTTATGGTATGGCAATAATTTCTATAAACAAAAGAGCCGGGTTTGATTACGAAATTCTTGAACGTTTTGAGGCGGGTATTGTTCTTACGGGCCAAGAAGTTAAATCAATAAAAACCGGTCATATATCCTTAGCTGGCGCTTTTGTTACCCTAAAAGGTAATGAAGCGTGGCTTACGAACGCGCATGTCCCTCCATATAAAATGGCCGGGAAAATTTTAGATTATGATCCGACCAGGCCGCGGAAGCTTCTTCTTCGGAAAGGGGAGCTGGCCTCTCTTTATGGGAAAATTAAGCAAAAGGGCTTGACTTTAATACCGATTAGAGTTTATACTAAAGGCAATAAGATCAAGCTGGAATTTGGGATTGGCAGAGGAAAGAAAAAATATGAAAAGCGCGATCTTATTAAAAAACGCGAGGTAGATAAAAAAATTCGTGAAGCGATGAAGGTTTAATTTTGGGGATGACAGGCCTCGATAGGGGTTCTTTACAAAATGAGCAAGTCGAGTATTGCCGTAATCTCGTAAAACTTTGGCAAAATCAATAAGTGCAAACTTATTTAACAAAGTAAAGAGCGCATTCCGCGTTCCGAACTTTGCTCCTGTTGCTGCTTAAATAGCCGCGACACATCGGCCGCCGACGCTCGGTAGGCGGGTCCCGGTGTCATAACCGAGATAGAAAATTTTTTCGGCCTGGAAAAATTTTTGAAAATTAACAGACCTCGGACATAAAGATTTTTCTAAATTTATACTTTATGTCTTAAAAATTTAATTTAGATAAACTTGTAGAATCGTTTTGATAAGGCTTCTAGACGCGGGTTCAATTCCCGCCATCTCCACCAAAATAAAGTAAATAATTTAAAATTAAATTTAAACCCTTGCGCATTTCAAGAAAACAAGTTAAGGTTCAAACTATCCA
>JBMORT010000004.1:0-18359 GCA_049319825.1 Patescibacteria group bacterium
ATATCTTGTACCATCTCGAAAATAAATCTTGTATATCTTGTAACCCAAAGTATGAAAAATTATATTTTAACCATCAACGCCGGCTCCTCCAGCCTTAAATTTAAATTATTCGATCAAAAATTAAAGGCCATCTCATCCGGCATCGTCGAGCAAATCGGCGGCAAGTCCTTTTGCAATTTTGGCGGCAAAAAAACATTCGTCAAAATTAAAAATCACCAAGAAGCGATCACCGCTGTTTTTTTATTTTTTAAGTCCAAAAAAATTGATCTTGCGGCCATTAAAAAAGTCGGCCACCGATATGTGCATGGGGGAGACGAATATTATAAACCGCTTTTAGTTAACGCTAAAAATATCAAAGACTTGGCGAAATTAAACGACTTGGCGCCTTTGCATAATCCCCACAACTTATCAGGCATTAAAGCCGTTATGAAGCTTTTGCCAAAGGCGAAAAACTACGCCTGCTTTGATACTGCCTTTTTTCATAACTTGCCTGATCGAACCAAGTATTACCCCCTGCCCTGGAAGCTGACGGAAAAATTCAATATCCGCCGCTATGGATTCCACGGTTTATCACATCAATATGTGGCTGAAAACAGCGCGAATAAGCTGAACAAAAAATTAACTCAGCTTAATTTGATCATCTGCCATTTGGGTTCCGGCTGCAGTATTTCCGCTATCCAAAAGGGCAAACCAATCGATACCTCAATGGGTTTTACGCCTCTTGAAGGCCTGATGATGGCCACCAGAACCGGCGATTTTGATCCGGCGATATTGTTTTATTTGAATGACAAGGGATATAAATTCAGTGAATTGGAAAGAATTATGAATTTTGAATCAGGATTTTACGGGGTTTCCGGATTTAAAGACATGAGAGAGATATTAAAATCAAATAAAAAGCAGGCTAAATTGGCGTTGGATATGTTTGTTTACAGAATTAAAAAGTATATCGGCGCGTATGCCGCAATCCTGGGCAAGGTCGACGCTGTGGTTTTCACGGCCGGCATCGGCGAAAGAAGTTCTCAAGTGCGAAGGCTTATCACTCGCGGATTGCCGATTAAAGCCAAATTTATGGTAGTACCGACGGATGAAGAAAGGATGATAGCTAGGCTAATAAAGTAAGAGTTATCAAGTTCTGAGGTTATGAGGTTACGAGATTAAATGAAAATTATATATGAAAATAACAAGGATTGAAGACTTGGAAGCATGGGAGGAAGCTAGAAAATTATGTTGGATGGTTTATGCTATAGCAAAACAATTACCAAATTTCGAAGAGTATAATATAAAAAAACATTTTCGGGAAAGCGCGAGAGGAGTCGCGGCGAATATCGCGGAAGGTTTTGGAAGATATTTTTATAAGGAAAATTTGAGATTTTATGGAATCGCTCGCGGATGCTTGTATGAGGTTAAGAGCGATTTGTACATTTGTTTTGACGTAAACTACATTGATCAAGAAGAGTTAAAAAAATGTTTAGCTCAAATCGATAAAGCAGAAACAAAACTTAACGGATTGATCAGTAATGTGCTAGGTCGGTTAAATGACTAGAATGTAATATTTTGTGTCAATAACATCATAACCACATAACTTCATAATCACATAATCATGACCGCCTTTTTAAAAATAAAACATCTTCTCAATTCTAAAACCTCGTCCATTATTTCCGGCGCGGCCATTATCAGCTTGGCTTCGGTCGCCAGCCGCGTTTTAGGCGTGATCAGAGACAGGGTGCTGGCCAGCGAGTTTGGCGCAGGATCGGAACTCGACATGTATTACGCCGCCTTTCGCGTGCCGGATTTGATTTATAATTTGGTGATTTTGGGAGCGCTGTCCGCCGGCTTTATCCCGATTTTTACCTCACTGCTTAAAAAGGCCGATCACGAGGGCTACAAGGAAAATAAAGAAGCTTGGGATTTGGTCAATAACGTCTTGAACACGGTTTTGATTCTTTTAACTGTCGGCTGCGCCGCGCTGCTTTTGGTCACACCGTGGCTGATGAAATACATCGCCCCGGGATTTGAAGGCGAGCAGCTGAAGATCACCGCCAATTTGACAAGGATTATGTTTTTAAGCCCTTTACTTCTTGGCATCAGTGGGATTTTCAGCGGTGTTTTGCAATCATTTAAAAGATTTTTGATTTTTTCGCTGGCGCCGATCATGTATAACGTCGGCATTATTTTGGGCGCCATATTTTTGGTGGATTATGTTGGCGTATACGGTTTGGCGATCGGCGTGATTTTGGGCGCTTTTTTGCACATGATGATTCAATTGCCGCTGATTATCAAGCTGGGATTTCGCTATCGGCCGGTTTTCGAGCTTAAAAATAAAAATATCAGGCAGATCGGCCGGATGATGCTGCCGCGCACCATGGGCCTGGCGACCATGCAGTTGAACTTGATCGTGGTCACCGTTCTCGGATCGAGCTTGACCGCCGGTTCGATCGCCGTTTACAACTTGGCCAATAACTTGCAAAGCTTCCCTTTGGGCATTTTCGGCATTTCGTTCGCCTTGGCCGCCTTTCCGGCCATGTCTTTGGCCTTTGCTCAAAGAAATTTGGATGAATTCAAAAAAACATTCGACTCCACGCTCAAGCAGATAATTTTTTTTATCGTTCCATTCACCGTGTTGTTTATTCTTTTACGAATCCAAATCGTGCGCGTGGTGCTGGGCTCCGGGCAATTCAGCTGGGCGGACACCATTTTGACCGCCGACGCGGTGGGAATATTCAGCCTGAGCTTGTTCGCCCAAGCGTTAATTCCGCTGATCGCCAGAGCTTTTTATTCCATGCAAAACACCCTGATCCCATTTTTAATGAGCTTGATCGCCACCTTGGTCAACATTATTTTAAGTTTGATTTTCGTGAAATATTGGAATATCTTGGGATTAGCCGCCGCGTTTTCAATCTCCAACGTGCTCAACGTCGTCCTGCTTTTCGTGGCCTTGCGCTTGAAGGCGGGGGAGCTGGGGGTAAAAAGCATCATGAAAGCGTTGCTTAAAATATCAATCGCCGCCGCGATGATGGCCATTGTCGTCCAGCTGTCCAAGTACCCGATGTCTTATATCGTGAATATGCAGAAATTTTACGGAATCTTTTTGCAGGGCGCGGTTTCCGCTTTGCTGGGCGTCCTGACTTTTATTTTATTTTCATTTTTATTAAAGAGCGAAGAAATATACAGACTTAAAAACGGTCTCGCCAGAAGAATTTTTAAGCGCGCCGAGGTGGCGAAGGAGCCGATCAGCCAGGCGGGGCAGTAGTGAAAGATTAAAGTGCAAAATGCAAAACGCAAAGCAACAATAAAAAGGAAAAAGCAGCAGGTATAAAGTAATGCTTGATTAAATATTTTGAGTTTTATTCTGTTTTTTGCACTTTGCGTTTTAAGTTTTAAGTTTTCAAAAAACCGCGTCAGTGTGGCGCGGTCTTGTTATTTGTACTGCATGTTTTTCCGGCGGCGAAACATCAGCTCGAAAAGTTTTCGATGATGATCCGTCCATAATTTTTCATCAGTGACGATCGATTCCGGGCCGTGAACGCAGCTGACGCAGCCGATTGCCATGCTCTCGGCGTATTCGGCCATGAGCTTTGATCCCATCATTTGCTTGATCAGCGCCGCGGCTTTGGCGCTGATTTCTTTCATTCTCCGCTCGACCAGCTCGCCCGTGACCAAGGTGTTTTCCGTGGCGTCGTCAGTGACCATGGCGATGATCAGCACGCATATGTTTGATTCGATCGCCAGTTTAGCGAAAGGGATTTGCGTCATGCCGATCAGATCGCAACCGAGCCATCGGTACAGCTTCAGCTCGGCCGAGTTGGCGAATTGCGGGCCTTCGATGGCTACGCATGTTTTATTGAGATGATAGGGGAACCCCAGCTTTTCGCAAGCCTCGACGAACACGCGAGTCAAATACGCGCAGCCGACATGCTCGGTCGGGTAATGTCCGGACCAGCCGTTTTGAAAAAATGTTTTTCCGGTGCGCGGGCCCGTCTGGTCCACCACCTTCGTGACTAGAGCAAAATCCCCGACATTCAGCTTGACCGGAACGTCGGTCAGGGCGCCGACCGCGGTGAAATTGAAGACGATGTCAATTTGCTCTCGCATCAAAGCGAAGAAATTGGCCAGCTCGTTGATTTGATGCGGCGGAATGGCGTGTCCGGCTCCGTGCCTGTGCAAAAAAAGAAACTCCGGAGAATCTGCCGGCAAGTCCGTGAATCTCATTTGGTAAGCCGGAGAAGATGGGTCGCCGTAAGGGGTTTTGATGCAATATTGAAATGTGAGTTTGGCTTCCTCGATTTGTCGAAGACCGCTGCCGCCGATAATGGCGATATTGGGGATATTCATGCTGCTACCTCCTTGGTCGGCTGGCGGATGGAGTTTTATGGTATATAAAAAAAGGATTGTTGTCAATGATTGACCAAATTATCGTTAATTGCTAGTATTTTAATATTGCGCAATGCCGATCGTGAGCGGGGGAGAGAGATGAAAAAAATTGAAATTAGTGAAATCTCCAAAGTAATTCCCGGTATCTTTTTTTCAGCCGAGCGCACGTTAATTGTCGCCGACGGTCAAGAGTTGGCAGTAGTCATGTCGATAAATGATTTTCGGGAATTGATTGAAGCCAAGCGATCGAGAACCATGGATTTCGATTCGTTATCGAGGGAGAAAAATTGATGTCTGACAGCAGTAGCGTTGATTTGCGGGAATCCGCCTGCACTCTAAATCCCGGAGATTTTCTGGTGATTTGGATTACCGGCATGGTCGGATATACTTATATCGCGCAAGTGGTCCAATCAAGCCCCTTGGTTCTTAAGGTCAAGGACAGCGGGCCTTTGGCCAAACTGCGCGATGGGGATTTCATGATACTCCAATCCCAATCGGCTCAACTCCAAGAGGACGTTAAAAACCACAGCTGCGTATTCCTTAAAGAGTCGGTATCCAATCACCGCAAGGTCGTGTCCGGATTGCGGTCGCTGGGTGTCGATTTCGGACTTCGAGAAATTTTGCCACCATAAAAGGCCGGATCAAATCGGGCCTTTTTCTAATATATTTTTGGTTTATTTTTGTGATAAAAATATCCAGGCGGCCACGCTGGCCATGACGATAATGACCGTGGCGATCACCACCGCCAGCAGTTGACGTCGCTGTTTTCCCGGAGGTTGATTGCTTTTCTTAATGAACATGGATGGAATGAAAATGGCGATCACCGGGATGAAAGGGAAATATGAAGCGGCGGACTCTTTCAGTTGTTCGGTTCTTAATATGTTCTGCTTGACTAAATAGAATATTGTAAAAGCGATTATTCCGATCGTCAGTAATATGACGGCAATAATTATCGCCAGTTTATTGCGGTCATTGTCCGGCTTGATCGGCTCCATTGACTGGGGAAATTGGCTTTGATTTTTTTGATCCATAGGTTTTCTTCATTTGTATAAATTCTATCAAAAAAATAATAAAAAGCCAAGTAATTCGTTGACAAAAAATCAAAAGTGTGATAATATAATATTCTGTTTGTCACAGCAGGAGAGCTTTAAAGGGCTTAAAGTTTATCTCCTGCTGCCAGCGCGGGAGATAGACGATGGTTCGGAAAGGGGACCATTGCCAGCTTTGCTGGAACCTGACCGGGCAGCATCACCAAGGCTGTCCAAAGGTCGAGGGCGCCGACGCGGCCGCCAAATGGCAGCGCGGCCATGACTTCGGCTTCGACGGCGGGTATTTGCCGCCGCACCGGTGGCGCCACCACAGCGCGGCCTACATCCTCGGTTATCGAGCAGGCCGCGCTGAGATTGAAACTTTAATTGATGAGGAGGTTAAAGCAAGAAATAGCTAGCATTTTTTCGCCAGGTTTAAACAATCTGGCGATTTTTTTTAAAAGATACTCTGGCGATTGCCAGCGGATTAAGCGCAGGCGCCTCTTTCATATTTATCTGCCGATAATTGAAAACTTTTTCAGCTCCTGCTTCAGCCGGTCGGGAGTGAAAAATTGTATTGAATCTATTCCAAGAGCTCTGGCTCCTTGGCAATTTTTTTCAAGATCATCAATAAACAAACATTCTTTCGGGTCGGCGCCGACTATTTGCAAAGCTTTGACATAAAATTCTTCGTTCGGCTTGGCCACACCCAGATCGCCGGAAATAATATTTGCTTCAAAAAAATGCCTGTATCCCAGCGCGTCAAATTTGTGCTCGGCCCATTCCGCGCCTTCGTTTATCCACGTGGCCAGCCTAAAATTTTGCCTGAGCGATTCGACCAGCTCTTTCATGCCGGCAATCGGTTCAATGCTTTTCCGATAAAGCCGGCGAAATCCTTGGACGGTCAGGCAGAGCTTATATTCCTTCAGAAAACTTGATATAAGCTCCGTGGAATCTATCTTTCCCAGTTCAAAAAGCTTAAATTTTTCAGTATAATAAATTTTTTCCAGATCTTTGGCCGGAAAGCACTGATGATCGGTGCAGTAGAGCTTTTTGGTGGTGAATACGTGATGCGTTAAAACATTGGCTTGGTCGAAAAGGATCCACTTATACATAATTATTTATTTGTGCGCCATTGCTCCAAAGTTATTGGCTCAAAAGTTATCGGATCGACATATAATATTTCCCGCGTATCTTTATGTATCAAAAATCGGTAAACATTGATTTGTCTGGTTCCCTGGTGGTCCTCGCCGACATAGATTCGGTAATAATCTCGGTCATAAATATTTTTGGAATTCGGGTCAGGCTCGGCTTCGATATACATTGATAATTTTACGTCAGCTTCGGCATATGTCATTATTCTGTTTTCCGCATCTTTGATTTCGGGCACATTATTATACAAATAGTCCAGCAAGTCTTGATTAATATCCTCTTGGGTAATCGGTTTTAGTTTAATTTCCATGCCTTTTGATAAAGTTTCTCCGTCAATTTGCATTTTCCAGTAGTCATTTTCCAGATAAGGCGGCCGGTCAATGCGAATGGTTTTGTTAAAAGAAAAAATACCAAATGTAATGTGTTCGTCAGTAAACTCCTGGATCGGCGCTTCTAGCGAGGTGGGCGTGCCGATTTTTTCCTCATATTTGATTCTGCCATTATCATAAATTGTCATAGTCGTATTATCTCCCGTCCAGCGCCCGATATAGGCTTCTTTCCCCTCCGGGATGCCGATACCGGTCAGTGAGCAAGCTGACGCCGCGAATAAAATTGCCGCGATTGAAAGAAAAAAAATAAATTTTCTCATAATTTTTATGAAACAAGTTTGTAAATATAATAGGCCATTATTCCCAGGCCGGCCAGAATAAGAAGAATTTTAAAAAATGCGAATCCGCCGCCGACATGGATCGCTTTTGTTTCACCCGGCCAGGCAGGCGATGCGGACTTTCGATTGGCCGCTTGGCCCGTGATTTGCGTGTCCGAAGTGATTGCTTTATCGTCATAGGAAATATTAAGCGGCGCATTTGGCGCAGCGGTGCTGCTTAAGTTTTTAAACTCCGCAGCGACCTCGCTCCAGCTCGAAAAAGTCCGGCCGTTGATTTTCACTTTGGCAATATCAAGCTTTTCCAAAAAGTCAGGGATTTGATTCTTGTTTTTATCAATAATATTGGTAATCAGCTTTTCCAGGCCGCCCAGATTGCCGAATACGATTTGCTTGGGCGCCGATTGCCCGTCGTTTTCGTTGTTTGCTTGTGGAATATCAGCCATACTTAATTGTTTTGTTCAATATTCGGTTTCTTTTTAAATAAATTTTTCGTCATCGATATCAGCCATGTCCAGTGCAGGATAAAGTGGATGAGGATAAGGATTATCATGAGCATGCCCGCCCAATTGTGAAGATCCGCCAGGGAGTGCCTGGAGACGCCGCCGATTTCCTGATGACCGCCCTGCCTGATTCCGCCGGGCAGAAAAAAGAAAATGATAATGCCGGTGGCGGCGGTGAGAATGAATGAAATTGTCATTAGAATGTCCACTGCGTAATTGATTTTTGGTTTGGCCATAAGTTTTTGTTACTTTGATTGTTAATTGAATTTTAACAATTATATTGAATAAATTCAATAAATTACAACAAGCGATTGCATTTTACGAAAAACCTCACCAGTGGCGGCGAGGAATTATTTTTTTATTTGTCGATACATTTCGATGGTATCGATGAGAATTAAGAAATTAAATCGATGTAGCAAATTGGCAAAGGCAAGAAAATTGCCATCGGCGACAACCTGCGCGCATTGCTGCAGAGAAAAATTCAGGTAGCTGCCTTTGAGCATGTAAACGGCCGCTTTGTATGTGTCCTCGTCGTTGGCGGGAATACAGATGTCCCGAGGCCGATCCTTGGCGATGTCTTCTCCCGGCGCGCATGGCCGGTTCAATACGTGGTATTGCCGGCAGTTGAGCGGCCGGACCGGATAGATGGCGCAGCGGCGATCGCACAGAAACGGGCAGGCTCGCCTTTCGGATTGCGCCTTGATGTTTTTGATCAGCTTGTCTTGGGTCGCCTGATCCATGATTTCCGCCGCGTACCAAGAAATGACGCAAATCTCTCCGGCGAAAACATTAACTTCCGAATTTTGGCAGCAGGCGTCGCAGCCGGCGCGGCAAGCAATGTTCTTAGTTATTTTTTTTAGGCGACGAATGGCCTGATCGGCCGTTTCATAAGCATTTTTTACCCAAAATAGCCAGGGATATTTCTTCAGATGTGACTGCTCGAAACGGAAAATCGGTTGTTTCTTTCTTTTTGACTTATGGGTCAATTTGCCTCTCCTCTCCGCTGGTGGTTTAATCCATGGTAGATTCTATAATTGATTTTGTCAATTGGGTTGATCAATTTGACGATAAACTCGGCCAATTTTTTTTATACTCCTCGAACTTTTTATCGAATTCCTCTTTCGGCGTCAGCGCGACGTTCAAGGAGGCGAGCTTTCGCTTGAGATCCTCATGAATTTTTTCTTGGTCGTCTTTTGAAGCCATTTTTTCCAGCTCGATTATCAGGCCATAGCCTTTGGTGTCGTCGAGGCAGACGGTAACGCCCTCCCACTCGAATTCAAATCTTTTTCTAAACCATTTTATTTGCACATCGAAGCCGAGCGACAAAAATAATTGCTCGAGCTTTTCAAAATCGTCTTTATCAAACTTAATTTCAATCTCTTCGCGGAAGTCATCGTGGATTTTGCCTTTTTCCATCTAGATTTTGGAAAAGAAATTGTTTTTTTGGATTCTTAGGTCTTGGTCGCAATCAAAATAAAAAGTTTCCTGATAATCTTTTTTAACCAGTTCGGCGTTTTGTTTGAAAAATTCCAGCAGGCGGTCGTACTGCTCTTTGGAAATAAAACTTCGGATTTCGACTTCGATGCTTGGCATAAGCTATTGAGTGGTAGGTTTGACGACCTTGATCGCCTCGGGCGGAATGGTTGATTGATAATGCACCTCGTGAATCTCGGCTCCTTCAAGCGGATCCGGATTTTTAGGGTCGGCTTTCAATAGATAATTTTCATCTTTTTTTCGTAATCTTCAAACCATTTTTTCTCGTGCGCCGGCGTGTCCTTTCTCCAGCTTTCGTCGCTGACTTATATATTGACGCGCGGGTTATTGAACCACCCGAGTCGGTAGGGGATATCGGTCTTTTTGTGAAGGCGATATTTGATCAGATGTTTTGAATTAAATTGCTCATTGATTTATATCAGACGCTTGCATCCGAAAAGAGTCAATGATGGTTTTCATTACAGCTTCGTCGAAGTAAGTTATTTCTCTGTCTTCGGCAGATAAGCATATACTTACGCTATTATCACTGCCTTCAAAAAACTTTGCCATTATTAAGGTATGCTTTCCTTGAGCGATGGCGATGTCACCTGAAATAGCGCAATTCAACACTTGATTCCCGTAGTCCGAATAATTTTTTGTCCGGTCACAGAATATTTCAAGTAGTTTTTTTGTGTCAGTGGAATCGATATCGTCGGGAATTTCCACATTATTCAGGGAAAAAATCCTGATTGCATTAAAATCATCTCCGAAATTCATAACAAAATAGTTTAATGGGTCTGATAATTTAATTTCTGTGGAATTTTGGGTTTCAGATGAGATAAGCCAAATCGGACGATTAAAATTTACGTGAAAAGATTTATTCGCTGATAAGGCAGTTGTTTCAAACTGCTCGGTATAAATCAAATTTTTATCTTCCAATACTTGGCGCTCGCCGAAAGCATTTTGCGAATAGGGGATATACAGCGTGACCTGGCGGCAAAATCCGCCTGCTTGGTCGCCGAAACGGCTGGCAAACCAGTCGCGGGACGCGCAGGCGATTTCATAGGTTTCTTCTATCCCTTTTCCGCTTGCTTCTACCTTTTTAAGCATCTCAAAGTCATCTCCGGGCCTCAGCAGATCCTCTTTGTGAAGGTAGCCTTTCGGAATGGTTAGATCGTCCAGCGATCCTCCGGGTGTCAGGCCGAAAACATAATATCCGCTAAGGCCGCTCGGGCCCCCTTGCTGCGAGCATTTGCTGACCAGCAATTCCTGCGTTTTGTCATTTCCCAAATTGATGGAATTAAACAGACAAAATGCGGTGTCAACGGTTCCTCCCGCGGCAGTCGCTTCGTCTTGCTTAATTTTATACCAGCCGTCAGCTTTCTTTTGATAAATATTCAAATAAAAAATTTTTCTTATATCTCCTTCTCTTCTGATAACACTCGGATTGAGATAAAGAACTGCGATTTCATTTTCACCATCGCCATTTAAATCGAGTTCCAGCGTTTTAATTTTTTCAGCGTTCGATGGAATGTCGTCTCTCCAGTCTGCAAATCTTGTCGTAGGCAATGCGATGCTATCGGATGAAGCCATTTGTTCTTCTTCGGCGATTGAATTTATATCTTCACTAGAGTCTTCTTCTGATTTGAGAAAAGGCCGATGCGAACATCCGGTCAGAGTCATTGAAAAGGCAACCATTAAAATAACAATTAAAGCGCGGCACGTGAAATTTCGCGGCATATGTTTATATTAATTTAATAAATCAATATTTTCCTTGGTCTTTGTTTCTTCTAGGCACTTTGATCGCCTCCGGCGGTATCGTCGATTCATAATGCGCCTCGTGTATTTCCGCGCCCTCGATCGGATCCGGATTTTCAGGGTCGGCTTTCAATAGATAATTTTTCGTTCGCGACGGGGTCAGATACTTTGTGTCTATTTCCAGTACGGCTAAATCGCCTTTTTTGGCGTTCTGCGTCACTTCGGCCACGCCCATGGCATAGTCGATATCGTCTGACAATGACACCACTTCGCTGTCTTCGAGAATCAGCTTTGACGGGTCGATTCCTTCTTTGAGAATCTGCTGAGCGTTTTTCCTGGTGGTAACATGATAAAGCTTTTCAGGAAGCGGTTTTCTGCGCTGTTCAAAATATTTTTCTCTTTCATCAATTCGCCGGTGCATTTCCAGCGCCCAGTTATGGATGGATTCGAACATTTCTTCCGGATTGTCGAAATTGGGATGTTTTTCGAACATAGAAAATGATGTAATTGATTTTTCTGTTTGATCTCCGGATTGCTGGTCGGGGATTTCAAAAAATTTATATCATTAAAAGTTAATAATTTAAACAAGGCAATTTTTTTTCCATTTAAAAAAATTTTATTTATTACAGAATGGAGTGTCTTCATCCAACTTGATAACTCGAACAAGCTCTGCTTCGCTGAATCGGCAGCTGCTGTCTTCTGCGCAGGGATCGGCTTTCGAGCGTACAGCGCCATTTTCGGATAAGTTTGTTATCTCAACTTGCGCCCCTCCCCAGTATTCCGCGCAATCATTGTCTATGTTTTTGATATGGAACATATTCAATGCTTCCTGCGTATTGGTGAAGCAGAACAAGTCGTCGCTATTGATGGTTTCGAGCTGAGCCGGCTCAAAGCAAATTCTGCCCATGGCATTTTTCCCATAAAGTCCAGTAGCAGGGCTTGTTTTAATGTAATAGTGATAAGCGCCGGTGACTTTATTAACATTGATATCAATGCATTCGCCGTCAAAATTGTCTTGCGCGTCACAGGTTATTCCGTCAGCTCTTTCGCATGTAACTGTTCCCGTACCCACGCCTTAGACTTGTCCGCCGGTGATGGCGCAATAAACCTGAGCGTCGTTTTCGTAGCCGGTGATTTTTAGTCCGCCCATCGGACACTGGCCGCGGAGCAGCGCCCATTCCTCGCACTGCCGGTTATCGTCGAAAAGGCATACGCCGTATTCTCCGGCTTTACGGTTTCGGATTTCAAGCGTGCCGCCATTGTCGATGCAGTTTTGCGAAGCGGGATTGGCCATGCCCACTGGTTGGCTGGTGCTAGTTTCAGTTTCAGGTTCAGGCGTTTCCGGCGTGACGCTGACCGGGGAAATTTGGCAGGCGGATAAGGCAATGATTAAAGCCAGGCCTGCTGCGAGTACAATAAGTGTTTTTTGCATATTTTTCGTTTAATTATTGATTTTTCAGGTAAATTTATACTTATATTTTGTTAGACTTTACTTAAATCGTAGCAATCCGCGCGGATTTTGGCAATTTAGAAAAATTGTTCTCTGGCCGCACTTATCTTGACACTTCTGAAATTGATTGATAAAAATAAATATCGCCGAAGCGGAGAAAGGAGGCGCGAATGCCATCTGATGACGACACTTGCAGGGTTAGTGCCAGAACTGAAGAGGTGAAGACTTACGCCTGCGGCCACAGCGGCCCGGCAGAGTATGATTTCTCGCTTTTTGGGAATAAACATCCGGTGATTGATGAGAATCGAGATCCTGAAAAGTGCGGCTAGTGCCATCTCGATCCGGTGGTGCCGCTGCTCACTCGGTGCGCCAAGTGCGGAGTGGCCATCTCTCCGGGGCAGGATTGTATCCAATACCCTTACGGCTTGTGTTGTCTGGGCAGAAATTGCGGACCGGGTCCGGCGTTTGCCGATCCCGGGACTTGGGACGGTGAGAAATTCATTGATGCTTTCACGACAGGCGCGGCCGGAGAAATCAGAATCCGGCGGCCGAGAAGCATTAAGCTTCGGCGGCGGAGGCTGGAAGCGAGCGATCTGAGAAAAAATTAAAAACAGCTTTTAATAAGAGGCTGTTTTATTGTTGTCTTAAATGCGCCGCGGGTCAGGCGTTGGGGTGCGGAGCGATTTTGGCTAACGTTCGCGTGTATGAGAAGTTTCGCCGACTTCCTTATTATTTTATCATATCGGAGGCGAAATTTGGGTGAAAGAAAAAGTGCAACCGCTGAAAATTATTAACGCACTTTTTCTTGAACCTCATACACGCTGTTAGGCGATGTTTCATTAATATTATTTTTTATTTCTTTATTAATTGCCGTGACTTTTTTCCAAATACTGCAAAATCTTTTCGTGAAGTGATTGTACGACAGGTTGGCTTAATTGGCGCGCTTGTTCGTATCTTTCTTTTAAATCATCCCATTCATTATTTTCGGCTGCACGATCAAGGCGCTCCCATATTTCATCAATTGGGACCCCGACACTCTGCAATGCTCCTGTCAGTGGATTCACTTGATTGACATCAACTTCATTTATGCCATCGGCAGGATCTTTAAAATCGGGACTATAAATTTCTAAAACAGTTCCGTAAATTGTGGGGGTAGTGCCAGCTTTTTTAGCATAAAATTCCGTTAATCTTGCTTTTGCTTCCTTTGCCTCGACTTTAAAATCATCACTCATCTTGGCGGGTATCGGCATGATAAAAACATCAATCACATTCTTCTTGATCGTGTAGCCATACTTGCGAAATGTTTGGCCAATTAAGCCACCTTGTCTAATTTCATCATCAATATTCGCAATCTCGCTGTTGCCTTTGTCATACGTCAAAAAAGTCAGGGCATACGTTCTTAGAACATTTTTCTCATCCACAAGTCGTGCTTCTCTGATACGCTCAGAACCTTTTTTTATTTCCCGCACATTGTCATGTCTTAAAACTTCCGCATGGATCGGACCATACTTTTGCTCAAGAATATCAGTGTGAAGTTTATCTTTGACTGGAAAATGTTCTTGTTTTGGTATTTCCATAAAAAATAATATTAATACAATTTCGCGTAAGGTGCTGCGGCTCATGCGAAGGGACGCCGCACCGGAGGCGCGAGGCGGCCTTTCGCATAGCCGCTGTTAGACGAAGTCGCGAAGCGACGAGGAAAACAGCGGCGGAGCCGCAGCACCTTAGCCAAAATCGCGGAGCGATTTTGGCTAACGTTTAAGTATATGAGAAGTTTACAAAAATATCCTTTAAAATTAAATTTGAATTTTTGTAAATTTGGGAGAAAGAAATTTGGCTTCCTTTGAATATTTTTGTGCCAAATTTCTTGAACCTCATATACTTTGTTAGGCGATGTTCCAAATGCGCGCACTATTCCACTATTTCTGTTTCCCCGTCTAAAACTAATAATGCCTGCTCATCAGTTAAAGGGACAACTTCATATTGCGACTTTTTCTTAAAATCATCAATGATTGCCTTTTCTTCATCTTTATAATGGGGGGAAACAATTACATCAGTTAAATTTAGTCCTGTTAAGTCAGTTAAATTGACATCATTCTCGTCAAAGGGGCTTGCAATATCAATATTCGGGCAAACTAAAATACTTCCAGCACTTACTCCGAAATAAAGTTTATCAGTTTTTGCAAATTCAATAATTACTTTATCAAAGCCAGTTTCTCTAACTTTATTTAGCAAGTAAAAAGTATTTCCACCGCATACATAAATAACATCAAAATCTTCAACTTCTTGAAATGAAACGGGTTTATCTAAATTCAAAATTTTGATGTTATTTTCAAGAATACCTAAATCAAGAAGTTCTTTTTTAGATTCATCAACATATTTTAATTCTTCTTCACTTCTTGATGCGGTGGGAACGAAAATAATTTTGATTTGAGAAACTGGCTTATCAATTATTTGCAAAAACTGATTCGTGATATTTTGGTTTGCAAGCCCCGTAGATGTTAAGAGTAATTTTGTCATACTTAAATAAATTTAACTGATGTATATAAAACTTTGGAAGTGCGCATTTGGAATTTCGCCTAAGGTGCTGCGGCTCATGCGCGGTGGCGGCTCTGCGGTAGGCAGAGACGACATGGCGCATAGCCGCTGTTAGACGAAGTCGCTCTGCGACGAGGATAACAGCGGCGGAGCCGCAGCACCTTAGCCAAAATCGCGGAGCGATTTTGGCTAACGTTTCGGAATATCTGAAGTTTGCCAAAATTCCTTTAAAAATCAATTAGTTTTTGGCAAATTTGGGTGAAGAAATTTTGCATTCCTTAGCTTTTTATAGTGCAAAATTTCTGAACCAGATATGCCGTGTTATATGATGTAAATTTTTTTATCCTTAATTTTCTTTTCTCAAGCTACTTTTTTCTTTTTCTAATTGTGTAAAATAAGTTTTTTTCTGTTTTTGAAAAATGAAAGAGGGGAATTAAAGGGGTGAATTTCATTTTTCAAAAACTCCTTATTATATTTTTCCTCTTTTTGTTCTGTTTTTATGGATTTGTTGATGTTTAGCTTTTGAAACTACTCTTGTATTTTTTGTAGTAGTTTTTCCACCTTCTGCAACTGATTTTACATGATGCAATTCTTTTCCTTTTGGCAATTTTCCGTTATCGTATCCTTTTTGTTTGAGAACTTTCTCAACTTTCTTTGGATCACGCTCTTTTTTGATTGCGGTTTTAGAAACTGTACTTTTTTTCATAATATTTTTTGATTAAATTATAAACTTGAAGAATAGGACAAAGATTTAACATAATTTTCCATATACTCAAAATCTGGTTTTCCGTTTTTGCTTGGTAATTTTATACTTATTTTTTTCATTCTATCTTGGCTACATTTTCTACCATAGTTATATCTGTATTGTTCTAAGTTCAAAATAGTTACTAAAAACATTGCTAAATATTTATTCATTTTAAATTTAGGTATCAATTTTTCTACATGATCGCTTGCTGAAAATGGCAAAGATTGATAAGAGCAATACCCTAAAACTGCACTATCTGCTACTAAAACTTCTCCTTCTTCTGAATAAAAATCATAAAATCCTTCAACTCCATTGTTGGTTGCTTGTGTTGTAACAAATGGATATTTGCCTTTTCCATATTCTGCTAATTCTAAAAGAGGGGTTGTTTTACTTCCTTTTATATCAAACAGTTCCGTCATTTCAAAGTCTTTCCAATCCGTAGTATTTAGATCAACTTTGTTTTTAGAAAATGGCATTTTAGAAACTTGCTCTGATAAACTATTGCCCAATAAAAAAGTAACATAGTTTAATTGTGTTTGAATAAAATCATTGTCAGATAATTTTGAATAATCAGTTTCCATGTAGGCTTCTGCTGACCATTCCATATCTGCTGTAATAATTTGATTCACACTAAATCCCGGTTCATTTTTTCTGTTTTCAAAATTAGCAAGCCATTTTTCTTTTATTTCTTGCCATTTTCCATAAGCGTCAATTCTGCCTTTTGTTTTTCTTTTTACAAAACCGTCATCTTTGTAATATCCAAAATATGTCTCTTTGTGATTTGGGTGTGGTCTGTGTGCTGTAAAAACCATAACACAAGAGACAACGCCGACTTTTGAATTAAAAAATAATTCATCTGGCATTGATAAAACCGCTTGTAAAGTGTGTTTTTCAAGAAGTTTCTTTTTTAATTCCAAAACTTTACCGCTTGTCGCCAAAGAACTTTGCATTGGCACAATCGCAACACAAGTTCCGCCATCAACTAAACACTCTAAATTGTTCAAAATAAATTCTAATTCGTCGGTATCAGTTTTTTTGTTTGATTTGTAAGGCGGATTCAAAAAGCCAACAGTCGGCTTTTTAGATTTTACTTCTTCAATTATTTCTTCATCAAAACAACTACCATTTATAATGTTTGTTTTCCCGTCTTGGTGGATATACATATTTGAAACCGCCAAAGCGAAAATATGCGATTGATATTCAGTTCCGATAAGTTGTTTTGATTTTATTTCTTTGATTTTTGTTTCATCGCCTTTTGCATCTGCGATCATTTTTTTCATCGCACTAATCAAAAATCCGCCTGTTCCAGTACAATTATCATAAGCGATAGAATTTTTATTTACTTGTGCCAAATCAGCAAAAAGTTCTGTAATGTGTGGCGGTGTTAAAACAATTCCTAAACCCTTGTCGCTGTTTGCATATCTCAAAAATTCAATATAAAGCTGACCTAAAACATCAAAATATCTGTGAGTTTTGATAAAAGCGTTTATGTTTTCGTCAATCTCGTCAATAATTTCTTTCAAAACATTTTCCTTTTTAGATAAAGAAGTGTCTGTTTTAATAAAACTAAATTGAGTATTTAGATTTTCTAATTTTTTGCCTGTAATGTTTGCACTTTCCAATTCATCGGAAACTGTTTGAATTAAAGAAACTGCAAGATTTTCAGCTTTCTTGTGAGAGGCATAAGATCTTTTAAAAGCGGTATTTTCTAAAGCAATCAAAATCGAGCTAATAAGCAAACTTCTTTGGCTTTCAAGAATTTTGTAAGTATGTAATTTTTCGTTAAGTTGTTTTGTAAAATCCAAAAGCGAATTATAATCTTGTCTAAATTTTTCAGGACTTTTTAAATATCCGTTCAAATAATCATCAACGGATAAAAATTTATCTCCGAAAATTGGAGTCGCTTTTTTCTCGTCTCTCAAATGTAAAAAATGAGAAACCCTTAATGATTGTTTTGTTTCTCCGCTAACTGCGATTGCTAAAACATCAAATCCTTTGGATAAATAGGAAGCATAAAGCAAAGCACCATCAACTGAAAAATCTGCATATTTATCACGATCTTTGCTTTCATGTTTTGTTACATCTGCTTTACATTCAATAACAATCAGTAAATCAGGATTGGTTTTGTAGCTGATTATAAATTCTGGATAACCTTTCCCACCGCCTTTTTTTGAGGCAGATTTTAGCAATTTATCAATTTTTGGATTATCTGAGCGTTGTTCTTCAATATAAATAGAATCCAAAAATTTGGAAAAGTGATCTCTTGTAATTATTTCGGTTTTTCTTTCGTTTGCCATATTGCCTCTTTAATAAGTTAAAACTAATTTAAGTATATAAAACTTTTTGCCTTTTTCCAATTAAAACCGTTTTCGTAGCGATAGCGGAGAAAACACCTTATTCCCCTTATAAAATAAACATTTTTTGCGGAAGTATGGAGCAAAAAATATCCATATATCCCCTTTATAATAAAAGAAAAAAACTTATTTTACTTCCTTATTTAAAGAAAAAAGTAGCTTGAGAAAAAATCTAATAACAAAAAAATTTATTTCATATAACGTTCGCGTGTATGCGATGTTTGCGTAGCAAATATGGGAGAGGGCTTTGAAAAAGCACGAACTGCATACACGCTGTTGTACGATGTAATAATATATTCTTTACTTCGACCGTAGGGAGAAGT
>JBMORT010000005.1:0-2410 GCA_049319825.1 Patescibacteria group bacterium
GTAAGCGTCAATTTATCCCCACGGTCAATTTTTCAGCAAGTCAGGATTGATCGATTGGGGCAATAGATTCCGATAATCGTCATCGGATTTCGCAAACGGTAATTTTTCGAAGAGGTAGAGCAAATAGTCGGAGGGTTTTAATCCGTTCGCCTTGGCGGTTTCTATTAGCGTATACATAACCGCACTGGCCGCTGCACCATGAGGAGCACCACAGAGCAGCCAGTTTTTCCGGCCTACCGTGAACGGCCGGATCGCATTTTCAACAAGGTTGTTATCCGGTCTCAAATCGCCATGATCAATATATCGTTCCAAACGGTCCCAATTATTGAGCGCATAATTGATCGCGGTGCCCAATAATCCTTTTGGCGGCGTTATTTCGCTTTTTTTATCCAGCCAGGTTTTAAATTCGGCCAACACCGGTTTTGCCAGTTGCTGTCTATATTCGTAGCGCTGTTCCGATGTAAACCCATTTTCAGTGGCATGCTTTTCAATTCGATATAATTGCTTTATATATCCAACCGCTTCATCAGCGAGTCCTTTTTTCTTCGGATTTGACTTGGCTTTGATGACTTTATGAAATTTGCGCCGCGCATGTGCCATGCATCCCACAAGCGTAATACCCTTTTGGCGCCCCAACTCGTCATAGCCAGCATATCCATCTGTCTGGACATACCCATGATAGCCTTTGAGAAAATCTAACGGCACCTGGCCCCTGCGCGTCGGATGGTACTGATAGAGCACCACTGGTTTATCCGGGGCGCCGCCGCGATATACCCAAATGTAAGATTTGCCTGTATTGGATCGCCCCGGTTCTTTCATGACTTGAACCGTGGTTTCGTCGATACCGATGGACGGTCCGGAACGTAATAAATTTTCGAGGAACGGGAGCAGCGGCTGGACACATTCGGATATTTTGATCGCCCAGTTGCTCATGGTGGCCCGATTTAAATCAATCCCCAGCCGGTCAAATATTTTTTCTTGCCGGTAAAATGGTAGAGCATCTTCAAATTTGGATATCATTATATGGGCTAAAAGGCCGGGAGTGGCGTTGCTTTTTGGGATCAATTGAACCGGCGGCGGTGCGATTTTTACAGTCGGACCTTCCGTTTCAACCCCTTCACATGATTTGCAGGCATATTTAGGGCGAATATGTCGAATCACGCGTATTTTGGCGGGAATATAGTCCAGTTTTTCGCAAACTTCCTCATCGATACAGCTCAGTCGCGCTCCGCAGCCGCAAATCTTATCGGAATCATCGATATCATGAACGACATCGATCCGCGGCAGATCTTTTGGAAGCGGCCTGCGGCCACGTTTCTTGCGTGTATGCTTTTCAATAACAATCTCCGAATCAGATTCTTCGATTGTTTCACTATCAGGGGGATTAAAAAGAAGCAGTTGCTTCTGATCTATCACGGGGTGTTTTTCGGTTTTGCGACCGAATATCTCATTTTGAAGCAGACGAATTCGTTCTTCCAGATATTCAATCTTCGCCTCATATTTTTCAGCCTGAGCGACAATGATTTCTTTAAGTTGGGATGGGGCTTCCGGAAGATTTTCTACGTCAATAGTCATGCTGATTGCCATAGCATATCAGCATGACTATTGGTAGTACTTTTTGACTTCTAATTGAAAAATATAACTACATCAGGGTTCGGTAATGAAGCGCCGCATGGCCTCTGGTCTGATTCAGCGACAATCCTTCCAAAAGCCAGCATAGTTGGCGTTGATCGATCTCGTGGATCGCATCAGGGCTTTCCGGCCAGATGAGGCGATCCTTCTCCAAACGTTTCATCCAAACGCAGAAGCCCGTCCTCTGCCAATAAAGGATCTTGACGATATTCCGGCGCCTGTTGCAAAAGGCGAATAAGTGACCGGAGAACGGATCGATCTCGAATTGATTCTCGATCAAAATCGATAACCCGTTTATGGATTTGCGCATATCCGTTGATCCGGTCGCTAAGAAAACGCGGGTTGTGGTCGGCATCAGCATGACGCACGCCTCAACGCCGCAAGCACCCGCTGAAAGGCGATCTCATCGAAATCCCGTTCGATCACAATATGGTATTGGTCATTCAGGACAAGCTTTAATCCCGATTCGTCGCGGGCGGCTTTAAGGGCGGAATCAAGTTGAACTTCGAGAAAGGAGACCGCCGGAAGACCGGACACTGCCAACCGTTTTTTCCAGTAGGTGAACTGGTAATCTTTCAAATTATGGCGACGACAATATTCGGATTGGCTGATACCTTCGCGTTGCCATTCGTGAATGCGCTGCCCCCAAATTTTTCGCTTTTGAAGATTTTCCTCTTTGCGTGATGGTTTTGTCATGCTCGACCTCCTCGTGCGTTTTTGGATCGATCATGACAAATTCGCGGTTCGAAGTATAGATGGGGTTAAATTGACGCTTACC